>NZ_CP029002.1:311492-622985 GCF_003073375.1 Lysinibacillus sp. 2017
AGTATTATTTCGGCCTTAGAATATTCGTATTATTTATGGGCCCCAACTATAGTATTCCCGTTAGTAATAGGGATTCTATTAAAGATAAAAAATCCAACCGCAGGAATTGTTTCAATTATTGTTGGAGCAATTACAACAATTATATGGACATTTGTTTTAAATGAGCCATTTAGTATGTCAGGAGTAGCACCAGGGTTTGTAGCTAATATTATTGCGTTCTGCATAACACACAATATTACTAAACAGTCTGGGCTCGAAAAAGTTAATTATTCCGATCATGAGGAGCTGGTAAAAAATGATGTTATTTAATATTTTATTGTACGGTATTCCTATAATTTTGATTGTCGCAACATTATGGACCGGAATTACATGTGCAAAATTTTATAAAGAGGATATTATCGACTCAAAATAAGACTATATATCATTTAAAGGGGTTATAACGATGAAAAGAATAGTAGCGGTATTAGGTGGAGGAAATGGGGGCCATACATTGGCTGCGGATTTGTCCTTAGCTGGTCATGAAGTTAGATTGTTCGAAATGGAAAAGTTTAAAGGGAATATGCATAGCGTATTTGAAACAAGAAAAATTGAATGTGTTGGGGAAGTACTCAGCGGTGTAGCCGACATTTCTTTGGTGACATCATCCATTGAAGAAGCAATTGAAGGGGCAGAAGTTATTTTAGTAGCTGTTCCGGCATTTGCGCATAAAGGGTATGCTGAACTACTTGCTGAAAAGGTGAATTCTAACCAACTTGTAGTTTTATTACCAGGAACGCTAGGATCATTAGAGTTCGTCAACACTTGGAAAGAGTTAAATGCAAATAAAGATGTAGTGATTGCAGAATCAGATACTTTACCTTATGCTACGAGACTTGAAGGACCAGGAAAAGTACGAGTAAACGTTAAAATCCTTGTTCAAATAGGTGTATTCCCAGCAACTAAAACAGACTGGGCAGAAAATATATTAAAAGATATCTTAAATGTAAGAATGGTTAGTAACGTATTAGAGGCTGGGCTGAGTAGTATGAACCCTATCGATCACCCCCCAGGCACGATTTTAAATGCTGGTCGTATTGAACGTTCAAATGGGGATTTTTATATTTACGAAGAAGGTATGACACCTTCTGTAATACGTGTAATGGAACAATTAGATAATGAGCGCATAGCAATAGGAAGTAAATTTGAACTATCCTTAATGACAATTGGCGATTTACTTCACACTTCAGGATATGGACCAAAAGGAGATACATGGGAAGTTTTAAATGGTAGCCGTAGTTTAACACCGATTAAAGGACCTAGTAATTTAAATTCGCGATATTTAACAGAGGATATTCCTTTTGGCTTAAAAACTTATGCTTCAATTGCTACTTACTTAGGCATTAAAACACCAGTTATGGATTCTTTAATAACTTTGGCCACTATATTAGTAAATGAAGATTTAGAAGATCAGGGTAGAACAATTGAGGATTTGGGTATAAATGGAATGTCTGTTTCGGAGATAAAGGAATATGTAACTACAGGTCAAATTCTTATAGCTAAGTAATAGTTTAAAAGGTTATTAGACATCTCTATATTATCATCGAAAAGGCACGAACTGTTTTAACAGCGTTTCGTGCCTTTTGGTGTGTTACCAGATCTTTATTTGGAAACGTTATTCACAATAGTAATCCAATCTCATGAGGGCGTTCATCAGTAACCTTAGGGTTGGAATAACCTTCGCCTAACGCAGTCTTTTAATAATTTCTCGTTCATTTAGAGGTTGAACAGGACGATGATTATCTGAGAAAATTTGCTGAAATGCTTGAACTTGTTCTTTTGACATTTCAATTGGCTGTTCAAAAACAATCCACTTTACTTCTTCTGTACAAGGAGGTGTGGTTAATGAACCGTCATAATGGAGAGCTATTTGATTTGGAGGTAGTAACGCTTGTAAGTCAATTAGATATTTTTTAGAAATAATTTTTTTAGTTTTTCCCTTTGGTAAGACAGCCCAAATAGATGCGAGTGTTTCATTTTCTCGACCTTCTTGAATCATCACTCCAAGGACGGCCAGTTTACCATTGTTGTCCTTATGTACTAAATGTAGTTCCATATCATAATTTTGACCATTCAACTGGTGTTCACTAGGCGTATGAAAATGAAATTGAGAAAGCCTATACTCATTTCCTTCAATGACAATGCTGTTAATTTCATCTGTGGCATTAGCCTGTATGGTATGACCGTTGTTTTGGAGTGTAATCGTTGTGGGCTCATAGTAAATGGGCATTCCTTTTAATTTTTTATCTGCTTTTACTTGGGAAAATTCAAGATTAATGGGTGATTGTTCGCGTCCGTTGACACACGCTGAGTTTTCAGGAGTTAGTTCCCCCCAGTATTCAGGTCCATTGAATTCATCATATGACCAACTACTTTGTTCGGTACTAGCGACTTGTTCCGAGCATGCAACAAGTGCTAAGTTTAAACATACAGCTAAGAATAGGTAACCGTGTTTCCTCACCTTTGATAAAGCCCTCCTTTTCTCTATATACTATTCGCAGGATACTACGATAATTATAAAATGCTCCTATTCAAATTCCTTTATCCATATAAAGAATTACAAAGCTCACAAAGGGTAGTGGTTCACCTGCTTTTATAGCGCTGTGCATTTAGCGTAAATATACACCCTCATGTGACCAACTAGGACAATGACCTTATTCCCAATTTCGCTAGCAAAAAATGATTTTCTATGGAATATTGACCGTTTAGGGGGAACAAATGTCCTTCTAGGCGAGATTTCCCTTGTTTTCGTGTATTATATAGGATAGAATTTCTTTAAGTTAAATTATTAGAATTATTAGTCAATATAGATGTGTTAGGAATTTGGAGGAGAAAGGCATGGCAACAATCAAGGCGGCCATTTTAGGATTTGGCACAGTAGGTCAAGGGATTTACCATATTTTAAAAGAGAAGAGGCAGGAGCTTCGCGAAAAGCTAGGTGTAGAACTAGAAGTAGCGAAGATTTTAGTAACGGATGCGAGCCGAGAGCGTGTACCGGGTACGATGCATTTAATGACAGAGTCAATGGAGGACGTATTAGCAGAGAATGGCCTCCAGGTCGTATTTGAGGCAATCGTAAACGAAGAGCCAGCATTTAGCTATTTAAAGCGTGCGGTTGAGGCAAAGTGCCATGTCATTACAGCAAACAAAGTGATGCTAGCTAAGCGCGGAGAAGAGCTTGAAGCGTTAGCGAAGGCAAATGGTGTATTCGTTGGTTACGAAGCATCTGTAGCTGGTGGTGTACCTATTATTAAAACGATGAAAAACATTTTACTTGTAAATGATATCAGTCGTGTTCAAGGAATTTTGAATGGAACGACGAACTATATTTTAACGAAAATGCGTGCAGAAGGCTGGAGCTTTGAGTATGCGTTAAAAGAAGCACAGCGTTTAGGTTATGCAGAAGCGGATCCGTTTAATGATGTTTCTGGTCAAGATGCGTTAAAAAAGCTGATGATTTTATCGAGCTTAGCCTTCGGAGAGCAGCCAAACTGGTCGGACGTTGAGGTGATCGGAATTGATACGATTTCAGCTGAGCAAGTGGCTGTGGCGACGGAAAAAGGACTTCGTTATCGCCATGTAGCAGAAGTAGAAAAGTTAGCAGATGGGACGATTTTTGCGAAAGTGGCACCGTTATTAGTCGATAAGGAACATCCACTTTACCCTGTGGACGATGTGTTCAATGCAGTAGCGATGGATACAAATTATATCGGTAATTTATCGATTACAGGTCCAGGTGCAGGCATGTATCCAACGGCGAGTGTCATGGTGGAAGATTATGCAGAGATTATCGGTAAGTGCGCTGGATTTACAGTGACGATTTAATTAAAATGAAGCGAACTCAAATTGGATGAGTTCGCTTCATTTTTTAGTCTTCGTCTTTTACATCCATATCTTCAGGGATCGGCGTATTTCGCCAAATTTCTATTTCTTCTTTAATGCGTTCAAGCTGCTGATGGTATGTGTCAAATTGTGCGCTATTAATTAAAAAGTCTTCACCATCAGGAATTGCTTTAATTCGACCTGCATAAATGTATTGAAGAATCTGATGCTCCGGCATGCCAATGTCACGAGCAGTTTGTTCGACTGATTTATACATAATGATGACCTCCCTTTAATCTGTACTACCTCTATTATAAAACGAATTGCGGAAAACTTCATCTCGATAAAGATTCTTTTGTATGCTAGCATAATATTATAAAATATGGTAATTACAGGGGTGCTGTAGTGTGAATATCTGGCCATACATATGTGTATTACTTGCGGCGATGCTTTGGGGGACAGTGGGCACAACGCAAACCTTTTTAACAGAAGGGATTTCTTCATTTTCTGTAGCGGGTGTTCGCTCGGCTATTGGGGGAGGTGTGCTATTAATCGCGACAATTGCAATGCGTAAAATTTCTTTTAAAAAGTGGTCGTGGAAATGGACGATTTTAGCGGCGATTGCCATAGCCTTGTTCCAAAGTTTATTTTTCACGTCGGTGCGTTTTACGGGAGTGGCAGTTGGAACGGTTGTAACGATTGGTAGTTCACCTGTTTTTGCTGGGATCCTGGAATGGCTTATTTGGAAAGTACGTCCAAGTAAGGTCTGGGGTATCGCGACGATTTTAGCAATTGTAGGTTGTGTATTATTATTTGCCAATCGCGGAGAAGCAGTTGTTGATCCAGTCGGAGTAGGGCTTGCTTTAACAGCGGGTTTCATGTTCGCACTGTATACGAATGTGAGTAAACAATTGATGGAGCGAGAGGATACATTACCAGCAGTTGCAATGACCTTTTCAATGTGTGCACTATTTCTAATGCCATTTGCTGCACGTGACGGGTTGGGTTGGCTTACAGAAGGTACGAATTTAAGTGCCATGCTCTTTATGGCATTAGCAGCGACGAGTGTAGCTTATGTATTGTTTTTAGGCGGATTGAAAAAAATTAGTTCTTCAGCAGCGGTAACACTAAGCTTAGCAGAGCCACTAACAGCCGCAATTCTTGGTGTATTTTTAGTGGGTGAATACTTAAGTCCACTATCTTGGGTAGGGGTTGGCTTACTATTAGGTGGGATTGTTGTTTTAACAGTAGGTGCGAGAAAGGCTGCTTCATAATGAAGCGGCTTTTTCTAATAAAGGACATCCTGTTTTAATTTAGAGGTTAAGGAAAGTGTATGCTAGGCTCGCCAAATAAAGCGTAGTCTATTAAATTATTTCTAATTTCTAAAGAGGTAAGGCGCTATTACAAGCAAAGGCGCCTTGCGTTAGCATAGCGCCTCACTATTTTTGAAGAAAATTTAATGAAATAGATCTAATATAGGCGGGCCTTACACACAGCACAAAGAACATTCGCAGAGACTCTTGCAAAGAGGCTTTGTGAATGTGTGCTTAGCCCGCCCAACCGATACACCTGAATCATCACTTTATTAGAAAACCGATTAACTTTGACAATAGCTTTATCAACCTATAGTAAAATAAATCTTAAGAATTTCTTCAGAATTTAACTAACAAGATGTTAAGAAATGGAACGTATCATAAGGATATAAGAAAAAGTAAATGAGGTGAGCAGATGAATCAGCTAACGGTGCTCGTGACCGATGATGACGAGGACATTCGTGACGGAATTGAAATCTATTTGAAAAACGAAGGCTATCATGTGTTGAAAGCAGCGGATGGGCTTGAGGCAATCCAGCTACTTGAAGAAAATGAAGTACATCTAATTATTTTAGATATTATGATGCCGAACATGGACGGCATAACAGCAACATTCAAAATTCGTGCCGAGCGTAATATTCCAATCATTATGCTCAGTGCTAAAGCCGAGCAATCGGATAAAATTCACGGACTGTCAGTTGGAGCAGATGATTATATTACAAAACCTTTTCACCCACTTGAGTTAATGGCGCGTGTAAAATCACAACTTCGTCGGTATGTGAATTTAGGGACGTATGGGGAGCCAGAGCAAGCCGTTGCAGGACTGGAATTAGATGCATCGGCCCGCGAAGTAAGAGTGGACGGGGAACCTGTGAAGCTAACACCAATCGAGTACAAAATAACAGAGCTCCTTTTAAAGAATGCAGGTCGCGTTTTTTCCATTAGTGAAATTTATGAGCTTGTATGGAATGAACAGGCTTATAATGCCGAAAACATTGTCGCAGTGCACATTCGCAAAATCCGAGAAAAAATTGAGGCCGATCCGAAAAATCCACGCTATTTAAAAGTGGTATGGGGTCTAGGTTATAAAATTGAAAAATAAACTATTCTCATGGATTGGCGGCGTGGGCGCGGTTATCGGCTTTTATTTTCTTGGAACGTACTTTTATCACTATTTTACCGAACGCTTTGTTCCAACTTTGAAGCAGTTCGTCTATTTTTTAGTCGATGCAAAAGTTCAACTTTCTATCGACACAAGTAAGGACATCCTATTGCACTCTATTATGCAACAGGTGTCGTTCTAATGAGGGGGAATGAGAAATGAAAAAATCAAAATTACACCTCCAGCTTTTTCTTATGTTTATTGTTGTAACAGCGGTAATTTTAATTTTTACTAATGGTAATCGTTATTTTGGTAAAACGTATTATGAATCGAATCAATTTGAAAATGAGACGGGGGAATTCATTTATGAATTGTCTCAATATGTATTAAATGCACCGACAGAAGCCGATTTTGAAAAAGTTTTAACAGTATCCGAAGAGGAAATCCAAAATTACCGAACGTATTATGGAACGCTTGCACAGCAAATTCAAAATATTAAAGAACAATATATGGAGGATTTAGATGGTGTAACAGATTCTGAAGTCATCGAGGCGATCGAGCAAGAGCGCGATGCGAAAATTGCGGATATTAAGAAGAATTTTGAAGATGATGAGTATGTGAAAGATAAGATAATCGCGATTAAGAAAAAGGCGGTTACACAAAAGCTTACTTCTATTGAACGTGAAAAGAAAAGAGTTTTAAATGATTATAGCCATTTTGCTTATGAATTTGTGGATAAAGGTACCGGTGAAATTTTTAGTAATGGAGATATAAATGAACGAGCTGTTTATAAAAAAACGTATAACAATGTAGGGAGTATTTATACAGGCATTTATCCGATAAATTATAGTGAATATGATTCGCTTGGTGTTACGGAAGGTGACTATACACTCGAGCAAGATTTATCGAATATTTCAGGAGCCATCACAATCCCAAAAGCGTGGTTTGATAGCTCCTCTTTAGGTAAAGATATGCAATCTTTTAAGGTGACGAAATACGTATACTACTGCATTATAGCCGTTGGTGCTTTAAGCCTTTTGTTACTGCTAACGAAGTTTAAAGTTTCATTAGAGCAATTTAATAATCAATCCCAATTCCGCCGCTTATTTGAGCGTATGCCGATTGATTTACGTTTAATTGGTGCCGCTATTTTAGGGTTTTTCGGATTCCTGTTCAATGGCGCACTGACTAATAACATTCAATCAATGTTTTTTTATGAGCGCTATATCAATTTGATTGAGGGTATTATTATTGCCATAGTAAGTTATGTCAGCTTCATTGCCTTTGTATATGTTGTCGCGTGGATTTGGCAATATTTTAAAGAAAATCAAGCAATCGAAAAAATTTGGCCAGAAACGTTCCTTTCAAAATTAGTGAATGCTTCTGTTAATATGTTTGAAAACCGTTCAATCGGTATACAATCACTGATTTTGCTAGGGGTAATTTTCCTTGGCGGATTTGGCTTTGCTGTGGTTACGATGTCAGGTGATGGCGAAGTATTTTTATTTTATGCGTTGTTATTCGTCGTATTCTTCATCCCGGCGTTGTTCATCTTCATGCGTCGTATGGGGTATTTAAACCGTATTATGAAGCATACAGAGGATATGGCAAATGGTCGTTTGACGAATGATTTAAAGGTAAAAGGGAAGTCACCTCTTGCAAAACACGCGGCAAATTTAAATGGACTGCGTGATGGCGTACGGAATAGCTTAAATGAACAGGCGAAAAGCGAGCGCATGAAAACAGAGCTAATTACGAATGTTAGTCATGATCTTCGTACACCGTTAACATCGATTATTACGTATACTGATTTACTAAAAAATCCGGATATTACCGAGGATGAGCGTGCGAAATATATCGCAATTTTAGATTCGAAATCGAATCGTTTGAAAACGTTAATTGAAGATTTATTTGAAGTTTCGAAAATGGCGAGTGGGAATATTGAAATTTCAAAACAACGTATTGATCTTGCACAGCTTCTCCAGCAAGCTGCCGGGGAGCATGGGGAAGATTTTGCATCCTCGAATCTTGATTTACGTGTGAATATTCAAGAACAGCCAATCTTTGCTTATGTGGATGGGCAAAAGTGGTGGCGTGTGATTGATAATTTAATCGTTAATGCACGTAAATATTCACTTGAAGGTACGCGAGTTTATGTGAACTTGAAGTTGAATGAAGGCAATGCAGAACTAACTGTGAAAAACGTGGCAAAGTATGAATTACATGAAGATGCATCGGAATTAATTGAACGCTTTAAACGTGCGGATGCTTCGCGCCATACAGATGGATCTGGCTTAGGCCTAGCCATTGCGCAATCGATTGTTGACTTGCATGGTGGTCAAATGGAGATCGCTGTGGACGGAGATTTATTTAAAGTAACTGTTTTGGTTCGTGCAGATAAATAGAAAAATTTTGCTACAATAGGGTGTAAAGCCTTACTGTAGCTTTTTTATGCTCATTTATTACCCTTACTCTGTGCAGATATAGTAAAATAGCCAATAACTAAAAGAAAATAGATAGAAGTAAGGAGCAACTCGAGATGCGTATGATAATAGGAATAGTAGCAATTGCTTTATATGGTGGTCTTGCATTTTATCTTGGGTGGAATTTACGAGCTTGGCTACTTTCCATTCACCAATTTCGCTGGCCGGTTGTGTATTGGATTACATTATTTGTAGTTGCATTTGGTTACTTTGTTGGAAAATTGCATCCTTTATTGACGCCATTTAGTGTGCTCGGCAGCTATTGGATGTTCTTTTTAGAGTATGGTTTGATGATTTGTATACTAGCGAATATACTTGTGAAATTTACACCGCTTACAGTAAGATTCGTTGGAACAAGTTCAGTTGTGTTATTACTTATTTTACTCGCAGTAGGTACATATTTGGCGTATTCACCCGTTGTGCGTAATGTAACGATTGAAATCGACAAGCCAGGTGAGGATATGCGCGTTGTCATGGCCTCTGATTTTCATCTAGGTGTGCTGTCAGGTAAAAGGCATTTAGAAAAGTTTGTGCAGCTTTCAAATGAGCAAAAACCAGATTTAGTGCTACTTGCTGGTGACCTTGTAGATGATAGTCCAAAACGATTTATTCGTACGGGTATGGGAGAAGTCATGAAAAATTTGCAGTCAACATATGGTGTTTACGGGATACTTGGTAACCATGAATATTACGGCAATGAAATTCCTGCGGTGAAGCAGGCGATGGCAGATGCAGGTGTACAAATATTAATGGATGAAACTATTTTAGTTGGAAAACGTTTTTATTTGACGGGGCGCGAAGATGTAACGAATAAAAATCGTTTACCATTAAGTGAGATGAAGCCTGAAAATACGGAGATGCCATGGTTTGTGATGAACCACACACCAGATGATTTAGACGAGCCAGCGAATTTAGGGGCCGATTTTCATGTTTCGGGACATACCCATAAAGGACAGCTGTGGCCCAATCATTTAATAACTGAGCGAACATTTGAGCTCGACTATGGACATCGTGTAAAAGAAAAAATGCATGCACTCGTTTCAAGTGGCTTCGGATTTTGGGGACCACCAACACGTATTGGTAGTCGCTCAGAATTGTGGGTCATTGATATACAATTTGCGAAGAAATGATCGCGTTAGGAGAAAAAAATGGAATTTATTGAATTACTAAAGGCACTCATTTTAGGATTTGTTGAGGGGATGACTGAGTTTGCACCAGTATCTTCAACAGGGCATATGATCATTGTTGATGATATGTGGCTACAAACAAAAGAATTTTTAGGATCGGGCTCAGCGAATACATTTAAAATTGTCATTCAGCTCGGTTCGATTTTAGCAGTCGTGTTTGTCATGTGGAAGCGTATGCTCAGTTTAATTGGGCTTTATAAAATGGAAGATCAACAATCTTCTCGCTTCAATTTAGGGCATGTCATTATGGGGATTATACCAGCGGGTGTGTTCGGCGTATTATTTGAAGATTTTATTGATGAACATTTATTTAGTATTAAAACGGTAATTGTTGGCCTAATTATTGGGGCAATCTTTATGATTATTGCGGATAAATTTGGTCCAAAAAAGCCTGTTATTACATCGCTTGATGACATTTCTTATAGCAAGGCGTTAAAAATTGGATTAGTTCAATGTTTATCATTATGGCCAGGATTTTCACGTTCAGGTTCTACCATTTCAGGTGGGGTATTATTTGGCTTAGACCATAAAACAGCAGCTGATTTTACATTTATTATGGCTGTGCCAATTATGGCTGGTGCAAGTGGGTTATCCCTGATTAAACACTGGGATCAAATAAATTTTGATCACTTATCATTTTATGTAGTTGGATTTATTAGTGCCTTTGTTTTTGCGCTAATCTCGATTAAATTCTTCTTAAAGCTCATTTCAAAAGTGAAATTAACACCGTTTGCGATTTACCGAATCGTACTCGCTATAGTATTGATTTTTGTTTTAGCCCTATAATATTAGAAAAACGCCAAATTATTGTAATAATTTGGCGTTTTTTTATGCCGATGTGATAAAGTTCACTTGTAAAATATACCTACATCATCTATATTGGATTACAATTAGGAAAGTACGGAATAACTTGGGAGATGATCGCATGTTTTCTTTTAAAAAGAAATCTCAATCTGTTGAGTCGGTTGAAGATTTTAGTAATGTAGGGATATTTATAAAAGACAAAGAACGTTTGCTACAAATGGAGATTATTGATTTGACAGTAGAGGATTTGCGATTACTTCGACGCGTGAAACCTTTTGTAGAAGTGCGTATTCTTGATGTGGTGGAAGCATTTTATAAAGCGCTTGAGTCCGCTTCACAGTTCCGTGATATTATTAGCCAAAACAGTACGTCAGAACGTTTACGTCAAACATTACGCCATCATATTATTGAAATGATGGAAGGGCGAATTGATGAGAATTACTTAGAAAATCGTCGTAAAGTGTCAAGAGTTCATGTGCGTATTGGCTTAACAACGAGATGGTATTTAGCGGCCTTTCAAAAGCTAGAAGGTAATCTACGTCAAATTATTTACACGTTAAATAGCTCTAATGATGAGAAAGAAAAAATGATTGATGCTATCGGAAAAATTTGCAACTTTGAACAACAGCTTGTACTTGAAGAATATGAGAATGTTGCAGCTGCAATTCAAACAGATCAGCAAAATCAAATTAAGTATGACGTGAAAACAGTGGTCGGTGGGATTTCGACAGAGCTTGAGCAACAATCACGTGATACCAATGAAATTGTTGCAGGGTTGATCGATAATACGAAGACCGTTGATCAGTATGTACAAAATAGTATTGAAGGTGCGACAGGTACTAAAAACGCGTCAGAAGAAGGCTACCAACAAATGTTGTTAGTAAATAAACAAGCCAATGAGATTAATGGGAAAACTGTTGAAATGTCTCAAATGGTTGAAGCACTAAATTCATCCTCTACTGAAATATATGCCGTGATTGAAATTGTAAAAGGCATCGCAGGTCAAACGAATTTACTAGCACTAAACTCTGCAATCGAGGCTGCACGTGCAGGTGAACACGGAAAAGGGTTTGCGGTTGTAGCAGATGAAGTAAGGAAACTTGCTGATCAAACGAAAACTTCAGTCGAACAAATTGCAAGGCTGATTGCCGATTCTAGCCAGGTAACGACGGGAGTAATTGAAGCGATTCACCACATTCAAGCGCTTGTACAAAATAGTATGGAGCAAAATGAGCAATCATTAGTCGCATTTGAAAAGATTTCAAAAGCAGTGGATACGACAATTGATGACTTTCAACATGTGGGCATGCAAGTGCGCGCATTGGACAATATAGTCGAAACAATTGGTGAATCAACGAAATCACTTGAGCAAGCAGCAGGAAAATTAGAAGAAACGCTTCAAAGATTCTAAACTTTTCGAGCAATAATCACGAATTTTACATACACCTATTTGATCATACGAAAACCCGTTTAGCCTATAATCGCTAAACGGGTTTTCAAATTTTAGATTACTTATTAAATAAATCGAATAAACCACCGATGCCGCCTTCGTCTGAACCTTTACCGCCACCGCCTTGTGACATAGGAGCTGCTGCGAATACACGGCTCGCTAAACGGCTGAATGGTAATGATTGTACCCAAACTGTACCAGGTCCTGAAAGTGTCGCAAAGAATAAACCTTCGCCGCCGAAAAGCGCTGTTTTTACGCCGCTTACCATTTCGATATTATAACGTACGTCTTGTGTCATCGCGACTAAACAACCTGTATCGATTCGTAATGTTTCACCTGGTTGTAATTTACGTTCATACATTGTACCGCCCGCATGTACGAATGCCATACCATCACCTTCAAGTTTTTGCATGATGAAACCTTCACCACCGAAGAAGCCAGCCCCTAATTTACGCTGGAATTCTACGCCAACTGTAACCCCTTTAGCTGCAGCGAGGAACGCATCCTTTTGACAAATAATTTTTCCATCCATTTGGCTTAAATCCATCGGAATGATTTTACCAGGGTAGGGTGCAGCGAAATACACTTTGCGTTTGCCCATGCCTGTGTTCGTGAATGTTGTAATGAATAAACTTTCCCCAGTAATTAAGCGTTTTCCTGCGCCCATTAATTTACCCATAAAGCCAGAGCCTGAACCATTTGAACCGTCCCCAAATACCGTTTCCATTTGAATTTGGTCTTCCATCATCATTAAGCTGCCGGCTTCTGCCACAACGGTTTCTTGTGGATCTAACTCAACCTCAACAAATTGCATATCATCGCCGTGTAGTACGTAATCGATTTCGTGATTTTTCATTTTTTTCTGCTCCTTTTAAAAATACTATTGTCATACTATGTACGACATGCATGAGGAAGAAGTTTCATTTGCAGGGGAAATTATTTGTGGATGAATTATATTTATTTTAGAGAAAAAGGGAATGAAACAGAATATGTCGAATATTTAAACATAAATCAAGTATTTGTGAGGTGGAAGGAATGGAATTGTTAAATTTTATTGGCGGTGAGTGGGTAAAGGATACAACGCTTCAATCTATGCCTGTTATAAATCCTGCAAATGGAGAAGAGCTCGGAACATTACCGCTTTCAACAAAAGTACAAGTGGATTTGGCAGTACAAAAAGCAAAAGAAGCACAAAAATCTTGGGCACTTATACCAGCACCGAAACGTGCGGACTATTTATATGACATTGCTTTTAAATTAAAAGAGAAGAAAGAGCATTTGGCGCAAACATTAACACGTGAAATGGGCAAAGTAATTGAAGAAGCGCGCGGAGAAGTGCAAGAAGGTATTGATATGGCACTTTATATGGCGGCTGAAGGAAGACGATTGTTCGGGGAAACCGTGCCATCTGAATTGCCAAATAAATTTGCGATGAGTGTACGCGCACCGATTGGGGTAGTGGGACTGATTACACCATGGAATTTCCCAATTGCCATCGCAACGTGGAAAGCTTTCCCTGCTCTTGTTGCAGGGAATACAGTTATTTGGAAACCATCAAATGAAACCCCTTTCATGGCATATGAACTTGCGAAAATTTTTGAAGAAGTGGGCTTACCTGAAGGCGTTGTGAACATAGTGTTTGGCTCGGGTCCAACGGTTGGAACGGCCATGGTTGAGCATCCAGACATTCGCGTTATTTCATTTACAGGTTCAACGGTGACGGGAAGTAAGGTTGCGGAGCTTGGTGGGAAGCACTTGAAAAAGGTGTCGCTAGAAATGGGTGGCAAAAATGCGGTCATTGTTATGAATGATGCGAATTTAGATTTAGCGGTAGAAGCCATTTTATGGAGTGCCTTTGGAACGGCTGGTCAGCGCTGTACAGCATGTAGCCGTGTTATTGTGCATAAAGATGTAAAGCAGGAATTAGAAACGCGACTTGTCGCAGCAACGAAGCAATTGATGATTGGTGATGGGTTAGACCCGACAGTAAAGGTTGGTCCAGTTATCAATAAAGCAGCACTTGAAAAGATTAATCATTACGTAGAAATTGGTAAGCAACAGGGGTCAAAGTTATTATTAGGTGGAGAAATTTTAACAGTAGGCGCACTTGCGAATGGCTTTTATTATGCACCGACAATTTTTAGTGACGTGGCGGCCGACAGCATTTTGGCGCAAGAGGAAATTTTTGGTCCCGTTTTAAGTATAATAGAAGTTTCAGATTTAGAAGAGGCAATTGAAGTGAATAATAGCGTGAAGTTTGGTTTGTCGAGTTCGATTTTCTCGCAAGACATTAACCAAGTTTTCAAAGCGCAGCAGTTACTAGATACGGGGATTGTCTATATTAATGCTGGTACGACAGGGGCTGAGATTCATTTGCCATTTGGTGGTACAAAAGGAACGGGAAATGGACACCGCGATTCAGGTCAGGCAGCTTTAGATGTTTATACGGAGTGGAAAAGTATATACGTAGATTACAGTGGGAAATTACAACGTGCTCAAATCGATAACAATGCATGAACTCCGTTAAATTAACGGTTGCTCATAGATTACTTTACTTTAAAACAAACAAAGGGGATGTTTAGATGAGAGTAGTAGTGTTAGGTGCAGGGTTAATGGGGAAAGAAATTGCACGCGATTTAGTGGCGAGTGAACAGGTCGAGCAAGTATTTCTAGCGGACGTTTCGGTGGCGCCTACGCAGGATTTTGTCGCGACATTAAATACGAATAAGGTGGAAGTCGTTCAACTTGATGCAGATAGTGAGGACGATTTACGTAAAGTTATTTCAAAAGGAGACGTCGTTATTAATGCGCTCTTCTATTCATTTAATGAGCGTGTCGTACGTGCGGCGATTGAGATGGGTGTGCATTCTGTAGATTTAGGTGGGCACATTGGGGGTATAACAGAAGCAATTTTACAGTTAAAGGAAGAAGCCGCTATTAAAGGGGTAACCATTATTCCAGATTTAGGGGTTGCTCCAGGAATGATCAATATTTTAACAGGATATGGTGCATCGAAGTTGGATTCAGTAGATTCTATTAAGCTATTTGTTGGTGGGATTCCAACAGAACCGAAACCGCCACTTCACTATACACAGGTGTTTTCATTAGACGGCGTGTTTGATCACTATACAGAGCCTTCAAAAATGATTCAAAAAGGTGCTTTAACAGAAGTAGAATCATTAACAGGCATTGAGCCAATTTACTTTGATGAATTCGGCGTATTAGAGGCATTTTATACGTCTGGTGGAATCTCTACATTGTATAAAACCTTCCCAGATGTAAAAACACTTGAATATAAAACAATTCGTTATAAAGGACATGCGGAGAAATTTAAGTTGTTAGCCGATTTAGGTTTCTTAGATAAAACGAACATAGTGGAAGCAGGCGGCCAAGAAGTAAATGTTCGTGAAGTAACACGTGAAGCATTGAAAAAGAAATTAGAACTTGGCAAAAAGGCGGATGCCGTATTACTTCGCGTAATTATTTCAGGTGAAAAGCAAGAACAGCAAGTTACGTATGAATATGAAATGATTGTGCGTAAAGATTTAGAGAAAAACGTAACGGCAATGGCGCGTGCTACGGCAAATACCATTTCGATTGTTGCGCAAATGGTTGGCAATCGAACGATTATACAGCGCGGAGTACACACACCAGAAACGGTTGTACCAGGTGAAGAATTCATTCAGGAAATGGCAAAGCGCGGTGTTGTTATTAAGGAAACATCGCATCGTTCAGCAATGATTGTAAAGTGGTAGGGGTGATTGGATGAACTTCGATTTTACAGAAGAACAAGTACTTTTACGAAAAACCGTTCGTCAATTTGTCGATGCGGAAATCATGCCTTTCATCGCCCAGTGGGATGCTGAGGGCGGGTTTGACCAAACAATTTGGAAGCGACTTGCTGAGCTTGGATTGATGGGAGTCTGCGTACCTGAAAAATACGGCGGAGTGGGCATGGATTACAATTCACTCGCCATTGTATGTGAAGAGCTGGAACGCGGGGATACTGCGTTCCGTACAGCCGTGTCGGTGCATACAGGGTTAAATAGTATGACACTGATGCAATGGGGCACTGAAAGCCAAAAACAAAAGTATTTAATCCCTCAAGCAAAGGGAGAAAAAATTGGTGCATTCGGTTTAACCGAGCCTGGCGCAGGATCAGATGTTGCGGCGATGAGTTGTTATGCAAAACGAGAAAGCGATTATTATGTGCTAAATGGGCAAAAAACATGGATTTCTCTTTGTGATGTGGCCGATTATTTTATCATATTTGCTTATACCGATAAAGAAAAGCTACACCACGGCATTTCAGCATTTATTGTGGACCGTGAATGGGAAGGTTTTAGCTCAAAGGCGATTAAAGGAAAGTACGGTATTCGAGCAGGGAACACGGGCGAACTGTTTTTTGAAGACGTGAAAATTCCAGTAGAGAACTTGCTCGGAGAAGAAGGAGAAGGTTTTAAAATCGCGATGTCAGCTCTTGATAACGGTCGTTTTACAGTTGCTGCAGGCGCGGTTGGTTTAATGCAAGCTTGTCTCGAAGCGAGCGTGAAGTATTGTCATGAGCGCGAAACATTCGGTAAACCAATTGGTGAGCATCAGCTTGTTGGACAAATGCTTGCGAAAATGGAAGCAGGTTATGCAATGAGCCGTTTACTTGTTTATCGTGTGGGGGAGTTAAAAAACAAGGGGTTACGCAACACACGCGAGACATCTTTAGCGAAATGGCAAGCATGTGATTTTGCCAATAAAGCAGCGGATGATGCACTACAAATCCACGGGGCATATGGTTATTCGGACGACTATCCTGTAGCACGTTATTTACGAAACTCGAAGGCGCCTGTTATTTACGAAGGCACACGTGAGATTCATACGATCGTACAAGCGGATTATGTACTTGGAAAGCGTGAGGATAAGCAGTTACGTTGTATGCTGCCTAGTTGGCCATTTAAAGAATAGATGATAAAAACGAAAGGGACATGTGTAACCTTTCGTTTTTTAGGTTAGAAATTTTAAATAACGCTAAAAAATGCGTAACTATTATCTGAATTGCGAGTCTAATTCATTACATACGATGAAAAAGGAGGCAGGTTTTAGATGAACAAAGGAAAACTTTATAAGTTAGGTATTATTGCATCATTTGTAGCGCTGTTAGTAGGAAGTTACTTTATAGTTGATAAACAAGTAGAAGCTGCAGAAAAGGTGGTTGTCCGTGAAGGGGAAGCACATGCATTTACATTCAACGAAGAAATTGCACAGGAACGTTTAACGGATGGTGCTTCAGTTGTAATTTTAAATGAAAAGGGCGAATCTGTAGGAAGTTCGATAACATTAGATAAGTCAGGGAAAACATTGACAATAAAAGGTTTGCCAACAGGTAAATATACGCTATCTATAAAAAGTGATGCTTATGTAAAGGCGACGAAACTTCATCGGGACCGTGAAATTTCGATTGAGGTTGTAGCGACAGTAAAGCAAATTACATCACAAGAAGATTTGAAAAGTTATTTTGAAGCATATATCGCCATGGAGCAGGTAGCCGCTGAAAGATGGGAACAAAATGCGCTAATGAGTGAAACTGAATCTTCTTCAAACACTGCGACGCAAGAAAGCAAGAGCGATAGTGGAAGGGGCAGTAGTGGGGATTTTTCAACGACGAATAACCAAGTGGACGGTATTGAAGAAGGTGACATGTCGGTAACGGATGGAAAATACATTTATACGCTTTCTGATAATCGTATTATCATTATTGATGCCGAAAATTTAAAAGTGGTGAAACGTCTTACGGTAACCAAAAATGCGTATCCAACAAATCTGATGTTACACAAGCATACGTTAATTGTTACGTATTCAGATTATGTGGAGCTTCAAAGAGAGCCCTATTATGATGGAAAATCGGTAACGAAAATTGTTTTTTATGATGTTACTGATGCAAAAAATCCGAAGCTGATTCGTGAAGTAGGGCAAGACGGGGACATGATGAATGTTCGTAAATCCGGAAATTTTTTATATGTTGTTTCAAGCCGTACACCGAATTACTGGATGATGTCGGAAACGCCGAATCTGGAATTACGCCCTGCTACTTATGAGGATGGAAAGGAAAAGTTACTCCCATTTGATCAAATTCGTATATTACCAGAAAGCAATCAGCCAAGCTATTTGCTAGTATCGGCAATTGACGTGGATAACGTTACGAATGCGAAATGGACGACAGAAAGCTTTTTAGGCAATAGTGGGCAACTGTATATGTCTAAAAATGCGATTTATATTGCAGGAATGAATTACAACTGGTTGACAACAGGCATTGCGGAAACGACTTTAGTAGATGAGGCAAAAATTATCGCACCGCCAGTACAAGAAAATGAAACAAAGCTTTATAAAATTAAAGTAGATCAGACGAAGATTACATTAGCGGGTGAAGGAAAAGTAAAGGGCTCTGTATTAAATCAATTTTCAATGGATGAGCATAATGGCTATTTCCGTATTGCGACAACAGAGGGGAACTCTTGGGGAGCAACTACGAATTCGAAAAACCATTTATTCATTTTAGATGGGAATTTAAAGCAAGTAGGCGTGGTGAGTGATTTAGCGAAGGGTGAACGCATTTACTCGGCACGATTTGTCGGCGACAAGGCGTATTTAGTAACATTTAAAGAGACGGATCCGCTATTTGTCATTGATACCAAAAATCCTGCAGCCCCAAAGGTGTTAGGGGAGCTAAAAATACCAGGCTTCAGTAATTACCTACATCCAATTGATGAAAATCATTTACTAGGCATAGGTTATGACACAGAAGTACGTATGGAAGAAGGTTCTAAGGAGCCAATCGTTCTAACAGGTGGTATGAAACTAAGTCTGTTCGATATTACGGATTTTAGCCAACCTAAAGAGCAACAATCCGTTGTAATTGGAGGGCGCGGTACGTATTCAAATGTTCAGTACGACCATAAAGCGTTGTTTAGAGACCCACGTAATCACTATTTTGGTTTCCCGATTACTGTATATCAGCCAGCTGATGACGAAGACCAAGATCGTTTGAAATATGAAGGGACGGGTGCCAATATTTATAAAGTAACAGCAGACGGGATTACGCTTACAGCAGAGCTAATCGAAAAGGCTCGTCCAGGTGAACAGTATGAAGATAGCTATAATACTGTGCAACGTATTTTATATGTAGGGGATCAATTATTTACGGTGTCACGCTCGAAGATAACGAGCTATAATGGCAAAACATTTGAAAAGCAGCAGATGATTGGTTTTTAAACGATTAGTTTAGAATTTGAAAATAACTATACCTCGCAAAAGTAGAAATTTCTTCTTTTACGAGGTATTTATTTTTAAGCGTATATGATTTTACTGGTGATACTGCAACACGTCGGAAACCGTTAAAAACTCGTATCCTTCACTTTGTAAATAGTTCAATACAGATTCAAGTCCATCCGCTGTCGATTGATGGATGTCGTGCATTAATACAATCGCGTTGTTGTGCAATGACTTCTTTACCATTGGCAGCAGTTTGTTTGGATCACGGTGCTTCCAATCTAGCGTGTCAATCGTCCAGTTAACCGATTGCCGTGGAATCAGTGCACGTACAGAGTCGTTGATCGCTCCGTATGGTGGCCGGAATAACGTAGAGTTTTGGCCAATTGTATTGACAAGTGCTTGCTCGGTTGATTCAAATTCCTTTTGGATGGCTGCTGCTGACATTTTCGTTAATACTGGATGTGTCCATGTATGATTGCCGATTTCATGCCCCGCATCACGTACTTCTTGAACAAGTGCAGGATAAAATTGAATGCGACTTCCTAGCATGAAAAAGGTTGCTTTTGCATCATACTTTTCAAGCAACTGCAAAATTTGCTTCGTTACTTGCGGATGTGGGCCGTCATCAAATGTAAGCGCAATATGCTTTTTATTTGGGTCTATATCTTTCTTTGGTAAAATCGTTTCTTCTGCTTCCATGCCAATTTGAAAATCGGCTGCAAGTAAGGGATTAATAAATGATAGGGACATTTCGACAGTTGGTAGACCTGCGATTGGTTGAGTTACTTCACCTTCATCAAAATAAATAACCAGTGATTCCTCCTTTAAAGAAAATCGCTTAAATGTATTCCAATCTACCTCAGATAACTTCGCCAATTCCGTTTCTATAATAAGGCCTTCATAGGCAGGGTTTTTTGCGATTTCTGATTGGATATGGGTTGCGAATGTTTCCAAGCTTTCTACATCTTCATTAAGAAGTGTTTGAATGTCGAGGAGCTCACCTGTAGTAGAATCAATTAAGAATGTTTCAATCGTTGTTTCACGTTCATTGCTATTTAAAATGGTTTTGTTTGTTAATATGAAAGAATAGTAATGATCATGCGCATATGTTTGTAAGCTAATGTTAAGTTCACCGGTTTGTTCGGGTGCTACTTGCTGGATGCGCATCATATTTATGTAATAGTCTTTGGCATTGTTTATATAGGTTGTGATGGCTTCATTAACTGATTCGAAATTGGTCAGAGGATACTGAATCGCATAGGGCATTTTTTTGTCATTCGAAATGTCAGTTACAATACGTACACCAGGAAAGCTCGATTCTTCTTCAGAAATAATTGATTGTGCTACGATCTTATCAATTTTTTTGTCGATTGGAAAAATGGGCTCATCACTTAAAACGGTTAAATAGACGATAATGGCTCCGAGAAATAAAATGGTGCCAACAAGTAGCAAATCTATCCAAGGTCCGCGTTTTTTTCGATATGTGTTTTTCATGTTGTGTACGCCCCTTTCTATTGGTAACAATGAATCTAATCGTTTATGAAAATATAATAATGAATACTGGTAATTTACTGGATTTAATTTCCTGTACAAAGGGTATTAAAAACAAAGGAAATGAAGCTATCATTGTAGCATTTATTGTACGAAAAAAGACTGTCTTTTTAGTGAATCATCCAGTAATATGGGCTTAGTAGTGAAAAGAAGGGGAGGACCCTACTCTTATGAATTCTGAACAGAATGAAATGGCGATTGACTGCTTTTTACTTGCGGGTCGTATCATGATGGAGAGTGGTGCAGAAACGTATCGCGTGGAAGATACGATGTTGCGTATGGCACGTTCTCAAAATATGATGGATGCGCAAAGTTATGTCACGCCAACTGGTATTATTTTTTCGCTCGGTAAAACACAGCCGACACGAATTACGTCAATATCTACTCGAATTACTGATTTGCATCGAATTGTGCTTGTTAATAATATTTCCAGAAAACTTACATCTCAAATGATAACATTAGAACAGGCACATGACGAGTTAAAGAAGATTGAAAAAACGAATTATTTTTTACCGATTTTAATTCAAGTTTTGGCTGCGAGTATTGCAAGTGGTTGTTTCTTGCTAATGTTTAATGGAATGTTAAGTGATATCCCAGCCGCATTTGTTGCAGGGGGATTAGGTTTATATATTGTGACAGTTATTCACAATAAAACGCGCGTGAAATTTTTCTCAGAATTTTCAGCTGCTGTAGCAGTCGGTACAGTTGCCTCTCTTGCCGTGCATTTTGGTCTCGGAACAGAGGTTGATAAAATTATTATTGGTTCAGTTATGCCGCTCGTACCAGGGCTAGTCATTACAAATGCAGTACGTGATTTAATGGCAGGGCATTTTACAGCGGGCATGGCAAAGGGTGCGGAAGCCTTTTTAACCGCGTTTGCGATTGGTTCAGGTATCGCACTTGTACTGGCGTTCTAATGGAAGTAGGAGGTAAAGAATAATGGTAGATCATATTGTCGTACAGCTCGTCATTAGCTTTATCGCAACAGCCTGCTTCGGCGTTGTATTTAATGCACCAACGAGGGCAATACCTGCGTGCGGAGTTGTTGGAGCGGTTGGTTGGATTATTTATTATTTACTTGTAGATTATGGTTTGGATGATGTGCGTGCTTCATTCATTGGAGCGTTTATCGTAGCGCTTGTTGCCCACTATTCTGCACGGAAATTCCGTATGCCGATGATTGTTTTTAGTGTCTCTGGTATTATTCCACTTGTACCTGGGGGAATTGCTTACAATACGATGCGGAATGTCATGGAGCTGGATTATATTACGGGGCTACAAAATGGGATACGTGCATTTCTGATTTCTGGTGCGATTGCCATGGGACTTGTTTTTGCGGAAGTCATTATGCAAATCTTTTCACGTTTCATGAATCAAGGAAAAACGTCAATCCAATCGTTTATGAAAGCGAAAAAAAGAAGCTTGTAAAGTACTGATATCAGTAGCTTTACAAGCTTTTTTGTTGTTTAAAATAGTTTCGTTACTTCATCATTTGAGATGGGTTTACTAATATAGTAGCCTTGCAGTGCGTCACAGCCATAGTCGATGAGTAATTCTTGTTGTTGCTCGGTTTCAACACCTTCTGCAATAACTGTTAAATTCATCGATTTCCCTAATTGCACCATACCGTTCATTAATTGCTGGGATTTTTCAGATTTTAATAAGGCACTTGTAAAGGTTTTATCGATTTTTAATGAGGAAATCGGTAATAAATGAATGTAACGGAATGATCCGTAACCTGTACCGAAATCGTCCAGTGCAAATGAAATCCCTTCGTTTTCGAGCGTGCGCATTTGCTTAATAATCCCTGTTTCAGACTCAGCTTCTAATGCGAATTTTTCTGTGATTTCGATTTGAAGCAAGTTAGCAGGGCAACCTGTCTTACCGAGTGTTTCTAAAATCGAATTGGCCATATTTTTATCGCGGAACTCACGCACAGAGGAGTTAATACTCACTTTGATCCCGTGTCCTGCCTCTTTCCAAATGACGGCTTGTTCGCATGCTTTTTCTAACATGAATGAACCGATATTGTTAATAAGACCGGTTTCTTCGGCAATAGGAATTAATTCGTCTGGTGAAACAACACCAATGATTTCATCTTCCCAACGAACTAATGCTTCTACAGATGTGATTTTACCTGTTTTAATATCAAGCTGCGGTTGGTATAAAACATGCAAGTTTTTTTGGTCAAGCGCTTGTAATAAACGCGTTTCAACAATTGATTTGCGGTTTAATGCAGCGTGAGAAGATTTAGATAAAGACAGAATGCTGTCGCCACCTGCTTCACGAACCGAAGTAATGGTTGCTAAAGATGCTTTCATTAACTGAGAAAAAGTAGATTGATCTTCTGGATAACGTGTAATACCACCGCTTATAGAAAGTGGTACGGCGACATTCCCGTTGTAAATCGGATTTTGTTGTAAATAATTTAAGAAGCCTTGTGTGAACCATTCAGGTAGAGGGGTAATAACAACAAATTCGTTTTCGTTAATACGCGCCATTGTGCTGTCTTGGAAATACATTTTCATACGCTTCGTAAATTCAATAATTAATGAGTTTCCAGCTAATTCGTCATGGATATCTTTTATCGTATAAAATTTATCGATACTCAAATACACGAATGAGAAGTGACGTTGCTCCTCAATCATCGTTGTAATTACTTGTTCAAGTCGATGAAGATTAATCATGCCTGTTTCTGGATCGATATAGGCAATTTTTTCTAGCTGGAATTGGATTGTTTTGTCTTTTGTAATATCATGTTCAACGAGTAAATAGTGATTCGTTTCAGTTGTTTGACCGAATAACGGAATCGCAGTTAATTGAACCCAATACACTTGCTCATCTTTTGTGAGCTTTTGAACCTCACCTTGCCAAATCTTCCCACTCTTCAAGGTTTTCCAAATGTCTTGTGCCTCTTTTTCAGATGCCTCTGTTTTCGGGAAAAGCTGCCAAAATGTTTTTCCGATAACACGTTTTGGTGTCCAATTACTTGTTTTTAAAAAAGGCTGATTCGTTTGTGTTATAAAACCGTCCTGATCAAGTGTTACAGTCATAAAGGATTGATGAATCCCATTTTTTAAATCCATTAAATGCTGTTGCTCTTCATCAAGTGAACGAAGATCTTCTGTAGGTACGCAAAGAACGTAAACTGCATTATGATTTTCGTAAGTAATGGGCTTTGTATATAAAGTGACCGTTATTGTAGTTTGTTCTTTTACTGTAATGACAATGTCATGCAAACATAATGGTCGTGTGCTCGTTAATATGGATTCAATGATGTCGTCGCTAATGGATGCAAATAAGGTCTCGCGGATTGGCTGCTTCTTTAGTTCTTCTTGTTCTACTGTTGAATAGTCAAAAGTCATAAAGGTCCCTTTGGCAATTGTTCCAGTAGGTAGAAGTATGAAAGACGGGAAAGGAGTGACATTCAACGGCTCGGTATCAACAGAAAAAGTTTGTTCATTCGTCATGAGTTAGGTCTCCTTAATTCGTAAATTAATACTATAATTATAAATAAATAATGGACATTAGTCACTGATGATAAAAAAAGTTGCTAGTTTTAAATAGAAGTTATAGGATTTTTATCCCCTTTATAACCCTTGTTAATATAAAAATGCCAATAGTTTACAATACTGATTATAAAGTATTTAATAGATGAAATCAATTATAGTTCTTTAGGGTAAATTTGTTTTGTTAAGCTATCGTTATAGTTATAAAGGCTTTTAATTTTGGAATAACTGTTATAAGTAATATAACCTTATAATAATATATATAAATACCCTATACCCAATTATGCGATAAAAAATAGATAATATCGCGTAAAATATAAAAAATGATTGATTGGTTATGATGGATTTATAGGTCTATTAAGCTTTTCTTAGTTGAAAATCCTTACGAGCTCTACTAAAATAAGAACATTATAGATTGAATTGGAGCAGAAAGAATGAATTTATCGGCAATTACTGTGTCGTTTCCTTTAGATGAAGAAACATACGGAGAAGTTCAAGAGCTTTGTAAAAAGGCAGCAGAAAGTGATGGACACATTTATCATAATGTGATGAATTTACCGGTGGCCAAAAGCTATGAAACACGAGGCTTTTATGTGCTAGTGTATGATGATGATAAAAATGAGCTTGTTGGTGCAGGGACAGCGATTGATATTATGGGCTTAAATACGTATGAATGGTCACTTTTAGTAGCGCCTATGTATCGTCAGTTAGGAATAGGGAAGGCTGTATTACATGTACTTCGTGACGGAATGGACATGCGTGAGAGCGACGGCGAATTAGCATTAATGATAGAAGGCTCTCATTTTGGTCGCGATTTTTTACAACGAAATGGTTATTTATATAGCTTTTCGGAGGCAACTTTAGAAGCTCATGCGGAAATTTTAATTGAATCTGGGGCTGTCTCCATTCGTCCGTTTATGCAAAAAGATACCGAGGCCCTTGTATCGATTTTTAGTGAGGCATTTGGTGATATGCGTGAGGAATCACTGGATCTAATCGAATTTAATTCGACAACAGCAGGTCTTAAATTGTGGACAGTTGAATTAGACGGAGAAGTGGTCGGCACGGTGACAACACGTAAAGAGGGCGAAGTGCAGTGGGTTTCAGCTTTTGCGGTTGCACCAAATAAGCAGGGGCACGGCATCGGTACACAAATTTTAAATTGGGTGAAAGATTATACGATTCACAGTGGTGAAAAGACAATTTCACTTGATGTTGAGATTGAAAATAGTAGTGCACTACGCGTTTATGAAAAAGCAGGCTTTATAAAGTCTTATCAATTGGATTATTTTGTGCGAGTTATGTAAAAAAGAAGGAAGCAACTGAAGTCGAATTTTCAGTTGCTTCCTTTTTGTTATTGCAATAAAAATGTTTCTTTCGATGGACCGATTAAATACAGTTCATGCATGGCACGTGTTAATGCCACATATAGAAGTTTGCGGTCAATCGCATGGTCGTAGTAGGGGGCATCAAAGGCAACAATCATGACCGCATCAAACTCAAGTCCTTTTGCTAAATGGCTCGGTACAACAAGTAATTTTTCTTGGTCAATCCCTGAATTTTCATCGAGTAATTGTGCAGGAATCTCGGTTTGTTCAAGCTGCTTCATGATTTCATCCGCTTCGTCCGTCGTTTTACAAATAAGTGCAACAGAACGGTGGTTGTTCGCTTTAATCTTTGAGAATGTTTCTTCAATCGTTTGTGAACTAAAATGGTCTTGTTGAATGAATTCTGGCGTTTTTCCGTGACGAACAACGGGCTCGACAAGCGGTAATTCTTCGTCCATTTTCATTAGAATCTCATTAGCAATTTCCATAATTTCAATTGTTGTACGATAGCTTTTTTGCAGTGTCGCATAGGTCGCGCGTGGGAACAGTTCTAGCACTGGTCCCCAATCCGTCAGTGAACGGTAACTATGAATTCCTTGTGCGAGGTCACCTACCATCGTGAACATATCCGTTTCAAGTCCAGCTTTCAGTGCAGCAAGCTGGAAGTAGCTATAGTCCTGTACTTCATCGATAAAGACCACGCGCATTTTCCAATCTTCCGCGATTCCTTTAATTTTGGCTTGTAAATAGTACAGTGCGGCTAAATCTTCAAGTGCCCACTGTTCTTTTTTATGGGACGCAATAAATTGTTCCGTATGTTCTGGCGCCCACTCTGGAGCGATTTCATAGAGCAGTTCACGATTTGTGAGGATCTCTCGGTACGTTTGCTTCACTTTGATTTTTACGAATTTTTTCATATAAGCAGAAGCGGTCGATTTTGCCTCTTGTTTAATTTTAGGGATGCGTTCATCACGCTCGTCGATAAATTTCGTGACGATGCGTCGGCGTTTTTCATCTTCGCGGATTCCATTTAGTGAACGGCCAATTGCATCTTCATAGCGTGCGTTTAATGTGGAAAGCACCGCAGCTGTTTTCCGTTTGACTTCCGTTTGAACGACTTTTTTAATACGCTCGAGTCGTTTTTCAATCGGCATGTAATGAAATTCAATTAAAAACAGCTTACGTAAATGGTCACCCTTCATAATGCGGTATTTCTCAATAAAAACATCGTCAAAAAGTTCAGCAAGCTGTTGTTCATAGCGTTCTAAATAGCGGTCCATCATGAGCTGATAATATGGGCTGCCTTTAATTTTAGAAATCGGGAATTCGTCGTGCATGGTTTTATTTTGTGCCACAATTTGTTCGAGCTGCTCATTCGGGTTTTGCAGTTTAAGCTTAATTTTCGTCGCGTTTTGAACGTATTCGGCATAAGTTGTTTGACAAATTTTATCGACACCAAGCTCTGGTAATACGTCACCAATGTAATCAATAAATAACTTGTTTGGTGCTAAAATCATGAGCTGTTCTGGCTTAAAATGTTCCCCCATCGTATAAAGGAAATACGAAATTCGGTGGAGGGCAATGGTTGTCTTGCCAGAACCAGCTGCGCCTTGGACGAGAATCGGTTGACGTAAGTGTGCACGAATAATTTCGTTTTGTTCCTTTTGAATCGTTGAAACGATTTCAGTTAAGCGAACGTCTGCCTTTCCTTCAAGTGCTTCTTGTAGTAATTCATCATTTGTCGTTAAATCCACATCACGGAAATTGACGAGCTGTGCGTTTTTGATGTTGTATTGACGTTTGGCAAATAAGTGACCGCTTAGCTCTTCATCACGAACTTCATACGATAGATCGCCAAGTCGCCCGTCATAATACACGTTTGCAACAGGGGAACGCCAATCGACGATGATTGGTTCATGTGTTTCGCTATGGAAAAGAGACGTTTTCCCAATATAAAGAAATTCCTCTTCTTCACCTTCACGCTGGAAATGAATGCGTGCAAAATACGGCTTTTGGCGAATCGCCTCTAGTCCTTCTTTTTGATTGCGAGCGAGTTCAAAAAAGCGCGTGTTCATCAAAACATTTAAAAAGCTATCACTTGAATCGAGGTATTCTACATTGGACATGGCGTTTTTAATATTTGTTTGTGCGTTTTCAATATCTGTTTTTGAGCTATGTAAAATTTGATCCATGTAATGTACTGTTTCTGTTAAATGTTGTTGTTCCTTTTGAAAATCAGTATGTTCCATCGTCATCGTCGTTCCTCCTATCACCAATTAAAGTCAGAATTTAATCTTATCAAATATGAAGAGGGAGTTTCAAGGGTAGGGGTGTAAAGAAGGTAAATTTATAGTGTTTCAAAAAAATAGAGATAGCTTCATCGCTATCTCCCTAGATCACCACTTCGCCACATGCTCTTCAATACAGCCAAGCATTTGCTGAATATGCAAAATTTCACCGTCGTCTAATTGAATCTCCCCATCATAATAACCGACCATTTGATGCACGGACGATGCGATGACTTTGACATTTGTTTCAGCGATGCGCTCGAAAAATGGTGTAAATGTTAAGTTCACTTGTTTGCTAAATTTTGATTTGACGGTCCAAGGTTTCATGAAGTCTTTGCAATCATAAGAGAAAATCACGTCTTCTGAAATTTTCGTCATCACCCCGTTGATAAAAATCGCATTTTCCGTCATTCCCGTGCCGTCCGTCCACTGTCCACCAAAGTTTAGTCCGATGCGCTGACCACGAACTAGTTGCGAGGCCATCCCCCAATTCCAAGTTGCTTCGCGCGGCCAAACACCACGCCCATAATCAAGCACCGCAAAACTATCCTCCGAAGAGAATTTAAATTGGCGATGCCCAATTTTTACACTGCCTGATGTGGGTAATGTGTGGTGTTTCGCAGTGAACTGGAATGTTTGTCGATTCCACGGAATTACAACATTTAATGACTCGTCATCTTGTGGATGCTTGATTGTAAGCTCAGCGTGTAAATGATCGCCATCAAAATCAGGGCAAATGACAGTTAAATGGGTGTCCCCATTCAAATAGGTAATCGTAATAGTCATCTCGTTATTAGCGAAGTTTATCGTTTCTAATACTTGGGTTGGCATTTTTACCTTGGCACCAAGTGGAATAGTGATTGTTTTTTCGAAATAGCGCTGTGTTTCATATTCGAGGAAGTAAACAAAGCAAACTGCAGCATAATCCAAGTGACTAATTGTCGTAGAAAATAAAATCTCTTCACCAAAAACGCACCAATAATTCCATTTCTTCTTGCGCATGAAATGCCCCGATAAATTACAATCCACTACGGGAGTACGCGCAAAGCCAATCGCCTCAGGATTTAAATTGCCCTTTTTATCGCAAAGTAATGTAGGCTGTAAAATTTCTTTTTCTGCATGCTGCTTCATTGGAATCCCCCTCAAGTATGTAACGATGTACTGTTAAAAATATTGTATCAGACATTTAATGAAACGGGCGACTTCTGCGCGATGTTTACATAAATTCCTATAAAAATTGGGATAATCGAAAAACCTTCGACATACGATGACAATAATGGTGGGAGGGTGAAAATTGCCGATTCAATATGATCGAGGGGCAGCTGTGGCTTACGCGTATCGCTATTGGGATAGCTTTAATCCAGCGTTTCCTGTGTTTCAAGATGATTGTACAAATTTTATCTCGCAGTGTTTGTATGCGGGAAAAGCTCCGATGCGAGGCATGTCAAATCGTGAGCAAGGGTGGTGGATGATTGGACTTCAAGAGCGTTGGAGCTATAGTTGGTCCGTCTCCCATTCACTTCGTTGGTATTTAGAAACATCAGAACGCGGGTTGATGGCGACAAGGGTTTATGATCCGTCACAACTACAGCTGGGTGATGTTATTTTTTATGATTTTCAAGACAATGGCCGCATTGATCATAGTACGATCGTGACGAAAATTGAGGATGGTGTGCCTTATGTTGCCGCGCATACAACAAGTAGCATTAATCGTCATTTTAGCTACGTAGATTCGAGCGCCTATACACCGCAAATGCGCTATTATTTTTATCATATTGCGGATGTATTTTCACACTGATAATAAAATTTGGAATATGTAAAACGATGAACATTTATGATAAGGTGGAACTAGTTGGATGAAGGAGGATTTGTTGATGACATTAACAGTAAAAGAAGCGATTTTACAACGTCGCTCAATCAAAAAATTTAACGGACAATCCGTAGAAAAAGAAGCAGTAGTAGAAATATTAGATGATGCCAAATGGGCGCCGAACCACGGGAACCGTCAACCTTGGCGTGTTGTTGTAGGTGCGGGTGAAACCTTACCAAAAGTTCATGAATTACTTCGTGATTTAGCAATTCCAAAATGGCAGGAACTTTCTGAAGAGGTACTAGCAACACAAATGCAAAAGTATACATTAGCAGGTGCCTATGCCTTTGTTTTAGTGAAGGAAGATATGCGTCAAAAAGAGCGTTTAGAAGATTATGCGGCCACATCTTGTTACTTACAAAATGTGCAGTTGCTTGCATGGGATAAAGGAATCGGCACATGCTGGAAAACACCAGGATTCTTAGACCATCCGAAATTCCGAGAAGCGTTAAATGCAAGCGCAAATGAACGTGTGATGTCAATGTTACAATTCGGTCATTTTGACGAAGCACCAAAAGCAAAAGAACGTAAAGAAGTATCAGGATTCATCACAGAGTTTACTAGTTAAATAGTTAAATAGTTAAATAGTTAAATAGTTGAAAAGCGAATGAGGCTGGGTGATTACCTAGTCTCATTCGTTTTTTTGTTTCAACTAAATAAGGTACGCATTTATGTTGATAGATCGCGTCGTAAATAACCACGGTTCATAATTATTTCAACAGCTGAAAAAGTGCGAAAAAGAAACTTTCTTAGTTTTTGATGCAAGTGTCTCATGATATTCAAGACCACGGCATAAATTTTAAAAGACTGCTTTCTAACAACAAGGCGTGCTTGATGAAACTCGTACACTACTTTTCAGTAAATTAATACTATAGTAGGAAATGTTTTTATTATCGATGCATAGGGGAAAAGAAGGGATAATGAAACCTTTGGAGGGATGCATATGTTTAGCAATGAGGAAAAACGTACCGTTGAAATTGTGAAAACGAAAAATGAATTGCTTGAAAAACTCCAAGAAATGCGTAAAACACCAGACATCGTGGAACGGAACCAAATTTATATTTTATCAAAACATGTAGATGAATTTCATTCGCTTAATCGTGACGAGCAAATCGACATTATCACAACACACGGGATTGGCAGCTTTATTAAAACATTATTATTTAAAGAAACACCAATTGAAAAGTCGTTACGTCGTATGGAACTGTCGCCATCTGAACAAAGTCGCTATGAAGCGGCGATCAAAAATGGTGATATTGTTATCATTTCAGGAAGTGATCCATTTAATGAACAACGATGGACAGGACATACACTAAATAAATGGATTACAAATCGTTCAAATGCGTCAAATTTAATCGATTGGAACGTGAAGGATGAACGCGTAATACCATTTACACCGAAGCAAGAAGTGCGAATGGTACCAGAAATGGGTGTGGCAAGTGATTTTGGCCAAGCGAGTCCTGTCGATTCGGATGAAATTCCTCTAAAAGACAATCAGCGTTATGTACGACATCCAAAAACGAAGGTACTCAGTATTTATCAAGGACCACATCCTTACGAGTAAACTTTTAAGCTAGCAAAGGACACGATGAAACAAACTTCCTCTGCTAGCTTTTTGTTTGGAAATAAGAAGGTTTTTCTATCGTATTTGCAGAAAATAAGAGTTTATAATAGAAATTTATTGAAGTGAAGGGTGTTGGGAAATGTGGAGAAAGTAGTAGCATCACCACAATTAGCGCTTGAAGGGCTAGAAGATGGCGCAGTTGTTTTAGTTGGCGGATTTGGGCTTTGTGGGATACCAGAAAATCTAATTCAAGCTGTAAAAGATAAAGGGGTAAAAGATTTAACCGTTGTGAGTAATAACTGCGGCGTTAATGATTTTGGGTTAGGCATCCTCCTAAAGGACAAGCAAATTTCAAAAATGGTCGCATCGTATGTTGGGGAAAATAAAACATTCGAGCAACAATTTTTAAGTGGGGAGCTGGAAGTGGAACTAACGCCACAAGGCACACTTGCTGAACGTATTCGCGCGGGCGGAGCAGGAATTCCAGCATTTTATACGGCAACAGGTGTTGGGACGCCTATTGCGGAAGGAAAAGAAGAAAACATATTTGACGGGAAAGCATACATATTAGAACGTGCGATAACAGGCGATTTTGCGCTTGTGAAAGCATGGAAAGCCGATCGTTCAGGTAATCTTGTATTCCGTAAAACATCGCGCAATTTCAACCCACTCGTTGCAACAGCAGGACGCATCACGATTGTGGAAGTGGAGGAGCTTGTGGAAGTTGGCCAGCTTGATCCCGATGAAATTCATTTGCCAGGAATTTATGTGCAGCATATCGTACAGAGCCCGTCATTTGAAAAGCGCATTGAACGTCGTATCGTGAGGGAGGAAGCGTAATGGAAACTCGTTTAAAAATTATTCGTCGCGCAGTACAAGAAATTGAAGATGGCATGTATGTGAATTTAGGAATCGGAATGCCAACGCTTATCGCGAATGAAATTCCGGAAGGCTATAATGTCATGCTGCAATCTGAAAATGGCATGCTTGGTATTGGACCGTACCCGACAGAGCAAGAGGTGGATGCAGATCTAATCAATGCAGGAAAAGAAACGGTAACTGCAAAAGCGGGTGCTGCGTTTTTTGATAGCGCGGAAAGCTTTGCTATGATCCGCGGTGGTCATATTGATGTGGCAATTTTAGGTGGTATGGAAGTATCACAAGCTGGTGACCTCGCGAATTGGATGATTCCAGGTAAAGTTGTGAAAGGGATGGGTGGTGCGATGGATTTAGTTGTGGGCGCAAAAAAAGTCATTGTCATTATGGAGCACACCAATAAACACGGAGAATCAAAAGTGAAACGTGAATGTACGCTACCACTTACAGGACGTACGGTTGTGCATCGACTAATTACCGATTTAGCTGTGTTTGACTTTGTTGATAGTATGATGCAGCTAGTGGAACTACAAGCAGGTGTGACATTAGCAGAAGTAAAGGAAAAAACGGAAGCTGAGTTTGAAGTGAAGTTATAATAGAGTAGGTCACGAAAAGCCTGGTTCAATTGCTTTTCGTGACATTTTTTTTATTTGGTAACCATTTTAATAACGAACTACCACTAAAGCCTAACAATACGGTATTCAACCAAAAAATCGGAAAAAATCCGACAAAGCTCATACTACCAAATACAATCGGTACGGCGAATTGCACCGCTTTATTAACGGTTAATCGAATACCAAGCACTTCACCTGTATAACCAGCAGGAGAAGCATTGTATGCCATGACAATTGATAGCGGCTGGCAACAACCTAATCCAAGACCCATTACGAATGAAATTACCGCAAGAAGTGGCACGGCTTTGATAAATGGTAATACGAAAAAAGCACACCCCGCGATAAGTAAACAACCACCAATCATTTGTTCTGGTGAAAATTTTCGTTGCAGAGGCGTCATTAATAACCGGCTAATAATGAACGCTAACGCATTTACCCCAACAAGTACCCCAATGACAGAAGTAGACAAGCCAATTGAACTTGTATAAATCGGAAAATAAAATTCAAATAACCCGACCCCAGTTAAAATGACCCCACTCGTTATAAAGACACTGCGTAATTTTTGGTGTAGCAACAACTGTAGAAAACTTGTATTTTCAACAGTATCCTTCTCTTTTTTTGCGACGCCCTTAATCGGAATAACTAAAAACAATAATCCTGGTAGGAGTGCAAAAATACCGAGCATTAAATATGCCACCGCAAAATCAAGCCAATCAATTACAAATCCAACTAATAATGGACCGATAAAATTGGCAATTGAGACACTTAATGTGTAGGCACCGTAATTTTTCGTACGAGTTCCCTCGCTACTAAGTGCACCGACAAGATTTTGACTACTAACGACTGTAATAATTTGAAATAAGCCAAATAGTAGCTGAATGGCTAACAGCACCCATAAATTTGCTACTAAAAAATAAATAGCAACTAGTGATAGGCCGCTGCCAATCATCCCAATCGTCAGTAAGAAATTAAGTGACACACGGTCTGACAAGCGTCCCACAAACGAAGCTAAAAACATCGGGAAAAGCGAACCCGCTGCGATAATTACCCCTAAAAAAGCAGGGCTTGCTTGTAAATGCAATCCATACAATGAAACTAAAAGTATATTTCCTTTTAAGGCAATTTGAAATAGTAAAGTCAAAAATACAATGAATAAAAATGGCATCTCAACACATCCGATAAACAATTTTGTTGAACAATTTCATTGTAAAATACATCTATTTAAAGTCAATAGGTTGAAAGATAAAGTGCGTAGAAATGTTGAGTCAACAGTGATTTTAGAAATTGATAAAAACTAAATAATTATTTTAAGAGCAAAATGCATACCTAAAGAAGAAATAAAATGACGCTACTTAGTTTATAATTTTCAGAAAATAGTATTGACTACATAATGAATTGCAAACTATAATTGAGTTACAAGATTGTTCAACAATTTATCAGGAGGGGAACATTTATGTCAGAAATCATAAAAGAGCGTCATGATGATATCGTACATATCGCACATGTGGAGATCCTTACACCAGTGTTGGAGGAAAGTATTAACTTCTTCTATGAAAGTATGGGTTTGGAGCTTGTAAACCGCACAGATGAGAAGGCTTACATGCGTTGTTGGAATGATTACGAACAATATTCGATCATCTTAACGCAATCCGAAGAACCAGGTGTTGGGCATACGGCATTTCGCGTGAAAAGTCCGCAAGCATTAGAGCGTCGTGTGAAGGCGATTGAAGAAGCAGGCGTTAAAGGAGAATGGATTGATGGTGATTTTGGTCACGGTAAGGCGTATCAATACCGCGGATTAGATGGACATTTAATGGAACTTTATTTTGAAACTGAAAAGTATGTTGCACCAGAACATTTAAAACCAACACTTAAAAATCAGCACCAAAAGTTTTTAGGTCGTGGTGCTGCAGTGAAAAATTTAGACCATATTAACTTCCTATCTTCAGATCCAGATGCAGACGGTGACTTTGCAGAGAATGTATTAGGAATGCGTTTAACAGAGCAAATTTGCTTGGATAATGGTACGCGTGGCGCAGTTTGGTACCGTACAAACGCTAAGTCTTATGAGCTTGTTTATTCAAGAGATGCGACAGGGACTAAAGGGCGATTCCACCACTTAGCTTTGGCGGTAGAGAACTTTGAAAGCATTACGCGCGCAGCGAATTTATTCATCGATCAAAATGTCTTTATCGAATTCGCACCAAGCAAACATGCGATTAACCAAACGTACTTCTTATATGTCTATGAGCCAGGTGGTAACCGTATTGAAATTTGTGCAGGTGGCTATTTAGTGTTAGATCCTGATTTTGAGCCAATTACTTGGACGGAGGAAGATCGTAAGCGCGGGCAAGCATGGGGGAACAAAACAATCGAAACATTCCACACTTACGGAACACCGATTGTCAAACAAACAGTGAAATAACACAAAGGGAAAATGGGAGGCAATGCAAATGATTGATTCAAATACAAATGTATTAGTAGTGAGTGCACACGCAGCAGACTTCGTATGGCGCGGGGGTGGGGCGATTGCGAAATACGTGAAAAATGGGGCGAACGTGCAGCTCGTTATTTTAAGTTATGGGGCGCGCGGAGAATCCAATGATCTATGGAATGTCGAAGGGCAAACATTAGAAAACGTAAAAGCAACGCGTAAAGAGGAACTTTTAGCCGCAGCAAAATGCTTAGGCTTAACGGAAGATAAAATCGAAATTTGGGATTATGAAGACTATCATATGGCGATTAACGATGAGCGCATGGAACAGCTGACACGTAAAATCCGTGAAGTAAAGCCGCAAATCATTATTTCACACGGACCACGTGATGCATTCAATCCCGACCATGAAGCTGTTTCGAAATTCGTGTTTGATGCAGCAGTGTTATCGACTTCGAATGGGGTGCGTATTGAGGGGACAACGACTGCTAAGCAAGCAAAGCTGTTTGGTTTCGAACCACACCAATCAGAAATTTCAAGCTTCAATCCAGATGTCATTTTAGATATTTCAGATGTGTTTGAGCAAAAGAAAGCTGCAATGAACTGCTTCAAAGCGCAAGGACATTTAATTAGCTATTACGGCTATAAAGCAGAACTGCGCGGAAACCATGCACGTCGCTGCTCAGGTAATAACGATTATAAGCAAGCAGAAGCCTTTTCTCGCTTCTTCCCACTCGTAGGAGAGGAGTTAATCTAATGCAAAAATACGTTATAAAAACGATTGATCGACCTTCAGAACAAGTGCTTGTTGATTACAAAAAACTCGACGTTTCAACAGTTTACGAGGCACAAGGCAAGCAAGGTATTTTAAGTCCAAAACTAAAGCCGATTATATCTGACACGATGATTGTCGGTCCTGCAGTCACAGTCATTTGCCCAGCAGGTGACAATTTAATGATTCACGCGGCAATTGAAGTCTGCAAGCCTGGTGATATTTTAGTCATCACGACAGAAGGCGAAGGACTTGCTGGAATGATTGGTGAATTAATTGTCACGGCGCTTATGAAAAAAGGTGTGCAAGGTGTCATTATGGATTCTGGTATTCGTGATGTACGCCAAATTCGTGAGCTAGGTTTCCCGATTTGGACACGTGAAGTATTATCGCAAGGCACAAACAAAATTAAAGGTGGCTGGGTAAATGCACCCGCAATTTGTGGAGGCGTCAGCATAGCTCCAGGGGACTTAGTAATGGCTGATGATGACGGCATTGTTGTCGTGAAAAAAGAGGATTTCGAATCCACTTTAGAACTTTCTAAAGCACGCGTTGCCAAGGAAGCGGGCACAATTGAAAAAATCGAAAATGGTCAAATTAGCATTGATTTCTACAACTTGCGTCCAGTACTTGAAGCAGAAGGGGTCGTGTATTACGAAACAGAACAAGATCGTCAGCTTGCAGGAAATGCGGTGAAGCAAAATGGCTAAACGTGAAGTATTGCATATTAAAGGCACTAAGCATGATAATCCGATTCCAGCAGCTGTGAAAGTTGGCAATATGGTATACACATCTGCCATTATCGGCTCAGACCCAGATACAGGGCTTGTTCCAGAAGATGTAAATGAGGAAATTCAAAATTTATTTTATTATCTTGAAGAAATTATGAAAGCAGCCGGTGGTACGACGGATAATATCGCGCATTTAAGTGTGTATATGGTCGACCGCAAGTATAAGGAAAATGTGAATATTGAATGGCTGAAAATGTTTCCAAATGAAAACGACCGTCCAGCGCGACATACGACGGAAAAAAGCTTAAAAAAAGACTTACGTGTTCAATTTGAAATGACAGCCGTGCTGTAACTTTATAGGGGTTGTAAATCGTGGCAAGCCACCATTTATAATAAAAGTTTCAAAATTTTATGCACATCACAAAGGGGGATTTATATGAAAAAGTGGTTACTAATGCTGGCATTGTCAATGTTAGCGGTTGTTTTAGTGGCATGTGGTGATGATGATACGAGTGATTCGAGCTCATCATCATCAGGGGTAGAATCGGATTCAGGTACAAGTGCAGGTTCAGGGGAAACAGCAAGTGAAGGTGAAACGTACAAGTTCAAGCTAGGTCACGAAGCAGCTGAATCGCATATTAAATTTGAAGTTGCTGAAAAATTTAGTGAAGAGCTTGAGAAAAATTCAGATGGCCGTATGACAGTGGATATTTACCCAGCGAACCAGCTTGGTAAAGAAGCAGACATGGCACAGCAAGTTGAATCGGGCACATTAGACTTCGCTATTTTAAGTAATGGTACAGTTTCGAGCCTTTCAGAATCAATTAACGGCTGGTTTATGCCATTCTTATTTAATGATCTTCAGTCAGCAGCAGATGCAGCTTCAACTGAGCCAGCACAACAAATGTTAAAAGATTTAGAAGTAAAAAATATGCACGGCTACGGAGTATTCTTCGCTGGTCAACGTCATATTTTATCTAGTAAACCAATAGGAACAGTAGAAGATTTAAAGGGCTTAAAAATCCGTATTCCAGGAAGCCCAGTTTTTGAATCCTACTACAAAGCAATTGGTGCAGGACCAGCTTCTATGCCATTACCAGAAGTATATACATCGTTATCAACTGGGGTAATTGATGCGGTGGATACAGACTTCAACGCTGCCGTTTCACAAAAATTTTATGAATCAGCAAATATTTTAACATTATCAGGTCATATCGTTTTCCCAGAGGTAGTACTTGGGGCTAAGAAAACAATAGATAGTATGAGCGAAGAGGATCGTCAAATTGTAGCAGATACTTGGGCTTCAGTTATTGAGTGGGGCGTAAAAGAAAGTATTGCAAGCAACGACGAATTACTTAAAGAGTTAAAATCTTTAGGTGTAAAGGTAAATGAACTGTCAAATGTAGATGAATTCAAACAATTAAGCGCACCAGTGTACGACCAATATTCATCAAATCCAACAATTAAAGCATTTATCGATGCAAACAAATAGTTAATTAAACAAGGCTGTCCATTAAGCCCTGTTTGAAAGTGATGGAAGAGGGCGGTAGGAAGTGCTAAATTCCTGCTGCCCTTTCATTTTTAGATTGGTCTTAAGTGGATAGCATCATAGATAAGAAAAGGGGGGAGAAACATGAAAATTGTTTCAGCCATCAGCGATTCGCTGTACAAATTCGAAAAATTATTAGCAGTTATATTAATGACAACAATGCTTTGTAGTATTGCGTTAGGTGTATTTTTTAGATATATCTTTGGTAACCCACTTACATGGTCAGATGAGCTTGCCGTATATATGTTAATTTGGCTGACGTTTGTTGGGGGAAGTATGAGCGTCAAAACTTTACGCGCAGCAAGCTTAGACTTATTATTCGAAAAAATGAGCTTATTATGGAAGCGGATATTTTTAGTTGTTGGCTACTTATGTGTCATGATTTTTGCGGGGGTTGTTGCGTATATGGCAATTCAATGGATATCGAATCCTTCCGTTAAAACACAAATCTCTCCAGGATTAAAAATATCCATGTTTTTACCTTATTTAGCCGTTCCATTTGGCATGATTTGCTTATTGATTCATGCGTTTCATCACTTTTTACAAGGCTTTGTTTATAACGAAGCTGAAGTGGAGACGGCCAATGAAGGAGGAGACGCATCATGACTTGGGCTCTAGTCGCATTCTGTATTTTGTTAGTCATTAAAACTCCAATTGCACTTATTTTAGGGATTATTAGTTTAGTCTATATTCTTTCAACGGGACAAACATTTTTACTGAATAATATTTCACAACAATTGTTTTCAGGCGTACAAAGTTTTAGTTTACTAGCAATTCCGCTCTTCATGCTTGCTGGTGAACTTATGAACGCATCAGGAATTACGGTGCGATTAATTGATTTTGCGAAAAAAGCTGTAGGCCATTTTAAAGGTGGGCTAGCCTATGTAAACGTTATTGCGAACATGTTTTTAGCATCGATCATCGGCTCTGCGACTGCGCAAACAGCGATGATGAGTAAAATTATGGTGCCAGAAATGGAGAAGGCCGGCTATAAGCGTGAATTTGCTGCTGCAACAACAGCGTCTGCCGCACTTTTAGGTCCAATTATTCCACCTTCCATGCTATTTATCATTTATGCTGTAGGTGCAAATGTTTCAGTTAATGATATGTTCATGGCAGGGATTTTCCCAGGGATTTTATTAGCACTGTCATTCGTTATTTTAATTATGATTTTGGGGATTAAAAATGATTATCCGAGCTCTCAAAAAGCTGCTTTTGAGGAAGTACTTCAATCCTTTATTCGTATCATTCCTGCATTACTGGTGCCTGCTTCAATTATTGTTGGGACACTGTCAGGTGTGTTTACAGCGACAGAATCCGCAGGGGTTGCATGTGTCATTGCGATTATTGTCGGGAAGTTTTTCTATAGAGAATTATCGTTTAAAAAATTCCCTGGATTATTAATCAATGCAACGATTGCAACAGCAGTTGTAACATTATTAATGTCGACAGCAAGTATGTTTGGTTGGATTTTAGCGTTTGAACGTATTCCACAATCAATCGTTGAAGTGATGGGGAATATTTCTTCAAATCCACTAGTGTTCTTATTATTAGTGAATCTTTTCTTACTGATTACAGGTGTTTTCCTAGACGAGCTTGCTGTTATGATTATCTTATTACCAATCTTTATGCCACTTGTTCATAGCTTTGGCATTGACCCAGTTCACTTCGGGGTTATGCTTTGCTTAAATGCCACAATTGGTTTATTAACACCTCCAGTTGGCGCAGGATTGTTTATTGCTTCCAGTGTCGGAGAAGTAAAAATGGAAAAATTAATTCGTCAGATTGTTCCATTTGTTTTCGTATCGATTATTGTGCTGTTCTTAGTAACATACATTCCATTTTTAACGACATGGTTACCAAGTGTCGTGAATAAATAATACGAATAATGAAATTTTGTTCTAATAGCTCTTTCTAATCAATATAGGGTCCTTTAGAATAAGAGATAAGTAGTTATTCTTAGTGGGTAGATGTACTTTAAAAATAAAATACTTTAAATGCAATGAAAAATGAATTGCTAAAGTATTTTATCGATTATAAAAGGAAGTAAAGAAATGAGGGGTCATCTTGAAAAGACCAGCAGAGATTGCCTACGAGTTCATGAAAGAGCGGATTTTAGATGGCGTATTCCAACCTTCTCAAAAGTTAATTGAAAATGATTTAGCACTGGAAATCGGTGTAAGCCGAAATACGGTGAAAAAAGCGTTGCTGAAATTAGAGCAAGAAAACCTAGTTGTGTTGGAGAACAATAAGGGTGCGACGATTAAATCGTTTTCATTAGAGGAAATTAGTAATTATTTAAAAATTCGTGAGGCGCTCGAAGGACTGATCGCAGCTGATGCGGCAAAAAATATTACAGATATGGATATTGAGCAATTGGAGAATATTCTTGGAGAGATGAAGCAACATTTACAAACACATCAATTTGATGCTTACTCGCAAGGAAATTTACGTTTCCATGATGTCATTTATCGTGCGTCCAATAACCAGCAAGCGGTGGATATCGTACGTATTATTAAACAGCAATTAAAGCGCGTGCAATTTAAAACGATTTTAGTACCTGGACGTAATGAAAACTCATTCAAAGAGCATCATGCAATTTTAGATGCCATTCGTAGTCGTGATGTAGAACGAGCAGAAATTGAATTGAAAAATCATGTTGCCAATGTCCGTCATACGATTGTAAATCATTATAATGTGTTAATGTAATCAAACCGGTTTCTTATTTAAAAGCCTAACGCATAGAAATTGAATAAACGTCTTGAAGCATGGTAAATGAAAAATTTAACATGCTTCTTTTCATTTTTATGGAATTTTAAATGAAAAAGGGTATGGAGTATAAGAAAACATAGGTTTTATTGTGGTTGCCAAAAAAATGCTATTTGTGAAAGCCTATTTTTAATTCATTTAATCTCGTTGTTCGTAATATAAAAAGCAGGGCATAGGGGTGAATTATGAAATGAATCGACAAATAAATGAATTAATATACAACTATATACACTAACTAATAGTGATTTCTAAATTATCTTTAATTTTTATTAATGCAACTAGTTGTGAAAATAACCGTTATTTCGGCTGATATATGCAGAAAAAATGAATAAAAAACATTAAAATGACCATTAATATTTATCTGAATATTTAAACTTATTATTTTTAGATAATTATCTATTGAATATTTATACAAACGAGAGTAGAATGAGTAACAGTTGATGAACATTCAAAAAAATCCATCAACATTCAATGAAATTTATCAAATTTTACTCAAAAAATTGTGAGGTCCTTATAAATGGCGGATTGGTTAGAATTATATAATGAAATGGGCGACTACTTAGCACCAAGTATGGCAAAAGATCACCCAAATCTTCCTGTAGTAAAGGAAGAAGGCTGTTATTATTACGGCGCAGATGGGAAAACATATTTAGACTTTACATCTGGAATCGCTGTTACAAATACAGGTCACCGTCATCCGAAAATTGTTCAAAGTATTAAAGATGCGGCAGACCAATTAGTACATGGTCCATCAGGCGTTATTATGTACGAATCGATTTTAAAATTATCTGAAGAGCTTGGTGAAGTATTACCAGGTGATCTTGGCTGCTTCTTCTTTGCAAACAGTGGTACAGAAGCAATCGAAGGCTCATTAAAATTAGCGAAGTTCGTAACAGAACGTCCATACATCATTTCATTTACTGGTTGTTTCCACGGTCGCTCAATGGGCGCACTTGGCGTAACAACTTCCAAATCGAAATACCGCAAGTTCTTACAACCCTCACATCTTTCATACCAAATTCCGTATGCAGATGTAAAAGGTGTACCAGCGGGTGTTGACCCAGAAGCTTACGTTGTAGAGCAACTTGAAAAAGACTTCAAAAAATTATTCAAGCATCAAGTAACACCTGAAGAAGTGGCAGCTGTTATTTTAGAGCCAGTTTTAGGTGAGGGTGGTTACATCATTCCGCCAAAAGCATGGGTGAAAAAAGTACGCGAAATTTGTGACCGTCACGGCATTCTTTTAATTTTCGATGAAGTACAAACAGGCTTCGGTCGTACAGGTGAATGGTTTGCGGCGCAGTATTTTGACGTAACACCAGACATCATGGCGATTGCAAAGGGGATTGCATCAGGCTTACCACTTAGCGCAACAGTTGCTTCAAAAGAATTAATGGAAAAATGGCCAATCGGTATGCACGGTACAACATTCGGTGGGAACCCAATCGCATGTTCAGTAGCACGCACAACTTTAGAAATTTTCCACGAAGAAAACTTAGTTGAAAATTCTCGCGTTGTCGGTGCATATGCCCGTGAACAACTGCTTAAAATGAAAGAAAAGTACGCTATTATTAGCGACGTGCGTTCTGCAGGGTTAATGATCGGTATTGAGCTTTCAAATCCTGAAACAGGTGAAGTGGACGGCAAAGCAGTAGGGAAAGTTTTAGATTACGCACTTGAAGAAGGCGTACTATTCTACTTATGTGGGAACGAAGGCGAAGTCATTCGTATGATTCCACCACTTACAATAACTAAAGAACAAATTGACGACGGCTTACAAATGTTAGAAAAAGCCATTCAAAGATATTTACAAGAACAATAATAGGAGATGAAAATGATGAAGAAAAAGTTTTTATTAGCATTATTAACGACAATGGTCATTGCTGTACTTGCAGCATGTGGCGCATCAGATGAAAAAGAAACATCAACAGGCAGTGAAGGTACAGATTCTGGAGACAAAAAAACATTAGTAGTAGGTACATCAGCTGACTACGCACCATTCGAATACGTAGAGACTGCAACAAGCGATGAAATTATCGGTTTTGATATCGACTTAATCAAATTAGTTGGTGAAAAATTAGGCTATGACATTAAAGTACAAAACATGGATTTCAACTCACTAATCACAGCGCTACAATCGAAAAAATTTGATGTTGTCATTTCAGGTATGACACCAACAGAAGAACGTGACGAAGTAGTAGACTTCTCAATTCCTTACTATGAAACAGAGCAATACATGATTTTCGATAAAGAAAAAGGTTATAAAACTCCTGCTGATATTAAAGGCGGCGTAGTGGGTGCTCAAATTTCTTCTATCCAAGAAGATTTAGCAAAAGAGCTTGGTGAAGAACATGGCTTCAAAGTAGAAAGCCGTAACTTAATTCCTGAGTTAGTTCAAGAATTAAAAACAGGCCGTTTTGATGCAGCCGTAATCGAAAACATCGTTTCTGAAAACTATTTATCTCAAAATGCTGATTTAGCTGCTTTCCCAATCGAAGTAGAAGACCCAGACTATAAAGCAATCGTATTCCAAGAAGGCAGTGACTTAAAAGCTGAATTCGATAAAGTCATCGAAGAGTTAACAGCTGACGGTACTATTGAAGAATTAAAAACAAAATGGTTTGTTGTAGAATAATTTTAAGTTAAATTGGGCATGACAAAATCAACGTCATTCAGCTATTATGGCTGAATGACGTTTCTAGCGTTTTAGATTAGTTCTAATTGTGAAAAGATAATAAAATGAGTAGGGTAATCAACAGGTTTCCTATATTTTAAATTCAAACAAAGAAAGGAGGGCTACGATGTTCAACTTTGAAAAGGTCGTGCCCTCTATTCCTTATATTTTAGAAGGAATAGGCGTTACATTACAGATCGTTGTCTTCGCGACGATTCTCGGGTTAATTTTAGGGATACTTTTAGCATTATGTAAAATCGGAACAGTAAAGCCACTTCGTTGGTTTGCTACATTCTATACATCGATTTTCCGTGGGACACCACTTGTCCTACAATTAATGTTGATTTACTATGCAGTACCTCAAGTATTAGACATTCAAATTGATGCGATTCCAGCAGCCATTATCGCATTCGGCTTAAACTCAGGTGCCTACATTTCAGAAATTATTCGTGCAGGTATTAATGCAGTCGACAAAGGTCAAATGGAAGCTGCCAAAGCACTTGGTATCCCGTACGGCAAAATGATGAAAGACATTATCTTACCACAAGCAATGAAAAATATTTTACCATCGTTAATGAATGAATTTATTACATTAAATAAAGAATCGGCCATCGTGACAGTAATCGGTGCGTTAGACATTATGCGTCGTGCGTACGTTGTGGGTGGTTCAACATTCACATATTTAGAGCCGCTACTTATTGCCGGTGTAATCTACTATGTGATGACGCTAGTATTATCATTCCTTGGCAAAATGCTAGAAAAGAGGATGAAACGCAGTGATTAAAATTGATAATCTAAAAAAATCATATGGCAAAAACGAAGTACTAAAAGGGATCACAACCGAAATTAAAGAAAAAGAAGTAATTGCCATTATCGGGCCATCTGGTTCTGGTAAATCGACTTTTTTACGTTGCATTAACCGTTTAGAGGAACCAACTGCTGGTGTGATTACAGTGGGTGGCGTCGAAATTACCGATAAAAATGTGATGAAAGTGCGCGAAAACTTAGGCATGGTATTCCAACACTTCCACCTGTTCCCGCATAAAACCGTTTTAGAAAACTTAACGTATGCACCGATTAATGTGAAGGGTGTTTCAAAAGAAGAAGCTGTGAAATTAGGGGAAGAATTACTGTCAAAAGTTGGTCTTTACGACAAACGTAACGAGTATCCGAACCGTTTATCAGGTGGGCAAAAGCAACGTGTAGCCATCGCGCGTGCGTTGGCGATGAACCCAACAGCGATCCTTTTCGATGAGCCAACAAGTGCACTGGACCCAGAAATGGTTAAAGAGGTATTAGAGGTTATGAAATCTTTAGCTGAATCAGGCATGACAATGTTAATCGTAACGCATGAAATGGGCTTCGCCAAAGAAGTAGCAGACCGTGTGTTGTTCTTAGATGGGGGCGTATTAGTGGAAGATTCTCCACCAGAGGAATTCTTCACAGCACCTAAATCAGAACGTGCGAAAGAATTTTTAGACAAAGTTTTATAATATGTGATCAGAGCGCATCTACCCTTACCGGTGGATGCGTTTTTTGGTATTTAAAACTATATTTATATAAAGAATTAAACCGATTGAACTAAAGGGAGGCACGTTATTAGAAAAGTTGTTATTAGTGCTATTTGTTGAGTAAAAGGGATAATGGTGGGAGTTAATAATGTAATAAATATCGTTTTACTATTCTTGAGTAATAAAAATTGAATAGGTATTTTTGGAAGCGTATTATTCTTCATTACGAACGAAAGTATTGGAGAGTAATAAATTGAACACAATTAAATTATATACAGCTACATTATTATCTACGGCAGCAGTTGTCACTGTACCCTATGCAGTTTTTGCGCAAAGTCCATTAGAAACAATTACTGAGACAATTCAATCTGGTAGTACATATATACAAGATATTTCCAATGTAAGAACACAGCTTCTGGGAGCGGCACAAGGCTTTCATATTTTCGCACGTGAAGCAGCTATTGGTTCAACACATACGAACGGAAATATTGCAACAGAGCTACTAATCGGCACAGCAAATTTCGGAACAAGTGTGAAAGGTTCAAATGAAGTTGGCGGAACAAGTAATCAACAGTTTGCCTCGCGCTTAAAGGACATTTCATATATTCAAAACTTTGAAGCTATGACAGCTAAACCATTTACAACGAAGCGTCCGAATAAAATTATTTTTGGAGAGAGTGTAAGCTTCTTCAAGCAATTTAATGAACGCGATGAAAATGGTAAACAAATCGTTGGAGGAACAAGTGATCCATCATTTTATGTTCAAAATGAAGATGGAACAATTGTGAAATTTGATGATATTCGTAAAACAGGACAGCTACAAAATAATGAAATGAACCGTTTTTATTATGCGGAAACACTTTTCCAAGATAAAAATGGAGAAAAGTATATTGATTTTGATCAAGAGTTTAACAATTTAACGACGTTATCAAATCAATTAGCAACAGTAGAGCAAAGTGAAGGCATTGTGACGGATTATCAAGATAGAAATCGACGTTCAATCGATGTTTCGAATGCAGTAGCCAAAGATGGTTATGTGTATGTAACGATTAGTCGTGATGTTTTAGAACTAGATACACAATTAACAATTAAAGGTCTTTCTTTAGGTACGATGGTTATTATTAACGTTGATGCAGCAGGAAGTGAAGTAATTAATACACGTAGTAAAATCGTCTTGAATTATAACGGTGTAGAACGAAATAACCGTGAAAGTGAATACTTTGATGACAATGTTGTGCTTTGGAACTTTGTAAATGGTAGTCAATCGTTTAGTGGAACTGCTAATTTAATGAATACATGGCAAGGTTCAATTTTAGCGCCGAATGCAGAGGTATCAAACTATCATAATGTAGATGGTAATATTATTGCGAAAAAGTTTAAAAATAAGGGTGGAGAAACGCATCGTTGGGACTTCCAAGGTACTGTAGTAGAAGGAACAGAGGCAACGCCAGAAGAACCTGAAACAAATCCAGGAGCAGAGGTAACACCAGAAGAACCTGAAACAAATCCAGGGGCAGAGGTAACACCAGAAGAACCTGAAACAAACCCAGGAACAGAAGTAACACCAGAAGAACCTGAAATAAACCCAGGAACAGAAGTAACACCAGAAGAACCTGAAACAAACCCAGGAACAGAGATAACACCAGAAGAACCTGAAACAAACCCAGGAACAGAAGTAACACCAGAAGAACCTGAAACAAATCCAGGAACAGAAGTAACACCAGAAGAACCTGAAACAAATCCAGGAGCAGAGGTAACACCAGAAGAACCTGAAATAAATCCAGGAACAGAAGTAACGCCAGAAGAACCTGAAATAAAACCAGGAACAGAAGTGACACCAGAGCCTGAAGTTAACCCAGGAACAGAAGTAACACCAGAAGAACCTGAAACAAACCCAGGAACAGAAATAACACCAGAAGAACCTGAAACAAATCCAGGAACAGAAGTAACACCAGAAGAACCTGAAACAAATCCAGGAACAGAGGTAACGCCAGAAGAACCTGAAATAAATCCAGGAACAGAAGTAACACCAGAACCTGAAACAGACCCAGGAACAGAGGTAATGCCAGAACCTGAAATAAACCCAGGAACAGAAGTAACACCAGAAGAACCTGAAATAAACCCAGGAACAGAAGTAAAGCCAGAGCCTGAAGTTAACCCAGGAACAGAAGGAACGCCAGAGGAACCTGAAACAAATCCAGGAACAGAAGTAACACCAGAACCTGAAACAGACCCAGGAACAGAAGTGATACCAGAACCTGAAACAAATCCAGGAACAGAGATAACACCAGAACCTGAAGTAACTCCAGGAAAAGAAGGAACACTAGAGCCTGAAACTAACCCAGGAACAGAGGTAACGCCAGAACCTGAAGAAGTTCTAGGTACCAATGATATAGAAATACCTGATGAAGAAATAGAAGTATCGGTTGAAATTGGAAATGAACTGATGTCAGTGCCGAATGTATTTGCTGAAAGTGGAATGGCAACGAATAAAGAAATCGTAGAGGAAGTACCCGCTACTCAGACAATTACTACTGAGTCAGAAACGACAATTGAAAAATTACCACAAACCGATGGCGCATCTCAAAAAGGCATCATGTACACGGGTTTAGCTTTATTATTAGGCAGCGTGCTAGCGTTTGTAAAACGCCGTCATAAACAGTTTTAAAAAGAAGAAAAGCGTAGCCACTTGTTTAAATGGATACGCTTTTTCTCATCATTTCGGATATGTTTGACAAACGCGTCCAATTTGACCATCTGTTAAACGCACTTTAATGCCGTGTGGGTGAGAGCTACTATTCGTTAATAAATCTTTTACGATTCCGCGCGTTGTTGTACCTGTACGCTGATCCTTTTTCAAGACGATATCCACTTCTAAGCCAGCAAATACATCACTACGATTTTTTCCGTTCATCTACAAAACTCCTTTAAATCAACATTCACTCAGTATACCACGTGAAATGAAAAAAGCCTTGCAACAAAGCAAGGCGTACTAAATGATTATTTCGGCAAATGAGTCAAAAAGTTCGCATAGGCAAAACCACGTACATCGGCTTCACTATAATGCTTTAATAATTCATTGATGAAGTTTTGATGCATTCCAGCGTGCTCAAGATCCACAATTTTATAGTCGATACCATCGAAGTCAGAGCCGATGCCAATTAAATGTTTGCCGCCCATTGCACAAATGTAATCCACGTGACGTAGTAAATCTTGCATAGTCGCATTGTTCGTACCTGTTGTAAATTCAGGGTAGTAAACAACATGAATCGGTGCATTTTTAGCAATCATCGCTTTAATTTGAGCGTCATTTAAATTGCGAGGATGGTCGCAAACGCGCTTTGCATTCGAATGCGTTGCAAGGACATAATCAGCATGTTCAAGTACATTCCAAAAGCTTTGGACATTTAAATGCGAGACATCTGTAAAAATTTTATACGCATTGTTAAGCCTTATGATTTCCTTGCCAAATGCTGTAACGCCACGTCCTAGATCACTACAAAGTCCATCTGCTGCTTCGTTGGCTCCATTCCATGTCAGCCCAATTACGAGCACACCAAATTTTTGGAACTGGTGATAGATTTCAATATCGCCACCGAAAAAGCCAACGCCTTCAATCGTTAAAAAGGCGCCGATTTGACCAGGACGCAGCTGATTAAAGTCAGCCCACTTTTTAATGTGTACGACGTTTTCACGAATGACCTGCTTGTTGAAATAGTCAACCTGTTTCAACGCGGCCGCTAATTTTTGCTCCTTTGACCAATCCGGCATTACAAAAATCGCAAATGCCTGTGCCTGAACATGACCAGCCTGCAATTTTTCAACATTCACATCAAGGTGAGGGGAAGAATAGAAATCGTAATCATGTTCATACATACGTAATAGTGCATCACAATGTAAATCAATAATCGGAATCGCCATAGTAAAACCTACCTTCATTGAAATTTAAAAAAGGCGAATGACCGAAATCATTCACCTTAAATTGTATTCCTAGAGCATTACGCATGATGCAGGCCAGCAAAAATGCCGCCTTTTTCAACAAGCTCCTCGTATGTGCCGTGCTCTTCAATGCCATTTGGCGTCACAACAAAAATATAATCCGCATCACGAATCGTTGCTAAACGGTGCGCGATAATGAGCGTTGTACGATTCTTCGCTAAATCATTGAGTGACTGCTGAATGATACGCTCTGTTGCCGTATCTAAAGCAGACGTCGCTTCATCTAAAATTAAAATCGGTGGGTTTTTCAGGAACATACGCGCAATCGCCAAGCGTTGTTTTTGTCCACCCGATAATTTCAGACCACGTTCACCGATTTGCGTATCGAAGCCTTCTGGTAATTGCTCGATAAATTCACGTAAATTTGCTTGTTCAGCCGCGGCTAAAATTTCTTCAAAGCTTGCGCCTAATTTACCATATTCGATGTTTTCACGAATAGTTCCTGTGAATAAGAACACATCCTGCTGCACAGTACCAATTTGTTTACGAAGGGATTCCTGTGTATAGTCGCGGATATCCTCTCCGTCGATGGTAATCGCACCTGCTGTTACATCATAAAAGCGGGGGATAAGTGCACTAATTGTCGTTTTACCAGAACCTGATGGACCAACGAATGCCACTGTTTTTCCAGCTTTTACGCTAAATGAAAGGTTGTTCAATACTTGCTTGCTATCGGCATAGTTGAAGCTTACATTTTTAAATTCGATATCCCCGTTTAAATAGTCGACAGCAATTGCATTCGGACGATCGACAACAGTCGGCTCCTGATCAAGTAAATCGCAGAAGCGCTTAAAGCCAGCCATTCCTTTAGGGTAAAGCTCAAGTAGTGCACTAATTTTATCAATTGGTTTAATTAAAACGTTGGTAAATAGTACGAAGCTGACAAATTCACCAGGTTTTAAATCGCCTTGATATGAAAGCCAAGCCCCAACAACTAGTACAAGTAATGTCAGCAGACGCGTCAATAGATAGATACTTGAATGCGTGCCCGCCATGACTTTGTACGCGTAAATTTTCGCTTTACGGAACAAGGCGTTTTGCTCTTTGAAGCGGTTTTTTTCAAATTCTTCGTTCGTAAATGATTTCACCACGCGAATCCCTGAAAAGCTGTCCTCCACGCGACCATTGATGTTCGCAATCTCCCCATACATAACCGTCCAACCTTTTTTCATGCGCTTGTTGCTCATGTACATGACGATAATTAAAAACGGAACAAAGATTAAAATAATCGTCGCTAAGGTTGCGTTGATGTTGTACATAATCGTGAATGCCCCGATAAATGTCATGATTGCGATGAATAAATCTTCTGGACCATGATGCGCGAACTCCCCAATATCAAATAAATCATTCGTGATCCGACTCATTAAATGACCGGTTTTGGTATTGTCAAAAAACGTATAAGGCTGACGCTGCACGTGATTGAACAGTTGCTGGCGCATATCGCTCTCGATATTCACCCCGAGCTTATGCCCTAAATAGTTGACGATAAAGTTCATTACTGTACTTAATATGTACGTCAGTAGGAGGAGTGCACTAATCTTTGTAATCATGCCCCAATCCCCAGTAGGTAACAATTCATCGATAAACCACTGCACGGCTACGGGGAAAAGTAATTCTAAAATCGCCACAAAAATCGCGCTTGAAAAATCGATGATAAACAGGCGCTTATGTGGCTTGTAGTACGTAAAAAATCTAGATAGCATTTCAAGTCCTTTCTGTTTGACCATTCACTAAAGTGAACGCAACATGTTGTAGTTGGAATAGTTAGTAGGATTATAACATTTTTTAGAAGTTTTTCGAGAAACGAAATAAGAGAGGCACATAACTTATAACGAATGGATGAACAATGGTAAACTAAATAAAACGACTAATTAAAGGGTGTTCGTATGAATTTTTATATTGTAATGCAAGGCAAAACTTATGATGAGGCAAAAAATAAACAAGTAGTTTGGTGCTCAATTCTTGATAGCAGTGGACAAACACCGCATTCTTGGGAACGTATGAAGGAAGTCAAAAAGGGCGATGCGATTTTCCATTGTGTCAAAGGGGAAATTGTGGCGTTTAGTATCGCACAAGAAGATTGTCAACAAGGCATCGATCCATTAACGGGTTCAGGTCAAGTGGGTCATTTATTTAAATCGATTTATGAAGAACTTATATTCCCATTGAACATAAAAGTACATTTTGATGAGGTCCAGCCATTACTACCTACCAAGTACTCACCGTTCCAACAAAATGGTGATGGCAACCAAGGCTTTTTATATCCGTGCAACGAAATGTTAGCGATTAAGCTACTAGAACTGATTAGTGACGCCAATATTTACGAGGAAAACGAAGAGCAACTGGAATTCGCGATGGGGTTAATCGCGCAAAAAGAACGTAACACATTAGCCCCCGTACTTATTGAAACAGAAGCAAAAGCCAAGGTAAAAATCCGCAAAGGTCAACAAAAATTCCACAAGCAATTAGCGCCGTTATGGGATCATCACTGTGCATTATGCGGCATTGACCTACCTGAATTACTACGTGCCAGTCATTCAAAACCTTGGAAGGATTCAACGGATGAGGAACGACTAAATCCGTACAACGGCATTCTTTTATGCAGCAACCATGACGCAATGTATGACAAAGGCTATATCGCTTTTGATGGTACTGGGAAGATTCATATTTCACCTGAGATTGAAAAGATTGATTATGTGAAATATGGGATTCATGACAAGATGCGTGTTGCCAGGGTGGAAGAGAATAAGAGTTATTTTAAGTGGCATAAAAGGAATGTTTTTAAAGGATAATAGAAAAGAGTTAGTGTGTGGGCAAGTACCACAACACTAACTCTTTTTTATTCTTCCACTAGATAATGATAGATATCATATTGAACGGGCTGTTCTAATACCATTTCCATTGTGACAACGGGGTATGCTTTATCATTTTCGATTACCTGATCTGGTCGAGCTGAACTTGGAATAACTTGTCCTTTACCTAGATAGTAGAAGTCTTTTCCGACACCATTATCTTTCTTTACGAAAAGATAAACATTGGTGCCATTATCTACAGAATGAATAAGTGTTTTCATTTCTGGTGAATGGAGGTGACGATTTTTAGTTGAACACCATCTAAAAGATTCGGTAGAAAGAAATTCATCCATATAGTTTGTTTCAATATCGTCTTCGTTATTTTTGTGATAGTTTACGAAAATAGGGAAGTCTCCATGTTTAGGGCGACCACCATTCAGTGTGCCTTCCTCATTTTTCAGCCAATTTAATAAGCGGCATACTTCACGACGCGAATATTTTTGATAAAGGGTAAACATTTCGGCATTATTATATTCTTTGTTTTTTTCAAACGCGCAATGAAGCAAATCAACAAGGTATTGTTTAAAATTGCTATCTTGCAGAGACTGTTGAAGTTCCTCATTGAATAGATAAGTATCGTTAACTTTAACGATAAAAGGCTTTAAACCGAATTTTTTACGATCATTTTCCACAAAAAAATCTAAAGAAAATACATTCTCAATAGATGCCATTGTATTTTCATCATAATAAATAGATTTAGCTTTTAATTGCTCAATGAACGCTTGCTTTGTAATGGATTCTTGCTGAGTAAGTAATTCCAACAAAAGAATTTCATGAATACGTTTGCCAGGCAATAGATCCTTGCCGATCATCATCAACACAGCTTTTTCATAATTAGTAATTGAAGGAATAGGCTCTTTTATCTTTACTAGAAAATCATAGTAAGTATTTGCATAGTTAATAATGACTTCTGGATCTAATGAGTCATGTTTCATGAAATCAAATAAAGTGGGCTGCGTACCAATTCTGTTTTTTAATGCATGATAGCTATCTTCTAAAATTTTCTTTGTTGATAATTGAACTTTTGTAATCGCATCAAAAATTTGCTTCTTCGCAATTTCTTCAAAATTAATCGTCGAAACACCTTGAATGTAATCAGTATTTACTGTACGTCGTCGGACATTATCTTTGTTCATTGATTTATCACCAGAAAGGGCAATCGGAATTAAATAGTTGTTTTTATAGTTCCCAATAAAATCAATAATCGTCACGAATTCTTTCACATCATGTTTACGTAATCCACGACCAAGTTGTTGGATGAAAATAATGCTCGACTGAGTTTGACGAAGCATAACAATTTGATTTAAGAAGGGAATGTCGATTCCCTCGTTGAAAATATCCACAGTTAAAATGTATTCTAATTCACCATTTTCTAATTTGGCAATTGCTTCTTCTCGTTCTTCCTGTGAGTTGTCCCCTGTAAGTGCAATGGTTTTGTAACCACGCATATTTAGTAAATTTGAAAGGGAACGCGCTTCCTCTTTCGTACTACAGAACATTAAACCACGCACGCGATCACCAGAAAATCCATAATAAGAAACTTTATCGATAATATGGTCAATTCGTTCTTTGTGAATTAGTTTTTGTAAATCGGCCGTTTCATCAATTAATTCACCATCCAGCTCATAGTCCGTCACACCGAAATAGTGGAAGGGGCAAAGCATATCTTCTTCTAATGCCGCTTGAAGGCGAATTTCATAGGCAACATTGTAATCAAACAGCTCAAAAATATTAAAATTGTCTGTACGTTCTGGTGTTGCTGTCATTCCTAATAAAAATTGAGGCTCAAAATAATCCATAATTTTTAAATAAGATTCTGCTCCGGCACGGTGTACTTCATCAATTAAAATGTAATCGAAATGATCTTTAGCAAATTGTTGTAAAAAACGGTCATTTGACATTGTTTGAACTGTGGCAAATATATAACGGGCGTCCAGTTCTTTAGAATTTCCCGATAAAATGCCGTAATCATCTGGGTCACCTAATAATATATTTTTGAAATCTTGCATCGCTTTCTTTAAAATTTGTTCCCGGTGTACAATAAATAGCATTCTTTTAGGTGCGAAATTTCGAACATCAAATGCAGATAAGTATGTTTTTCCAGTACCGGTTGCAGAAATAATAAGCCCGCGCTTTGCATCACTATCACGGAGCAGCTTTAATTGCTCGAGAGCATCAGTTTGCATTTTATTTGGTTGGATTTTTAAGCTTTCTTGTAATGGATTTGTCATATAAAGAGGTGGAGAAGCGACTTTATTTCTCGCAAATTCAGGCTTCTCGTAGATGGCATTATATTTTCCAACCCATTCTGCTGTTAAAGGAGTTGCTTTTTCCCACTCGTATTCAAATTGATTTTTAAAATGATTAATGACTTCCCCATTTTCAAGAGAAGTTAAGTATACATTCCATTCAAAATTCGCCTTTAATGCGCTATCTGTTAAATTTGAACTTCCCACAATAAGCGAGTAATGCTGTTCATGCTCAAAAATATAGCCTTTTGAATGAAAGCCTTTAACATCTGTCACACGGACGTCTACATTTGTTAATTTCAATAATTCTTTAAACATTTTTGGTTGATTGAAGCTTAAAAATGTCGAAGTTAAAATGCGACCACGAATGCCTTTTCTCTCAAGGTCATAAAGCATTGTTTTAATCGTTGCAAGTCCACCTTCTGTGATAAAGGCGACAGAGAAGGTGAAGGTTTTACATGTTTTCATTTCTTGTAAAAGTGTTGTGAGGACATTTTCATGTGCCCTGTTTGATAATAATCTCGGTTTAAACTGAGAAGAAACGGCTTTGTTCTGGTCGATGAATCCTTTATGTAATGAATCTTCGAACTTACGTATAAGTTGCTCCATTAAATCTCCACCTTACGATTATGATTGTGAAATTTTTTCCACAGCAGGAATGTCCGCTGGTGCAAAGTCTAATGTTTTAAGTGCTTTGCGAGTTACCCATTTTGTGTCTGCGTGTTCTAATGCAGTGGGTTCACCATTGATGATTTTGGCCATATATGTTTCAAGACGAACGATAAACGTACCGTAATCATAGGTTGTATCTTCTACTTTTTCACCAACAGAAATTTCACAAGCAAATTCTTCGGAAATTTCTCGTATTAATGCTTGTTGAGGTGTTTCGTCTTTTTCAATTTTCCCACCTGGAAATTCCCAATAGTTTGGCAACGACATTTTGGGACTACGTTGTGCACAGTAGATTTCATTTTGTTCGTTTTCAATAATCGCTCCAACAACGTGTACTTGTTTTTTCAAAGGTATCAGTCCAATCTTGTATTCCTCTCTTTATTATATAAAACGAAGTAGGTAAACGGTTATATTAATTTAAAGGATTTATTTAACATTAATGAAATTTATATATATATTATCGAAAGGATGGCATTCAGTTTTTGAAAATGCCTAAAGGTAACCAGCAATACAATAAGCGGCGAATCTTCAATAAGTAAATTCACTTTTAATTCCTCCACAAAATTTAAACTGCATATAGGGAATTAAACGTTAAAAAGGGATGTTCCATGACAATAATTTTCTGATGGAAATACAAGCATCCATTTCATAGGGAAAGCACCCAAATAAAAATAGAACATTTCATCATTTTTAACATCATTTCAACCTCTTATCGATAAACTACTATAAAGAGATAATAAATCATAGAAAGGGAGAAAACCATGAAGCTATCATTTTATCAAAAAGTATTTATAATGCTCGTTTGTCTAGTTGGTTTACAGATGACATTAGGCAGTAATTATGAAGCGTCTCATTCAACACCGATTGTGCCGAAATATGTGGCCATTTCGTTTGAAACCAATGGGGGGACAAGTATTGATGAATTGAGCGTACCTTACAATGACAAAGTGTATGATCTGCCAGTGCCACTAAAAGAGGGCTATCATTTTGAGGGTTGGTATGAAGATCGATACTTTTTATCACGCTGGGAAGATGGTTCGATTGCTAGAATAAACCTCACACTTTTTGCAAAATGGACAGCGTTACAACCAACACCTAACCCAAATCCAATGCCGACACCACAACCAATACCAAATCCAGGTCCGAAGCCAATACCACCAACACCAACACCAACACCTAATCCAATTCCAGAGCCAAAGCCAGTACCACCAGAAATTCCTACAATTCAATTTAGCGATACCCAAAACCACTGGGCTCAAGACATCATCGGGAAAATTGCAGCACAAGGCATTATCGATGGTTATCCAGACGGTAAATTTGGTCCGAATGATCCTGTACGACGTGAACACATCGCAGTCATGATTCAGCGTGCAATGAAACTAGTTCCAACTAAAGAAATAAATGCGTTTAATGATGTCCCAAAAAGCCATCCAAATTACGAAGCCATCATGGCACTTGCCAAAGCAGGGATTATTGAAGGCTATGCGGGTAAATTCAAACCAAATGCCCCAATGACAAGAGCGGAACTCGCAAAAGTGCTAGTCCTCGCATTTGATTTAACAGCAGGAGGAATTAGCACATTCGCCGATGTTTCAAGAAATCATTGGAGTGCATCTTATATCTCAGCACTTGCGGATGCAGGAATAGCGTTTGGTAATAATGGGTTATTCTTACCAAACGAACCCGTAACCCGAGCACAATTTGTCGTGTTCTTGTATCGTGCGTTGAATATATAAAAGACAAACGTGATAGGGAGGTTCAATGTGACTTTCCTACCGCGTTTATTAAATTATTTATCCTTCAAAACCTTCGAATGCATCATAAATGCAAACCCCTCCAGCCCAAACCTAGCCAGTGCAAACAGCTTCACCGACACACAATTACTTTATGATAAGAAATTATCGAAACAATTTTAGCATAGATTATTAATACAGGGTATGAGGACAACACATTCCGCCTGAATAAAGGGCATTGCGGTAATGACAGCGTGCACTTGATTTACAACATATAACACGTCTTATAGCAAGAGTTGATGTGTAATTTATAGACGAAACAGAGTATTTTAAAATGGTTAAAAACTCGTAGTGGGAGGGGAATGTTAGATTTATATTAATAGAAAATATTAATTAAAGAAGAGAAAATGTAAAGATAACAAAAATTTCAGAATATTTCATATTGTGAAATTTAACTGTATATGCGTTATATCCTCCTTTGATATTATCAAATCAATAAGATCAAGGGAGGTTTTTAAAATAGACGGTAAGTTATTAAGAAGGGCTTTTGGAAAATTTCCGACAGGTGTAACAGTTGTGACTTGGTTCGATGAAGATGCCATTAATGGAATTACAGTTAACTCATTTACATCGGTGTCGTTAGAGCCACCACTTGCGCTTGTGTCGATTGATAAACAAGCAAATTCATATAAGCAGTTACAAAACAAACCTTTCACGATTAATGTGTTAGCGGATGACCAAGAGGCGATTGCATGGCAGTTTGCGGGGCGCCCTCAAGAAGGGTTGGACATTACTTGGAATACCAAGGGCGATTCTCCAAGTATTGGTGGTACATCAGGCTATTTTAAATGCAAGCAGTGGCAGCAATATGATGCAGGGGATCATGTGCTGTTTGTAGGAGAAATTACAGAATTTGATTGCAAAAGCGGAAATTCATTAACATTCTTTGAGGGCAAGATGGGGTCAACGGAGACGTATAAGAGCCAAGAAGTGCAATAAGTTTAAAGGAGAGTGTACAAGTTGGGGATTCGTACTGGAGCACAATATATTGAAGCATTGAAGTCTCGTAAGCCGGAAGTTTGGTTGAACGGGAAAATCGTAGAAAACATTTTGGATGAGCCATATTTTAAACAACCTGCATTAGAAATTGCGAAATTGTATGATATGCAGCATGATCCAGCGTATCAAGAAGATTTGACAGTTGTATGTGAAGAAACGGGCGAGCGTATGGCGACATCGTTTTTAATGCCGCACAACTACGAAGATATTATGAAGCGTAGTAAGGCCTTTGAAGTTGTTGCACGGCAAACATTCGGATTAATGGGTCGTACACCAGATTTTTTAAATACAGTTGTTACATCGTTAGCACAAAATTCTTGGTTTTTACGCAAATACAATGAAAACTGGGCAACGAATATTGAAAACTACTATGAGCATTTACGTGATAATGATATTTTCCTAACGCATGCGATTGTGAATCCGCAAAATGACCGTAGTAAAAATTCGCATGAGCAGGCAGATCAGTTTACGCATCTTGGAGTTGTAGAGGAGCGTGCTGAGGGGATTATTGTACGCGGGGCAAAAATGTTAGCAACATTAGCAGCCTTAACGGATGAAGTAATTATTTATTCATTTCCAGGTTTTGCACCAGGCGATGAGCGTTATGCGCTAGCGTTTGCTGTACCGGTTGATGTCAAAGGTTTGAAAATTATTTGTCGCGAGCCAGTACAAGATGGGACACGTTCGACATTCGACCATCCACTTGCATCACGCTATGAGGAAATGGATGCGCTACTTGTTTTTGAGGATGTACTTGTTCCTTGGGATAAAGTATTCCTTTACAACAACGTAGAGGCGGCAAATTTACTATATCCTATGACAGGTATTGCAGAGCAACCGGCCCATCAATCAGGTGTGCGCGGCTATATTAAATTGAAGTTTGCAGTAGAAGTTGCTTGTAAAGTAGCAGATTCAATCGGGGCAGACCAATATTTGCATGTGCAACGCGATTTAGGTGAATTAATTCAAAATACAGAGGTTATTCGTTCGCTACTGCGCACAGCTGAATGTGAATATACGATTACAGAGCATGGTGAGGCACGTTTGAATCCAGTCGTTTTGGAAACAATTCGCGGCATGATGCCAGATATGTATCCGCGCACAATTGAAGTTATGCAGGCGATTGGTGCAGGTGGCTTACTTATGATGCCAACCGAAGCAGATTTCTTAAATGAGGAATTGCGACCAACGATTGATCGTCATTATGGTGGTCGTGCAGGTATCGATGCAGAGGCACGAATGAAAATCTTCAAGCTAGCTTGGGATTTATGTGGTGAGGCGTTCGGTATGCGTGCGTTACAGTATGAACGCTATTACACGGGTGATCCAGTTCGTAAGCGCGCAATTTTCTACAACAAGTACAAAAAAGATAATGCACCTGAGCTAGCCGATGCAATTTTATCGAAAGAAGATACGGTAAAACAGCCACAAACAAACTAATCAGGAGGTAATGGGGATGATCGCTTCTGTAAGTAAAATGGCACAAATTATTGATTTGTTTTTTGAAAGTGAGTCAGCTTTGTCCAACAAAAAAATTGCAGAAATGCTAGATCTTCCTGTTAGCTCTGTACATCATTTTTTAAAGACGATGTGCGAGGAAAATATTTTAATGCAGGATAAAGACCGTAAATATCGTCTTGGTTGGCGCATTTTAGAGTGGAGCAACAAAGTAATGTACCAGCAGGACATGAATGAAAAGGTAGCACCTATTGCAGCAAGTCTAGTCAATAGTTTTAAGGGGAGTGTGCACGTTGGGATGTTTAATAACGGCGAAGTGCGCTTCATTTTTAAAACTGTTTCGTCACATACGGATGTATTGCCAACATATATCGGCGTAACGCGCTTCCCGGCTCATGCGACAAGCATCGGCAAAGTATTGCTTGCTTATAATCCTTCTTTTGTAAAGGCAGTTGAGCAATACGGGATGAAAAAGTTTACGGAAAATACGATCACAGATATTGGCGTTTTGAAGAAGGAACTACAGGTGATTCATAAACAAGGATTTGCTATAAGTAACGGTGAAAATGAAACGGGTACATTTGGAATCGCCGCCCCAATTAAAAGCTATAGTGGGCAGGTTATTGCGGCAGTCAACTTCGTATGTGATGTGGATTACATTCAGGGACATAATTATCAGCTTATTTTAAATGCGGTTATCCGCTCTGCGCAGGTTATATCGCGCGAGATTGGCTATATAACAATTTAAAAACTGCTTTTGTGAGCTGCTTACTCTTTATCTTTATAAAGTTAAGTAAGAAAGAGCGAATAAAACAGAAAAAATAGGAGGTTTTACCATGAATAATTCTACAGAAGTAAGCAAAATGCAGGCACGTGCTCAAAACATTTGGAAAATTATTGAGGAAAATAAAGATTTATTAAAACCACCAGTAAATAATACTGTGCTATGGAATGATTCACAGTTTTTAGTAATGCTAGTTGGCGGTCCAAACGCGCGTCGTGAATTCCACGTGAGCCCTTCAGATGAAATTTTCTACCAAGTAAAAGGCTCTTGCTATGTTGAAATTATTAACGATGAAAAGAAACGGGAAGTAATCGAAGTAAAAGAAGGCGAAATGTTTGTATTACCAGGCAAAGTACCGCATTCTCCGCACCGCGTAACTGAAACATACGGCATCGTAATTGAATATAAACGTCAAGAAGGCGAATTAGAAGACTTAGTTTGGTTATGTGAAAAATGTGATCACGAAGTACACCGCGTAACATTACAAGTAACAAACATTGGGCAACAAATTGCAGAGGGTATTGCGAATTTCAACCAATCAGAAGAGTTACGTACGTGCGATAAATGCCGTCACGTAATGTCTGAAAAAGTTGAGGAATGGCAAGTATGAGAATCGATTTCCACACGCACATTTACCCGCTAAATTTACCGAACTTTGCGGAGAAATATGGCAATGATAAATGGCCAGTAATGGAACAAAAATGTTCGTGTGGCGCGGACATTATGGTCAGTGGCAATCTATTTCGCGAAGTAACCGACCAGGCGTGGAATCCGAAAAAGCGCATTGAAGATATGGCAAGAGAAGGTGTCGATATGCAAGTGATATCGCCTGTTCCTGTAACATTTTCGTACTGGGCACCGGTTGAGCAAGCGCTCGAAATGGCACAGTTTCAAAATGATTTCATTGCGGACACAGTAAATGAGTATCCAGCGCATTTTGTTGGGTTAGGTACAGTGCCCATGCAAGATGCAGAGGTAGCAATTGCAGAAATGCGTCGTTGCAAGGAGCTTGGCTTAGCGGGTATTGAAATTGGTACAAATGTCAATGGCGAAAACTTAGATGCAGACTATTTGTTACCATTCTTCCAAGCGGCGGAGGAGCTAGAAATGCCGCTTTTTATCCACCCGTGGGAAACGATGGCGAAAGAACGCACACCACGCCATAATTTTATGTATACAGTTGGGATGCCAAGTGAGACAGCTCTTGCTGCTGCAAGCTTAATTTGGAGTGGTGTGATGGAAAAATATCCGAACCTTAAAGTATGCTTTGCGCATGGCGGCGGGTCATTTGCCTATATTTTACCGCGCTTAGATCAAGGGTGGGAAGTATGGCCACATTTACGTTTGACAGAGCACCCACCAAGCTATTATGCGAAAAAGTTTTACTTCGATTCACTCGTATATGACAAAGATAATTTTGCCTTTTTATTACAGCGCTTTGGTCATGACAAAATCATTATGGGCTCAGATTATCCGTTCTTACTACGTGAAATTAATCCCGGTAAAGTCATAGATGAATCGCTACAGCTTTCAGACGAAGTGAAGAAGGCTGTGCTCGGTGAAAATGCACGTCAGTTTTTAAATTTAGCAAAGAGTGGTGTAAGTAAATAATGATGAATGGTACACAAACACCAGAATCGCAATTGGAGAAGCTTGGCATTACGCTTGGTACGCCACGCTTGGCAGTTGGAAATTATGTAAGCTGTGTACGCACAGGAAATTTAATTTTCACATCGGGCCAGGGGGTTGATCAATATCACGGTAAGCTTGGTGCGGATTTAACAGTTGAGGATGGCTATGCTGCATCACGTCAATCAATGATTAACTTACTAACAGTGTTAAAGCACGAGCTAGGTGATTTGTCGAAGGTGAAGCGCATTGTGAAAATTTTAGGAATGGTCAATTCTGCTCCGGATTTCACACAACACCCAAAGGTTATGAATGGTGCATCAGATTTACTTGTCGAAGTGTTTGGTGAAAAAGGAAAGCATGCACGTTCAGCAGTAGGAATGGCACAGTTGCCAAATAATACAGCAATCGAAATTGAAATGATTGTTGAAGTAGAAGAATAACTAACAGCGCGTAAGGCAGCTTTAAGGAAGTCACAGTTAAATCTTCTTTGAGGCTGCTTTATTTTTTATACATCGATGTAAAGCGAGGTGAATCCTGCACAAAGGTGTAGGAATGATATGCGACAAGTACAGGTAAAAGGAATTGATTGCCGCAATTTCATTAACGGTCAATATGTAGAGGCGGCTGAAGATCAAAAGTTTTTGAATATTAATCCAGCAACTGAAGAAGTAATTGGCTGGGTAGCAGAGGCCACACAAGATGAGGTTGATTTCGCGGTGAAAGCGGCAAAGGCAGCATTAAAAGGTGAATGGTCTGCGTATACAGTGAAGCAACGCTCGCAAATTCTCCGCAAAATCGGCGATCTTATTTTAGAAAATGTCGAGGAATTTGCGATGCTAGAAGCGCTTGATACAGGCAAGCCTTACGTATTAGCGATGGAGATGGATATTAAACGCGCGGCACATAACTTCCACTTTTTTGCGGATTATGTTACCTCGTTAGGAAATGAGGCTTATAACCAGGACAATATCGCGCTGCATTATACAGTAACACGTCCAGTAGGTGTTGTGGCAATGATCAATCCATGGAACTTACCACTTTTATTGTTAACGTGGAAACTTGCGCCATGTTTAGCTGCAGGCAGTACAGCTGTTATGAAACCGGCAGAGTTAACACCGATGACGGCAACGAAGCTAGCAGAAATTTGTAGGGAAGCGGGCGTACCAGATGGTGTTGTCAATGTTGTCCATGGTTTCGGAAGAGATTCGGCAGGGGCATTTTTATCTGAGCATCCACTTGTAGATGCGATTACATTCACTGGTGAAACGCGTACAGGAACAACAATTATGAAAGCAGCTGCACCAACGTTAAAGAAAGTGTCATTTGAGCTAGGTGGTAAAAACCCTGCCATTATTTTTGCGGATTCGGATATCGAAGAAGTAGTGGAAACGACGCTGCACTCAAGCTTCCGTAATCAAGGGCAGGTGTGCTTATGTGCGTCACGCATTTACGTTGAGCGTTCTATCATGGCTACTTTTTTAGAGAGGTTTGTAGCGCGCACAGAAGAACTTGTTGTCGGTGATCCATTCGATGCCAGTACGAATATCGGGTCCGTTGTAGGGAAAGAACATTACGAAAAAGTCATGCACTATATTGATATTGCAAAACAAGAAGGCGGTACGATTTTAACAGGTGGTAAACGTCCAGCACATATGGAAAAAGGCTACTTTATCGAGCCGACGATCATTGTTGGTTTAGATGAAAATTCACGCTGTGTAAAGGAAGAAATTTTTGGTCCAGTCGTTACAATATTGCCCTTTGATTCAGAAGAAGAAGTGATTGGTTATGCGAATGATACAACGTATGGCTTAGGGGCAACTATTTGGACGAATGATTTACGTCGTGCGCATCGTGTAGCAGGGCAAATTGAATCAGGCATCGTATGGGTGAATACATGGTATTTACGCGATTTACGTACACCATTTGGTGGCATGAAGCAAAGTGGAATCGGGCGTGAAGGCGGAGCACATAGCTTTGAGTTTTATTGTGAGCAATCGAACGTAACAATCAAATTATAAAAGTAGGTGACGCACGATGAGTGTAAATTTAATTGAATGGTCAAGTAAAATTTCACAAGCAGAAAAAACGTGTCAAGGTATCGCCCCGTTAACAGAGCAAATCGACAGCTTAAGCCTGAAGGATGCCTATTCGATTCAGCTTGAACAAGTACATCGTAAAGTAAATGCAGGCGACCAGATTACGGGTAAGAAAATTGGCTTAACATCACTTGCAATGCAACAACTTCTAAAAGTAGATGAGCCAGATTATGGTCATTTGCTGGCATCGATGGCTATTACAGACAATGTACTTGACTGCAGTGAGTGCATTAAGCCACGTGTAGAGGCAGAAATTGCGTTCGTCATGAAAGAAGAATTAATCGGTCCGAATATCACGTTAGAGCAAGTAGTTGCAGCAACCGATTATGTCGTTGCGAGTCTTGAAGTCGTCGATAGCCGTATTAAAGATTGGAAGATTAAGCTACTAGATACGATTGCGGACAATGCATCGTCAGCCAAATATGTGTTGGGTGTCATAAAGAAGCCACTCGATATGATTGATTTACCCGGAGTGAAAATGGACTTTTATAAGAATGGTGAGCTTATGAATAGCGGCAAAGGAACAGATGTATTAGGTAACCCAGCAGCTTGTGTTGTATGGCTCGTAAACCGTTTGGCTGATTTTAATATTGGGGTGAAAAAGGGCGAAGTGATTTTATCAGGCGCCCTATCTGCTGCACTTGATGCAAGCCCAATGGACGAATTTGTAGCGGACTTTGGAGATACGCTCGGAAAAATTCAATTAAGCTGTCGCTAATAGCGGTACATCAATCCAGTTTTTATAGCAGTATATTACTACTACACAACATGCCAAGTGAACCCACTTCGTAAGAAAATAAAAGTGGCATGAGTTATTGATATATCAATATTTATAGGGGTGTTCTATGGAAAAGGTGAAGGTAGGAATTATTGGTTCGGGCAACATTGGTACCGATCTTATGAAAAAAGTAATGCGCTCTGATTCTTTAGAAATGTCAGTGTTAATCGGCATTGATCCAGCATCTGACGGATTAAAACGTGCGCAAGAGGCTGGTATACGCACCATTTCAAATGGAATCGAAGGATTTTTACAGCAGCCAGAGCTAGCAGATATTTTATTTGATGCTACATCAGCAAAAGTACATCAAGCACATCTTGATGCATTGGTGCCACTAGGCAAGCGTGTCATTGATTTAACACCTGCAGCAATCGGACCCTTTGTTGTTCCAGCAGTTAATTTGCAAAAGCATATCCAGCAAGCTGTTGTGAACATGATTACATGCGGTGGACAAGCAACTATTCCGATTGTGTATGCGATTCAGCGTGTACAAAGTGTAGCCTATGCAGAAATTGTTGCAACTATTGCTTCAAAGAGCGCTGGTCCTGGGACGCGAGCTAACATTGATGAGTTTACGGAAACAACAGCGCGTGCTATCGAGCAAGTAGGCGGTGCAAAGCAAGGAAAGGCAATTATTATCTTAAATCCAGCAGAGCCACCAATGCTTATGCGTGATACTGTGTCTTGTTTATTAGAAGAAGAAGTGAAAAATCCTATGCAAATTAAGCAATCAATTGAGGAAATGGTGCAGGTAGTCAATTCCTATGTGCCAGGATACCGATTAAAAATCGAGCCATTAATCGATGGACGCGAAGTAAAAGTATTTTTAGAAGTAGAAGGGCTTGGAGATTATTTACCAATTTACGCCGGTAACTTAGACATTATGACGGCTGCAGGCTTGAAAGTGGCTGAAATGATTGTACAGCAGCAGCTCCAGCAAAAAGGGGTGCAAATTTCATGAAAAAGTTGTTGATAACAGAAGTAGCGTTACGTGATGGAAGCCATGTTGTAGGGCATCAATTCACAAAAGAGCAAGTACGCACTGTAACAAAACAACTAAGCGCTGCCGGTGTTCCTTATATTGAAGTGACGCACGGCGATGGTTTAGGTGGCTCCTCTTTACAGTACGGCTTTTCAAAGGAATATGACATCGAGCTTGTGAAGGTAGCAGTGGAAGAAGCGGGCAATTCAATAATTTCTGTTTTGCTGTTACCTGGTATCGGTACAATCAAGGATTTAGAAAAGGCATACGATGCGGGTGCTCGCATGGTACGAGTAGCAACACATGTAACAGAGGCGGATGTTTCAAAGCAGCATATTGAAACAGCAAAAGAGATGGGGATGGAGGCTGTTGGCTTTTTAATGATGGCGCACAGTGCCCCACCAGAAGTTGTTTTGGAGCAGGCAAAGCTCATGGAATCGTACGGGGCAAAAGTTGTTTATGTTACGGACTCTGCAGGTGCAATGCTGCCGAATGATGTAACAGCACGTATTAGTTTGCTAAAGGCGCATTTGTCTGTAGATATCGGCTTTCATGCGCACAATAACCTTTCATTAGCGGTGGCCAATACCCTCGCAGCAATTGAGGCAGGCGCAACCTATATTGATGGGAGCGTGTGCTGTTTAGGTGCAGGTGCAGGAAATACGCAAACAGAAGTGTTAGTTGGTGTATTAGACCGCTTGGGTTATGAAACGGGCATCGATCTTTACAAAATGCTCGACTTAGCAGATGATGTGCGCGCCAATATTTTACCAGCTCCACAAGATATCACGAGCGGTAGTTTCATTATGGGCTATGCCGGCGTCTATTCAAGCTTCTTGCGTCATGCAGTCGTAGCAGCCGAAAAATTTGATGTAGATGCACGCGATATTTTAGTCGAGCTTGGTAAGCGTGAAGTCGTCGGTGGACAAGAAGATATGATTATTGAAGTAGCACAACAAATGGCGGGAAAAAGGGTGAGTGTATTGTGAGTACAATTTATGAATACGTAGAGCGCGTTGCAACTGCACAATCGAAAAAAACAGTAATTGAAAAAATTACGAATAGTAACCCAGCTTTGACGCTAGAGGAAGCTTACGAAATTCAACGTCTTAGCATCGAAAAATCAATTTCAGCAAGCAATGCATTTATAGGATGGAAGATGGGGTTAACGAGTAGAGCGAAGCAACTTCAAGTTGGTGTTGACTCAACGATTTACGGGCGTTTAACGAACAATATGTTGATGAATTGCAATGAAATTATAGCGGCAGATCACATTCATCCGCGCATCGAACCAGAAGTTGCTTTTACATTCCAAAAGCCGATTGCTGGTGAAAATTTAACGCCATATGAAGTTTGGTCAGCGGTTGAATATGTTTATTTGGCACTAGAAGTAATTGATAGTCGCTACGAAAACTTTGCATTTTCTTTAATGGATGTTATTGCGGATAATGCTTCTTCTACAAAATTTTTAATGGGAAGCCAGCCATATGCACCGACAACGACGGATTGGGCGCAAATTAAAGTGGATTTGTATCACAATGGGGAGTTGAAATGTGAAGGGGTTGGTGCAGCAATTTTAGATCACCCGATTAATTCAGTTATTGAGCTACTGAATATGTTGAGCAAAGAAGGGCGCGGTATTCAGCCAGGCGAACTTGTATTAGCGGGCGCAATGACTGACGCAGTAGCTGTGAAGTCAGGGGATACAGTGATAGCAGATTATGGTGCATTAGGCAGTTTAATGATTAATGTGAAGTAGCGGTGATCACCATATGCCAATTGTACAAATCCAATTATTAGAAGGTCGCAGTGCGGAACAAAAACGACGTATTATTTATGAAATGACGGAGACGCTTGCACAAGTTGCTGACGTTCCGAAAGAAAGCATTCGCATCATTATTCAAGAAATCCCATTAGATCATTGGGGTATTGCGGGTGAGACAATGACCGAGTTTCGAAAAAACAAAGGGTAAAGGGGAGTCAATTTCATGAAAAAGTTTTTAAGTTTTGCAGTAATGCTTATGTTACTTCTAGTTTTAGCGGCATGTAATAACGATAAAGAAACTTCAGGTGGTACAGCAGGCGACGGCTCAACAGGATCAGGCGATTATCCGGAAGTAACGTTTAAATTAGCGCATATTACACCAACAGATCACATGTGGCATCAAGCCTCTGAAAAATTCAAAGAAGAACTTGAGTCGATTACAGGTGGTAAAATGTCTGTTGAAATTTACCCAGCGAGTCAATTAGGTTCTGAGGCGGATATGGTACAGCAAGTTGAAGCTGGTTCAGTTGATATGGCGATGATTACAGCGGCATATTTAACATCTCGTACACCAGAAATGGCTGCATGGTTTGCACCATATTTATTCGAGACGTTAGAAGAAGCAAATACCGCAGCACAATCAGATTTAGGACAGCAAGTATTAAAGAAAGTAGAAGGTACAGGTCTTAAAGGTTTAACATACCTATTCGCAGGTCAACGTACGATGGTAACAAAGGACGTAAAAATTAATTCTACAGCGGATTTAAACGGCTTGAAATTACGTGTAACACCAAGTCCAGCACTACAGTCATTCTATCGTAATGCAGGTGCGGCGCCAGAGTCGTTATCATTAACAGAAGTATATTCAGCATTACAAACAGGCGTTATTGATGGGATGGACATGGATTTAGACGCAACAATTACAAATAAATATGCTGAAATCGCAAAATATGTTGCAGTAACAAACCATATGGTATGGCCATCTACAATTTTAACAAATGAGAAAAAATTCAATGATCTTTCAAAAGATGCACAAGATGCGATAACACAAGCTTGGAAAGTAGCGAGTGATTACGCAGTAACAACGCGTTCTGGTCAAGAAGAAGAGTTCCGCAAAGAGCTTGAAAGTCAAGGTATGGAAGTATATGACTTAGATGAAAGCTTGTTTGCGAAACAAATTGAAGCATTCGATAGTGAGTATGGTAGTCAGTCGGATTTAATTAAGCAATTTATTGAAGCGAACCGTTAATCAAATGTAGTATTCGAACAGATTTGGAGGGTGTAGGATGACGAAGCTCAGCAATATTGTTACTAAAGTAGAGGAAGTTATTATGGGCGTTTTAATGGCGATTTTAACGATCATCATGGTAACAGCAGTATTTTTTCGCTACGTATTATCTGATCCACTCCCTTGGGCAACAGAAGTTTCGATTTACTTATTCATTTGGTTTTCATTTATAGGTGGTAGCTGGGGCTTGAAGTATGGTACACAAGCCGCAGTTACTTTTTTACTTGATGCTTTATCAGAGAATAAGCAAAGAATTTTAAAAATTGTCCAAGATGTGATTATGTTAGCTTTTTTAATCATTATTTTAGTATATTCCGTGAAGTGGCTTATACTACCTTCAACGATGCTCCAAAAATCTACGTCGCTTGGTATGCCAATGTGGATTCCCTATAGCGCTGTGCCGACGGGAATTTTATTTGCGATGATTCATATTGTTGCTCGTCTAATTCGTCTATTTAAAAATGAAGAAAAACCACAAGAAAAAGAGATTGGAGATGAGTTAGTATGACATTTATTACGATAGCTATATTTGTCATTTTATTAATTTTAGGTATTCCGATTTCTTTAGTATTGGGGATTACGACAGTAGTTTACTTTTTGATTAATGGGCAAGCTTTACTGCTTAATTCGACGCCGATGCGCATGTTTTCAGGGCTCGAAAACTTTGGCTTATTAGCAATTCCGCTGTTCATGTTAATGGGTGAAATTATGAATGAAGGCGGTATTACAACACGTCTCGTTAATTTTGCAAAGTTAATTTTGGGGCATTTTCGTGGTGGGTTGGCGTATGTGACAGTAGTAGCGAATATGTTTTTAGCGTCTATTTTAGGCTCTGCCAATGCACAAGCCGCGATGATGAGTAAAGTTATGGTGCCACAAATGGAAAAAGAGGGCTATAAACGTGAATTTGCAGGGGCAATTACGCTGGCTTCATCAATTATTGCACCAATTATTCCACCGAGTATGATTTTCATTATTTATGGAACGCTGTCGAGCACATCGATTGGTGCAATGTTCATGGCGGGAATTATCCCAGGAATTTTGTATGGATTTGCGTTTATGGGGATGATTGCGTTTATGGGATATAAAAATAATTTTCCAAAAAGTAAACGCCATTCTTTAAAGGAGATTTTGCAAGGAACAGTAAAGACAATACCAGCGTTATTAATTCCTTTAATAGTAGTAGTGGGGATTTTACGCGGTATTTTTACAGCAACAGAATCGGCAGCTATTGCGTGCTTTTTAGCAATTATTATCGGATTATTTGTTTACCGAGAGCTAGATATTAAAAAGTTCCCTAAAATGCTTGTTAACACCGTAACAAACACAGCGACGGTGACGTATTTAATTATTATGGCGAACATTTTTGGCTGGATGATTGCATTTGAGCAAATTCCACAATTAATGGCCGACTTAATTCTAAGTTTCACAGAAAGTCCTTGGGTGTTCTTACTATTAGTTAACATTTTATTATTAGTTGTCGGCATGTTAATCGATGGTATTGCAGCGCTTGTTATTTTAGTACCAGTATTAATGCCACTTGTTCACGCGCTTCAAATCGATCCAGTACACTTTGGAGTAATTATTTGTATTAACTTAACGTTAGGTTTATTAACACCGCCAGTAGGGACAGGGCTATTCATCGTATCATCGATGGCAGATATTAAGTTTGAACGACTAGTAAAGGCGGTTTTCCCGTTCATTATCATATCGGTTGTCGTATTATTTATTATTACGTATATTCCGAGTCTAGTATTGGCCGTTCCAAGGATGCTAGGGTTCTAATATGAAGCGGCTAAGATCGCTTGTTTTGCTCATTGTTATGGCTCAACTACTAACCGCGTTTATTGGTCGGAGCCTAAATCCTTTTGCAGCCTACATTGGAGAAAGCTTTGCGCTGACAAATTTTCAAATTGGCTTTTTACCAACAGCGTTGTTCGTTGGACAATTTATAGCGACATTACCGATGGGATTTATGGCTGATTATACGGCAACCCATCGACTTTTGCTGCTATTGATGTCAATTGTAGGTAGTGGATTTTTGTTACTAGCGACAATTGATGGGGGCTATTTTTTAGCGCTTCTTTTTATTATGTTAGCGGGGCTTGGTTATGGCGGGATGCATCCTGTAACGAATAAAATGCTTGTACAGCTTTATCCCATTCAAAAAATAGCACTACCAATGGGCGTGAAGCAAATGTCGATTACGCTTGGCTCAGCTATGGCAAGTATTGTGTTGATTGCTATTGCAGAGCGCATCGGTTGGAAACCAACGATTGCAATGGCATCACTTTTATTATTGGGAATGGGCGTAATTATATATTTACTTTTGAAGCCGCATGAGGAAACATTTCGTTCACATAGTGCAACGGAAGTCTCCTTAATTTCGCAACTAAAAAAACTAATGAGTTCAACACCGCTTTTCTTTGCTACATTAATTGCGCTCATGTTAATGGGGTTGCAAGTTACGTTTAATACGTATCTTCTATTATATTTAATAGAGGTGAAGGTATGGGCTATTTATTTAGCTGGTTGGGCGCTTGCATGCTCTGAAATTTTTGGTGCACTCGGTCGCGTTTTATGGGGTTCAGTTAGTGATAAATTTTTAAATAGCAATCGCTGGTTAGCGCTGTTGATAATTGCGCTTTGGCTACCGCTCGCTTTATATGGTTTACATATAGTGCAAGATCAATTGCTGGTGTTTCTCGTCATCGCAACAATTGGCTTTTCACTTTCGGGATTTAATGGTGTGTGGATGAACTTAGCTGTTGAAAGTGTCCCGAAAACATTAAGTGGCTCAGCAAGTGGCTATAGCGTGACATTTGCGTCGGTAGGGGTCTTTATTATCCCGCCGTTTTTTGGTTTTATTTTAGATAAAACAAGTTATGTACATGCAGGGGCCTTTTTAGCGTGTGTAAGCAGCTTATGTGCACTCATTATTGGAGCAATGCTTTTTAGTAAAAAGAAGAATAGTGTCATAGATTAGAGGTATATTCGATTACATCGAAGCTTCTTAAAAGCGAATGCATTTCGGGAATTCATAGTAATTAATTTTGGTTTTCTTGATTTTATAAAAATAAAAGTCGATTCATACTAAGTTCTAGTATGAATCGACTTTTCATTTCATTACCTTCGAACGCATCATAAAAGCAAAACCTTCTCCACTTTCTAATGAAAAAGAAGCGCCTTGACCTTCAATGGCATCGACAATGATTTGCATATGCTTTAAATAGTCATTTTGATTTTTATCAATGTAGTACGGTACACCAGAAATTTCGCCAACCAACACATTTTGACTGCTTATATAATGACCATCCGCTTCAAAGCACATCGGCACCGTTCCATCACAGCAACCGGATGATTGTTGAAATACTAGATTCCCATGTTTTTTTTTCAATAGTTCAATGACCTCAACTGCTTTTTCAGTAGCAATTAATTTTTCCATTTGAAATACCTCCTTATCAAAAAAAAGAGGATGCGCTTTTAACAGCACATCCTCTTTGGTTTAATTTAGCTTTTCGGCTTAGAAGAAACCTTGAGCGTTTTTGTTGTAGCTTACTAACATACATTTAGTTTGTTGGTAATGATCTAACATCATTAAGTGGTTTTCGCGACCAATACCTGATTTTTTGTATCCGCCGAAAGCAGCGTGTGCAGGGTATTGGTGGTAAGTGTTAGTCCAAACACGACCAGCTTGGATACCACGAACTGCGCGGTAAGCTGTATCCATGTTACGAGACCATACACCAGCACCTAAACCGAACTCAGTGTCGTTAGCAATTTCCATTGCTTCTTCGAAAGTAGAGAATGTAGTAACAGATAATACTGGACCAAAGATCTCTTCTTGGAAGATACGCATTTTGTTGTTACCTTTGAAGACAGTCGGAGCTACGTAGTAACCTTCACCTTGGTCGCCTTCAAGTTTGTTTTGTGTACCACCGATTAATAATTCAGCGCCTTCTTCTTTACCGATTTCGATATAAGAAAGGATTTTTTGTAATTGTTCATTTGAAGCTTGTGCACCCATCATTACTTCAGTATCAAGAGGGTTACCGATTTTAATTGCTTTTACGCGTTCTAATACACGTTCCATGAATTTGTCATAGATTGATTCGTGGACTAATGCACGAGAAGGACAAGTACAAATTTCGCCTGAGTTTAATGCGAACATTACTAAACCTTCAATTGCTTTGTCTAAGTATTCATCGTCATGATCCATTACGTCTGGGAAGAATACGTTTGGTGATTTACCGCCAAGTTCTAATGTTACAGGGATGATGTTTTCAGTAGCATATTGCATGATTAAACGACCAACGCCAGTAGAACCAGTGAAAGCAACTTTGTTGATACGTGGGTTCGTAGCAAGTGGTTTACCAACTTCTACACCTAAACCGTTAACAATGTTGAATACACCTTTTGGTAATAAGTCTTGAATAAGTTCCGCTAATACTAAAATAGAAGCTGGAGTTTGCTCAGCTGGTTTCATAACGATGACGTTACCAGCAGCTAATGCAGGAGCAATTTTCCAAGAAGCCATAAGTAATGGGAAGTTCCAAGGAATAATTTGACCTACAACACCAATTGGTTCATGGAAGTGGTAAGCAACTGTATCGTCATCAATTTGAGAAATACCACCTTGTTGTGCACGAATGGCACCAGCGAAGTAACGGAAGTGATCCACTACTAATGGAATATCAGCATTTAATGTTTCGCGAACTGCTTTACCGTTGTCCCAAGTTTCAGCAACAGCAATTGTTTCTAAGTTTTCTTCGATGCGGTCAGCAATTTTATTTAAAATATTAGCACGGTAAGCAACAGAAGTATGAGCCCAAGCGTCTTTAGCTGCATGTGCTGCATCTAATGCTAACTCAATATCTTCTTCAGAAGAACGAGCCACACGTGTGAATACTTTACCTGTAATAGGAGATTTTACGTCTAGATATTGGCCTTTAACTGGGGCTACCCATTCACCATTAATGAAGTTTTCGTAGCGCTCTTTGAAATTTACAACAGCGCCTGTAGTATTAGGATTTGCATAAATCATATATATACACCTCTATAATAGATTTAAAGTTTGTTAACTTTATAATTTGATTATGCGATTATATATGCATTATTACAAATGAAAAGTCTTATCATTAATCTTTGAAAATTATACTTATAGAGTAATGTTGTATATTAATTGCAAATAATTATATAACCGTTTGTACTGATACAGTGGTATTTTTGTAAGTAAGTAAAATGTTAGAAACATAGCGCCAACGTTATAATATGATAATTTCTGTTATTGTATAACAAAGAAGTACAGTGAATTTAATTGCATAATTATTCAATTACAAAAATAAAAATTCTTTCATAAAAATATTTTATAGTAATAAATACCTTAGGGAAAATACCTTAATGAGTAAAAGGGATGACTTATTGTGGAAAGGGCCGAACCAATATAAACGCTATACTACTCATAGAAGTTTGTTAACTCATTCGCATTTCGAAATAATTTTCGCTAAAATAAAAACAAAACATTTATAGAAAGGAAATTCGACATGTTATTAGTTTTCATCATTGCATTAATCGGAGCATTCCTTTTTAATGTGTTATCGCTACCGATTCCATGGCTACTTGGACCGATATTTTCTGTACTAGTTGCGCAGTTCTTTATAAAAGACCGACTTCGTTGGCCAGTGATTCTTCGTAATACCGGGTTAATTGTTGTCGGTTTGTCTATTGGGCAACAATTTGATTTAGGACTTTTTCAAAATTTTCATGAGTTATTCTTTTTTATGATTATCGTCAATCTTCTATTGTTTGGTTTTTGTTTAGGGATGGCGTGGATTGTTTCGCGTGTGACCGGGATGTCATTTAAAACATCTGTTGTAGCGAACGTACCAGGTGGTTTATCGCAAATTGTAGTTTTTGCGGAGGAAGAGGAAGATGTTAACTTAACGCAGGTGACCTATTTTCATATTATCCGCGTGTTGGGGGTCGTGCTACTTATCCCGTTTCTAATATCGGGACATGCTGTCAGTGGGGGAAAGGTTCCGATTACCGCCGATTCATGGCAAGTTGTCCTTCTAATACTAGTTGCAGCGGCACTTGTACCGCTTGGTAAGAAACTTAAATTTCCTGTTGCTTATTTTTTAACGCCCATCCTATTTATTATTATCATAAAGTTATTCCATGTTGAGACACCAGAAATGCCGAGTGACGTGTTGCATGTCGCGCAAATTTTAATTGGTTCGTACATTGGACTTTTATTAAAACCAGAAACGCTACGCCTGCCGTTAAAAGTCTTAGTAACGGGTCTTTTAAGTACAGTTGCGATGGTTGCGGTTTCGTACGGTACAAGTATACTTATCGCACAATATTTAGATTTAAGCTTTGCAACAAGTTTCCTTAGTACTGCACCAGGTGGCATTGATCAAATGGGCTTAATTGCATCTTCTGTCCATGCAGATATTTCTGTCGTGACGGTATTTCAGCTGTTTCGAATGCTATTTATCTTTTTATGTATCATCCCAGTTATTAAATGGTTTACACGTACAAAAAAATGAAAATATTAGAAAAAAGACGCGTATCTTGACCGTTTCTCTCAACTTTAAGGTATACTAGTGAGAGTGATTAATTGAGGAAGTAGGACTAGGAACATGCAAACGCAATCGAAACGACAATTGTGGGCGCAAGCTGTGAAAACCGGCATTATTAAGTCAAATTTAATTCCGATGATCGCGGCACTTATGCTCGCACTTTACACATATGAACTAAATTTTATTGAACATATTCCAGCAATTATTTATTCGATTCTTGGTTCAGCAGCAGTCATTGCAGCAGCTGGTGCGTACAATAACGTATATGACCGAGATATTGACATAATTATGCCACGTACGAAAACTCGTCCGACTGTAACTGGGGAACTGTCAGCGAAAACGGTGTTAGTAGTTGCGACGCTGTTATTAATCGTAGGGCTAGTCTTGTTATATCTGGCAACACCACTTGCAGCATTGATGGGCTTTTTAGGCGTATTTTTCTATGTAGTACCTTATACAATGTGGACAAAACGCCGTACGATTTGGAACACCGAAGTCGGTAGTATTTCAGGCGCGATGCCACCGTTAATCGGATGGGCAGCCGTTGCTCCAGACATTTGGCATCCAGCCGCATGGGCACTGTTTTTAATAATGGTCATTTGGCAAATGCCACACTTTTATGCCATTGCCATTCGTAAAAAAGAGGATTACGCTGCAGCAAGTATTCCGATGCTCCCTGTTGCAAAAGGGGAACGCCGCACATATATTCAATCGAATGTCTACTTAGTCTTACTAAGTCTTTCTAGCTTTTTATTTTTACCATTAAGCTTAGGATTAACAATTGTTTCGTTCGTGCTTAGTGTCATTTGGCTTTACATGAGTATTTTAGCATCGAAACAAAAAGAAGAGAAAAAATGGGCCAATAAAATGTTTGCTTACTCGTTATTCCATATGATGGCTGTTTTCGGAACAGTTATTATTTATGCGACAGTCGGCATGATTTTAAATGCACTCTAAAATAAAAAAGCTGTACAGCTACATACTGTACAGCTTTTTTTTATGTAATTATTTAACTAAGGTTAATAAGTTGTTCGAAATATGCCCAAGAAATTTCAAGTCGCTCTTGTGTGCAATAGCCACCACCTAAAAATTGATCTACCTGGATTCCTTGTAATAGGACACAGTATAAATGGGTGAAGTCATTTTTTTGTTTATCAGAAAGTGTGCTAAAGGCGTCATGAGTTTGTAAGTAATCGATAAACTGACCTTGCAACTTCGAAAAATAATGTTCAGCTTTTTCTACCAATAGCTCTTTTAAATGATGCGGTGGAAACACGATAAAGCGAAATAAAAATTGTGAAGATAAAATATTTTTTGCACGGTAGGCATTGTATTTGATATAGGCTTTTAACTGTGAAAGTAATTCATCTGGTTGGATGGGCTTTGAAAAAAAGTCCTTCATAGCGTTAAGTTCATCTATAATACATGACTCATAAATTGATAAAAATAAATCGTCTTTACTTTTATAATGATTGTAGATTGAAGATTTTTTAATGCCAACATCTGCAATAATATCAGCAAGTGATGCACCTTCATATCCTCTTTCTGTAAATAAACAAAGCGCGGATGCTTTAATACGTTGCGATGACATAGTTCAAAGCTCCTTTCTTATATGAAAATGGCCCTAAATTTAGGCGGTAGAGAAGTTCAAATTAATATTTTAAAATTCTAACAAATTGATTTAATTATACTAGAAAATGGGTGGATTAATCAACTAAAGATATGAAATAACTAGGGATAATAAACTATGATTTTTAGCATTTTTATAGAAAAGTTAAGAAATTGTGAACATATTTGTGATAATAATATGACAATCACTCGGCGAATATATTACCGGAATCCTGTAGATGCTATGATGAATTTATCGAGCGTAGCACCTTGCTCGCATGAATGATTTCACACTTATTAAGAGATTGCAGATTTTACTCACTTAACTTCGTATACGACATCGACAACATATAAAACCCCCTATTTTTATATGGTCAAGTACGGAAAAATAGGAAAAACTCCAATGCATAGTGGGTATTGGAGTTTTTTTGTTTATATTTATATAAGAAAAAGCACCGTCTCCCATAACATTTGAGGGGACGGTGCTTTCACATTTTAAAATTTAAGTGATGCTACTTCGAACATATAGTCGCCAAGCACGCGTAAGCCTTGGTCAAAGTTTTCTAAATGGAAGTGTTCGTTTGGCGCATGGAAGTTTTCACTTGAAAGTCCGAAGCCCATTAACACTACAGGTAAATCTAAAATTTCATCGAAGGCTGCAACGATTGGAATCGAGCCACCACCGCGTGTATAAGCTGTTGGCACGTTATAAACTTTTTCGTAAGAACGGCCAGCTGCTTGAATTAGTGGGTGATCGAATGGAGTTAAGTAAGGTTTTCCTTTATCAAATTCAGAAACTTTTACTTCAACACCTGTTGGTTTGTGTTTTTCAATATGCGCTTTTAGTAAAGCAACGATTTCTTCAGGGTCTTGATCTGGAACAAGACGGCATGTAATTTTCGCGCCCGCTTCAGCAGGTAATACCGTTTTAATCCCTTCACCAGAGAAGCCACCGAATACGCCGTTAATTTCTAATGTTGGACGTGCCCATGTTTGTTCAAGGTAAGAATAACCAGCTTCACCGAATAATTCTTTTACGCCAACTTCTTCTTTAATCGCAGCTTCATCAAATTCTAATTCACGGTAAGCTTGGCGCTCTTCATCAGATAATGGAAGCACGTTGTCATAGAAACCATCTACTTGAATCGTACCGTGCTCATCGCGGAATGACGCTAAAATTTCTGTTAATGCGTGGATCGCATTTTGAACACCGCCACCATAAAGCCCTGAGTGTAGGTCACCTTTTGCACCGCGCACATCAATTTGAACGCCCGTTAAACCGCGTAAGCCATAGCATACTGCAGGTTTACCTTTTGCATAAAGACCTGTATCTGAGATTAGGATTAAATCCGCTGCTAATTTTTCTTTATTGTCTTCTGTGTATTGTGGTAAAGAAGGGCTACCGATTTCCTCTTCACCTTCATAAATGAATTTAACGTTTACAGGTAATGTGCCTTCTGTTGCAAATAACGCTTCAATCATTTTTAAGTGCATGAATACTTGGCCTTTGTCGTCTGAAGAACCACGCGCAAATAGCTTGTTATCACGAATAGAAGGCTCAAATGGTGGCGTTTCCCATAAGTTAAGTGGGTCAACGGGTTGCACGTCGTAGTGACCGTAGAAAAGGATGGTTGGTTTGCCTTCTGCATGTAACCATTCACCATAAACAACTGGGTGTCCCGCTGTTTCTTCTACTGCAACGTTTTCAATGTTTAACGTTTTTAAGTGGTCAGCTAACCATTTTGCCGCTGTTTGCATATCGGCTTTATGATCCGATAAGGCAGAAATACTAGGAATGCGTAAAAACTCGGTTAACTCTGCTAAATGACGCTCACGATTTTCTGTAAAATAAGCATCTAATGTTTGTAAATGACTCATAACTTGTATGGCCTCCCTTTTTCCCGAATTAACGGGTAGTAACAATTTAAATAGAAATTGACTGCCCATAAAATTCCGACTGGTGAAGCCTAACAATCAATGGAAGAGAACCATTGATTGAAGGTTCACTATGTTTCGAATATGGAAATAAGTATAGCATATGTCTCGATTTTGTAGTGTTGCCGATGTACTGAAAAGGGATTAAAAAACAAGGAGCTGTTGTTTAGCTACTTGTTCGTATAAGTTATTTTGCCTTAAGGTCATTCCAAATAAAATAAGGTCCAATCGAATCTTCATGTGTATGGATATACGTCCAGCTAAATGTTTCATCGAACACGTAAATATCATCTTGTGAGTCAAGATCTGTTGAGGTCATGGTTGATGCATGTTGAAACGTTTGAACATTTCGAGCATGTTCATACATGAAAAATAATGTGGATTTTTTTACCTTGTCAAAAGCTTCACGTGCTGCTTGTCTATCTAAACAGCTAACCTTATCATAGCTACAAATATGCCATCGATAGCTATAAAAATAAATCGCACGCTTTTCATCCTCAGTAAGAGTAGCGAATGTTTTATCCCACTTTCGTTGTAATTGTAGGGAATTCCAGTCCGTATCTAAATTTAAATCTAGATTTCCAATTTGAATGCCCTTTTTTGCTAAATGACGTTCGAATTGAAATTGGCAGTTTAAATCTTCGAGTACATAATAGGTACGGTCCAATTCTTCTTCTGAAAATTCGTTTAATAGTTCATCAATATATTTACGAGACATAGAAAAACTCCTATCTAAGCTTTTAATTTACCGTAACATCTTATCTAGATACATACAATAAGTTCACGGAAAATTCGGAATTCCATTGCGTAGTAAAATACGATACGATTAGTAAATAAAATTCAAATGAACTAAGAGGTGACGTATGCAAGTACTCTACATTCTCCTTAGCTATTTGCTCGGAACCGTTTTAATGGCGGCTATTGTAGGCAAATTTAAAGGAGTCAATTTACAAAATGAAAATAGCGGGAATCTCGGCGCACGAAATGCTGGAAGAACACTCGGGAAATCAGCATTTGTCATGGTTGCAGTTGGAGACGCGTTAAAAGGGGCTTTCGTTGTAGTAGCTGGACGTATGCTAGAACTGCCTGAACTAACTATTGCACTTGCAGTCATTGCTGTTACCATCGGACATCTCTACCCGTTTTGGAATAAAGGAAAAGGTGGTAAAGGGGTAGCAACGATTGTTGGCGCGATGCTCTTGTTTTCACCTTTCTATACCATTTGGTTAATTGTCGGATTTTTAGGAGGCATGCTTTTCACAAAAAGTGCAACATTGAGTATGGTTGTGGGCTTTGCGCTTTACGGTGTGCTCGTTTCTTGGAAATTAGAGGGCGGCATTATTTTGTGTATAGCTCTGTTACTCGTTATTTGGAAACAACGAAATAGCATAATAGAAAGAGTGAAGCCGAATGTATTGGAGTAAAATAGCGACAGCAAACCAAGAATTTGATGCGATTGCAGCACTGAACTATGAAACATTTGTTGAAGAGATTCCCCAGCACGAGCAAAATGAATCACATCGTTTAATCGATAAATTTCATGAAGAAAACGTCTATCTTATTGTCTACAAAAACACGGAAATCGTTGGAATGGTTGCCTTTCGAGATGTTCGACCATTTTCAATTGATCAAAAACTAGGTGGAGTCGAGCACTATTTAGATGCAAACTTATGCGGATTTTTATGTGAGCTACGCCTCCTTGCAGTGAAAAAAGCACATCGCAACGGGCGTGTTTTTGCAAAGCTATCATCTGCTATCTATCGTTATGCTTATGATAAAGGGTATACGGCCTGCGTTATTTCTGGGACAGTGCGTGAAGAAAGATTATATACGCAAATGGGTTTCCGTCAATTCGCATCACCAGTAGGAACAGAAGAAGCACGGTATTTACCAATGGTGCTAACGCGTGAGGCAAGTAGCGTGTTTCGTGAACGATTACGTGAGCAAACGGCGGTGTTTTACCCAGGTCCTGTTGCACTACAATCCCCACTTGAGCAGTCGATTGTATCGCATCGCTCTAAAAAATTTCAGCAAGAGCTCCATTTGATGAAAGAAAAGCTATTTAAATTAGCAAAAACGAATGTCGTCATCCCACTTGTTGGCACAGGGACACTTGCCAATGATGCAATGCTTGGACAATTGAAAAGTGAGTTTGGAATGGAAAAAGGGCTTGTCCTTATCAATGGGGAATTCGGCAGTCGCTTGAAAAAACAAGCACAGCAGTGGAATTTGCAAATGGATACGCTTGATTTCGGTTGGGGGAACTCTTTTGACATCACCTTAATTGAACAATCACTAAAAACGAATGCTTACAGCTACGTAATTTTCGTTCACGGTGAAACGTCCAACAGTGCATTAAATCCACTTGAAAAATTAGCCGAGCTTACAAAGCGCTATCATGTAAAACTTTGTGCAGACTGCATTAGCTCATTTGGATCACTTCCTTTTTCAATGGAAGATTTACATTACGCGACGGCAGTAAGTGGCAAGTCACTCGGAACAATCGCCGGTCTTTCTTTCATCTTTTGTAAGGAAGCACCAACAAAAAGTGAAGCACCACTTTATATGAACTTACCTTATTCTATCGAAAAAGAAATCCCATTCACGCTGCCTCATCATTTGATCGTAGCAGTAAGTGAGGTGTTAAAGGCTTATCCGGAACGCTATGAAATACTAGTAAATCGTATGGAACAAGTGAAAAATTCAAGCTTCGCGCCATTTATAGTAGGGGATGTACATCCGATGATTGCAACGATACAGCATGAAAAAATGCCACAAATCATAGAAACTTGCGAATTAAACGGCTTTTTACTACATAGTGAAAGTACCTATTTAAAGGAACGAAACCTTGCACAAATTAGTGTAATTCAACCGAGCTTTGAAAAAGATTTTAAAAAGTGTAATGCGTTATTTTCATGCTTAGTGGAAACATTGTAAGGTGAGGGGATAGATGGAAAACGCGTAGTATGTAGAGGAATGCACATTTCATATAATCAAATGATTACTCTATAACTTACATCATTGTAAGGTAATTGAAAGCCAATCCGATAGAGTGTAAGCATTTATTTTGGGAAAATAAAGTCACAAGGAAATAAACTTTATCAAATTAAACATAAATTGACTTTACATAAAATAAACTTTATCGGAGGACAATATCATGAACGAACTATTAAACAACTTGTACGAAGAATACAACCGTTACATTTATCACCTATGCCTAAAATTAACACGTAATCAAAATGAAGCAGAAGACTTAATGCAAGAAGTTTGGGTAAAGGTTGTACGCTACGAAGCATCTGTAACAGAAGTGGACCACGTGAAAGCATGGCTTACAACGATTACAATGAATACATTCCGCGACCGCTATCGCAAAAATGTTCGTCGTAGCAAATATATGATGAATCAACCTGAACAATTAGACGTACCGATTTTAGATTTGGTTCCCAATAATGAAATTTCTACAGAAGAAATGATTGAAAAAACAGAGATTACAAAAATAGTTCAAGAAAAAATGGTCCAATTGGATTCAATTTATCAAAAAACATTATGGTATTTTTACGTGGATCAATTTTCATTAGCTGAGATTTCAGAGCTGATGAAAGTATCGATTGGTACGGTTAAGTCTCGTTTATTCCGAGCAAAAGCACGCTTAAAGGAAATTCTATTATCTGATGTTGGCGTGAAAGACGCATTATTACCAGCTTAATAAATAGAACGAAAGCCATGGCAAAAGGTTGCCATGGCTTTTTTAATACGCAAGCCATTGTGAATTTGGAATAATTTAAATTGAAAGTGAGAATCATTATCGATATACTAAAGGCAATGAGATATATGAAATAGGATGTTAATGATACTTTTGGAGGAATACAGATGGAACTTTATGATGTAACAATTATTGGTGGCGGTCCTGCTGGTTTATATAGTGCATTTTATAGCGGTTTACGTACGATGAAAACAAAAATACTTGAATTCCAACCCGAACTTGGAGGGAAAGTTAATATTTATCCTGAAAAAATGCTTTGGGATATCGGAGGACAACCGCCCATTCAAGCACAATACTTTATTAAAAACTTAATCGAGCAAGCGCAAATCTTCTCACCAACGATTTGCTTAAATACGAAAGTAGATACAATTAAAAAAGAAGAAAAGTATTTCGTTATTGAAACGGCAACGGGCGAAAAACATTATTCGAAAACAATTATCGTAGCAGTCGGTGGGGGGATTTTAAGCCCAATTAAGCTTGATATTGAAGGTGCAGAAAAGTATGAAATGACGAACTTGCATTACACAATTTTAGGGCTAGAACGTTTCCGTGATAAATCAGTTCTTGTATCTGGTGGCGGGAATGGCGCGATTGATTGGGCAGTGGAATTATTATATGTGGCAAAGGAAGTAACCGTTGTTTATCGAAAAGATCAGCTTACTGCACATGAAGCGCAAATCGAAAAATTAAAGCAGCATGGTGTGACTATCATGCTAAATGCTGAAATTCAAACAGTCCTATCTAACCGTGAAAAAACGGCTATTGAGCAAGTAATCATTGATCAAAATGGTGAAAAGCATACGTTGACAGTAGATGATGTGTTAATCAGCCACGGGTATAACCGTGAAACTTCATTAACTTATGATGAAAAAAATCATCCGGATTTGAAAGATGACTATTATTTAATGAGTGAAGGTAAATGTAAAACGTCAGTACCTGGAATTTTTGGAGCAGGGGACATTATTAGCTACGATGATAAAGTGAACCTTCTTGTCGGAACTTTCCAAGATGCCGTATTAGCAGTGAATAGTGCGAAATTATATATTGAACCTGAAGCCAATGCGTACGGAATGGTGTCGTCACATAATGATATGTTCAATGAAAAAAATCGTAAAATTTTAGAAGAGACTTTTGCAAAACAATAGACAAAAAAATGCTAGCCATCATTGGCTAGCATTTTTTATAGTCTCGCACATTTTTCGAATATATTGGTTAAGGTTTTTAGTTCATCTTCGGACAACATGCCAAACAGATTCTCTAATACGGCATCCACTTGCTGGCGCGTATGTTCGAGCATTTGGATACCGGCACCTGTAATATGAATTTGAGAAGCGCGGCGATCCGTTTCATGTTGCGTCTTTTCGATTAATCCTGCTTTAATCAGCTTCGTTGTTAAAACCGTGACACCACCCGTAGTAACCTTTAACTTTTCAGCAATGGCAGAGGGGCGCTTCGGACCTTCTGTGTGAAGGAAAGCCAATATCAAAATATGAGATTTAGAAAAGCCAAGCAGATCGTGACTGTTCCATTGATTCGCAATTTTGCGTTCTAAAGAAGTCATCGTTTCAAAAAGTGTCGATAATTGCTCGCGTTTAGGCTCATTCATAAGTGTCAACTCCAAATGTAATCGCTATTCTACGGCCAGTTGTTGTAGTGCATTTAATTCAAATGCACGCACCTTACGTGGAATGAAACGGCGAATGTCCATTTCGTTATAGCCGATTTGAATGCGTTTTTCATCAAGTAAAATAGGGCTACGCAACATACGTGGATGTTGCTGAATTAAATTATAGAGCTCTTGAATTGAAAGTTGGTCGATATCAACGGCTAAGTTTTTGAAATCATTTGAGTTTGTTGCAATGATTTCATCGGTGCCATCTTCTGTCATACTTAAAATATGTTTAAATTCAGCTAATGTTAAAGGTTGAGAAGTTGTTCTCTTTTCCGTGTAAGCAATGTTGTTTTCATTTAACCATTTTAATGCTTTTCGTGATGAGGAACAGCTTGATTGAGTATAGATTGTTACTGTCATGTTTTTTCCTCGCTTTCCCATAATCGTTTGGTGATAGCTTAGTTGTAAGACATTTATCTGTAAATATATCTTACCAGTAAGCTACTTGTGTTGCAACTGTTATTTGAGTTTTATTTCCATTATATGTTTACCCGTTTTACTAATAATTTATACGTATTTGAAAATAAAAAGTTTCAGTTTTTATATTACAGTTTTGTAAAGAAACTGTGACAGTGTTGCAAGCAAAGGCGCCGTTTGTTTAATAGAACGAATCTGCTAAATATAGTGAGGCAAGGGAATTGTCATAGCTAGTCCTATTTAAGGGGCTAAGGAAGTGTATGGGGTTTGGCGGGCTAAGTGCATGAATCGCACAGCTTTGTTGCACAAATCTGTACGACTCATCTTTGCGCTTTATGCAAAGCCTGCCAAATAAGGCATAGTCTATTAAATTGTGTTTAAAGAAGTAAGGCACTGTTGCAAGCAAAGGCGCCGTTCATAAATAAAATGAATTTGCTAAATAAAGCAATTGAAATGCAGTGATAATACCTTAATCATTTACATAGGAATAGCTATTTTTTTTAGAAGACCGCGCCTTGCTTAGCATAGCGCCTACGGTATTTTAAAAAGGTTGGTAAAGACACACCTGATATCGGCGGGCCTTACACACAGCACAAAGAACATTCGCGAAAGACTCTGCAAAGAGGCTTTGTGAATGTGTGCTGAGCCCGCCGAATGACTATCCCCAAATCCCCACTATTTTAGAAGGAAATGCTTTGATATATAGAAAAACCTGCGCCTTGCGATAGCACAGCGCCTACGATATTTAAAAAGGTTGGTAAAGACACACCTGATATCGGCGGGCCTTACACACAGCACAAAGAACATTCGCGAAAGACTCTGCAAAGAGGCTTTGTGAATGTGTGCTGAGCCTGCCGAATGATTATCCCGAAATATCCACTATTTTAGAAGGAAATGCTTTGATATATAGAAAAACCTGCGCCTTGCGATAGCACAGCGCCTACGATATTTAAAAAGGTTGGTAAAGACACACCTGATATCGGCGGGCCTTACACACAGCACAAAGAACATTCGCGAAAGACTCTGCAAAGAGGCTTTGTGAATGTGTGCTGAGCCCGCCAAATGACTACCCCAAATCCCACTTTATTAGAAAAACAAGCATTTATGAAGTTGCCCAATAGAAAAAAGCACCCCCAATAAAAATTGAGCGTGCTAACTACTGAAATTATTACTTAAATTCGTTTAACTCGTTTGTTTCACCCGTTGTGAACCAATCTTGGACGTTCCAAATTTTCGATACTAATCCGTCGTAGAATTCAGGTTCATGTGATACGAGAACGATTGTCCCTTTGAATTCTTTCATGGCACGTTTTAATTCTTCTTTTGCATCCACGTCTAAGTGGTTTGTTGGTTCGTCAAAGATTAAGATGTTCGCAGGGTCCATCATTAATTTACATAAACGTACTTTTGCTTGTTCCCCACCTGATAATGAGTTCAATGGGCGTGTAATGTGATCTGTTTTTAAACCAGCTTTTGCTAATGCTGCACGGACAGATGCTTGCTCCATAGAAGGGAAGGCATTCCATACGTCGTCAATTGGTGTAATTTTGTCTGCTTTTACTTCTTGTTCGAAGTATGAAGGCTCCAGATAATCACCTAAAATAACCTTCCCATCAAGTGGTTGTACTTTACCAAGCATTGTTTTTAGTAATGTTGATTTACCAACACCGTTCATGCCGACAAGGGCAATCTTTTCACCGCGCTCGATTTCGAATGTAAGTGGTGGAAGTAAAGGTTTTTCTTTATCGTAACCAATGACTAAGTTCATTGCTTCTACTACATAGCGGCTAGGTGTGCGCGCTTCTTTAAAGCCAAATTCAGGCTTCACAGCTGTTTCAGGGCGGTCAATACGCTCTAAACGGCCAAGTTGTTTTTCGCGAGATTTTGCACGGCCAGAAGTTGAATAACGCGCTTTGTTACGATTGATGAAGTCTTCTTGTTTTTTGATGAACTCTTGTTGCTTTTCGTATGCGTCGATATGCTGACGTTTATTGATCTCAGCAAGCTCTAAGAATTTTTCATAAGTTGCTGTGTAACGTGTTAATTTAGAGAACTCCAATTGGAAAATGACATCTACCGTTTCATTCATAAATTCTGTATCATGCGAAATTAAAAGGAATGCATGTGGATAGTTTTTCAAATAGTTCTTTAACCAAGTGACATGCTCTTCATCAAGATAGTTGGTAGGCTCATCTAGTAATAATACTTTTGGTTTTTCAAGTAAAAGTTTTGCTAGTAAAACTTTCGTACGTTGACCACCAGAAAGGGCTGCTACATCACGTTCAAGGCCAATAGCGTCTAAACCTAAACCACGTGCTACATCTTCGATTTTCATATCTAATGTGTAGAAATCACCTGCATCTAGTGCATCTTGAATTTCAGCCATATCTGCTAATAATTGGTCAAAATCAGCGTCTGGCTCAGACATTTTCGCTGTGATGGCATTTAATTCTTCTTCTTTTTTGTATAAAGGAAGGAAGGCATCGCGTAAGGCGTCGCGCATTGTACGGCCGGCAGTAAGGACAGTATGTTGATCTAAATAGCCGTAATGTGTATTTGGTAGCCATTCTACTTTCCCTTCATCATGAATGGCTTGGCCAGTGATGATGCTCATTAATGTTGATTTACCAACACCATTTGCACCAACTAAACCAATGTGATCACCTTCAACTAAACGAAACGTTACGTCTTTAAATAATGTACGGTCACCAAATGAATGACCTAAATTTTCAACTGTTAAAATTGCCATGTATATTCCTCCGAATGTTTAAAATATCTATTATTTACTCAAAAAAAACTCGCAGGCCTATAATGCTGCGAGCTGTTTATTTAGTTCTGCAAGTCTTACTTCCATATTTTCAAGACGTACAAGCGCTTGTTTCACTGAATCTGGATGACCGACTGATTCTAGCTTTTCCATATCGCCTTGAAGATTGATATAATCCATCTTTAATTCAGCGATTTCTTGTTGTAGCTGGTCCTTTGTTAGCATTGTGATAGCTCCTTCTGATAACCAAAATTATTCTTTTAGTATTGTATCACAAGGCACAAGTTTTTTTCACTATATGAGTGCAATATTATGACGAGAATAAGCTAAATCGAGTAGCAAAGTTTGTAAAATTTCATTGTTCGTTAAGATTTCGAGCGAACGCTGCTTACGAACGGCTCTTTCTCGGCGTTGATCATGTAATAACAGTTCCATGACAGCATTTTGCAAAATCGATTGTTTCATTTTTCTACCGAGCCCAATATGAATAAAACCATTAGCCTCTCGTGAAAATGCATAGCCTAGTTCAGATTCATGCTGTGCGGTTGTAATGCACGGAATACCAGCCGCGGCAATTTTATACGGTGTGTAATTCGAATTACAAATGATTAAGTCTGCTTGTGGCATTAGGTGAAGTAGGGCATCTGGACGTCGAACGATTTCGGTGTTACGTCGACTTAGGGCCATCATTTGCAAACTATCAACATCATGATGATAGTCATCATCCACTGCAACGGAAATTTTCAACGGAATCTGAAGTTGTGTTAAATGACGTAGTGTACGGTACGTTAAATTATTTGCGTCCCCATCTTCAAATGCAATGACGATATGAGGCAACGTATCTTTAATTGAACAATCAGGATTGGCGAGGATTCGTTTTGCGGTTGCTTCTAAGTTTGGTGGTACGGCAAATGCATAGCTACCCGCAAGCTCATGTGCGAGTGGCTGCTCATAGGATTCTTCAAATAATGCGATTAAATGACAGTCTGTAAGCTGTGCACCGAGTCCAAAATCATCAAAATGGACAAGCGTTGTGCAAAACGGACGAATCATTTCAATTTGCTCTACTTGCGTATCTTTTCCATCATGAATTACTAATTGCGGTTCGAGCTCCCGTAATTTTTTCTTAATTTCGTGAAAATGATCGAACAAAATAATCGTTAACTTCGTCTGTGCCAATTCATTAATGATTCGCGTATTGTTTGTCTTTATAAAAAGAAAAACGGTTTCCTCCTGCAAAAGGTTTGCTAAAGTGACCGCTCGTTCGAATGCATAAGTACCTTTCGTTTCGCAATGCTCCACGATCCATACAATTTTCTTTTTTGGCAATACAATCCCATCCTTTCCGCTATCCCTATAAAATATGGTAATTTGTCCGAAAGTATGTATAGAGAGAATATGGGATAAGGAAGAAAAATTTGAAAATAAAGGATCGTCGCCATAAGTTGGAGATGACATAATTTTGATTGAAAGTGATTCCTTTTTAATCAAGTCCGTTCTGCTACGCTACGGGGGACGCTTTCCTGGGGGCGTGGCTCCATCTAACTTGTTACTTGCCTCTACGGCGGCAAGCAACAAGTGGATATTCCGCACACGCTTAATCGAGGGCACTGAAAAACTATCGTTTTTTAGATTGAATCCCTTTTGACATAAAAAAATAAGGCATGTTCGGTTCAATTTCAACAGAAAATGTCTTATTACTTTGTCTATTCCTTATTCTTTTAAGTTTATTAGTTTTAATATCCGTTTTAAATTGACCGCAAAGATGGTTGTGGCACTTTGTATTTCCATGCCAAATAGACCCGTGCTATTTGCCGTATGATAGCCGTGCCCATTCTTTAATTCACTATTTTTTGCCTCAATTTTATAACGTTCTTTAGAAAGTTTTTTGAATTCCTCCGTATTTTGAAATTCTTCCTGTTCTACATGCTCTGTTGATTTAATTGTTACGTTATAGGTTTTTGTTCTAGCACCTTCTTTATAACAATTTTCTTTGATAGGGCAAACCTTACATTTTTTAATATCGAAGTAATATTTCAATTGATCGTTTCTTTTGGATTCGTCAGGTCTTTTCACAATCGCTTTTCTTTTTGCTAAATGCCCTGCTGGACATACGTATAAGTCAGCGTCTTTATTGAAAGTAAATAAGTCATTTTTTTTATGTCCATTCGTAATTAATGGGTGTAGTTTTGATACGAGTTGAATTTTTTCATCTTTGACATAGGTTAAATTCTCTTTACTTGAATACGCTGTGTCTGCTAATAGGGTATCGAATGCCATGCCTGTGCTTTTACTTTTTTCAATTAACTCTTTCAAGTAGTGCCCGTCGCTTGCTTCGCCCGTCGTTACCACTGCCGCTGTAATAATTCGTTCATCACTCATCGCAATATGGGTTTTGAATCCAAAGAAAGAGGAGTCCGCTGTTTTATGACCAACACGTGCATCTGGGTCACTTGAGTAACTAAGATGAAAGTTTGTATCTTCAATCACTTCTTTTAAAACATTTAACTTTTCTTGTACAGCTGGAACTTGTGCCATTTTTGATTGTGTTTCAACGACTTGTACCACTTGATGGCAGTAAGCTAATTCATCTTCTAGCTCATTTGTTGTTGGCTTGACAGGAAATTTTTCTTTCATTTGTTCATCAATTTGATAAACAGCTTTACGCACATTTTTCGCTTTTTCTTGTAAAAATTCTTTAGGAGATTTCTGATTAAAACGTGCTTTTGTATGTGTTGCGTCGACTATAAGCATTTTACTCGTAAGAATGTCTTTTTCTAAAGCAACTTCAACGGTCTTTTGAATTAATAAATCTAAGAGATTCACATCTTGAAGTCGAAGACGACGGAATTTTGTGAGAGAACTTGGATTAATGACTTCATCTTCTGGCGCCATATCTAAGAAATATTTGAATGACATATCATATTTTGAACGTTCAACTAAATCTACATCCGATAGATCATGTATCACTTTTAAAAGTAGATATTTAAACATACGAATCGGTGGGATGGCATTTCGACCATTATCTAAACAATATTTATTTTTTAGCTCATCCAAAATAAATGAAAAATCAACAAGTTCATTGATTTGGCGAAGCATATTATCTTTTGGAATGATTAAATCATAAAGAGCCATATAAGGGCTTAAATTTAGGGTTTCTTGTTTAGGAATCATGGTCACACCGCCTGTAATTAATTAATTTTATTATACTATGAAAAAAAGCGACTGCGGGACTTTTTCAGTGCCCTCCGCTTAATCCCCAAGGAGTCGCCCCCTGCGCTTCGCGTCACTCTATTTGAAATACAATTTTTTTAATAAGTTGTTTTTAGAAAAGATTTATTCGATAAAGTATCTTTTATAAAAATTAAAATAGTTTATAGGAAAGTGTGTTCATCATAAATAAACCATGGCATTCACTTTCATTTTAATAACGAACTATGATTCAAAATTCACTAAGAATAGAGGATAAACTTGATCAATACCCACCGCCTCGCGATAGCGCAAGCGGTATTATCAGACGCATTTAACCAGGTTAAATGAATGACACTACGAATACAAATAAAAATCAACCTGATGTTACTGTGATGAACCAAAAGAAAGGGTGAAGGTAATGAAAGAAATGCGCTCAGCTTTAGTCGTTGGAGCAACAGGATTGGTCGGTTCGACATTGGTGAAATTATTGTGCGAAAGTGAAGAATATGCTGCGGTTAATGTTATTTCACGAAGACCACTCGATTATTTTCATCCAAAATTAATCGTGACATTGCGTGAATTTGATCAAATTGCTGAAAGTGATATTGAATTTGCACATGAAGTATTTTGCTGTTTAGGGACAACGATAAAAAAAGCAGGGACACGAGAAGCGTTTGAAAAAGTGGATTTTGAGTATCCTATGACCATTGCAGCACTCGCAAAAAATAAAGGTATCGGACATTTTATCGTTATTTCTGCCATGGGAGCAGACGAAAAAGCTCTTGCATACTATAGTCGTGTGAAAGGCAAATTAGAAACAGGGCTTATTAAAATGGATTTCTCGAGATTATCGATTGTCAGGCCTTCACTAATTACAGGAAACCGCAGTGAATTTCGTCTCGGGGAAATGATAGGGGCCAAAGCACTTAGTGTGATGAATCCACTATTAGTTGGACCACTAAAAAAAGTTCGCTCGATTCCTGCAGAGCAAATTGCCTTAGCAATGAAAGTGATGGCGCTACACGGAAAGCAAGAAAAGGTCGCCATTTATTTATCCGATGAAATTGTAACGATGAAAATGCCAATCTCCGAAGAAAATCCAGAGCATTTTACTGAGGAAGAGGTCGGTTTTAATTGGAACAAGTATAAAAAGGATGAACTACCACCAGTTGATAAGGAAGTTGTGTTTGATCGCAGTAAAATAAATGAGGTGGACCGAGATAACTAGCATTATCCGGCAGTAGGAATCCTATTGGTTGAAGGGTTACTCTATCTTAAAATAACGATGTCGGCCGAAAGACTGAAATTGAACTTTTGCAAGCAACTACCTATAATAACTATGCTCCGTTCTGATACAATATGAGTAGAATTCGTTATATGGAGGAACAACTATGAAAATTTTACTTGTTGACGGCACAATTTTTGGTCGTAAAACTGGCGTCGTTTTAGAGCAGGTTCAACAATATATTCAAGCTTTCAATCCAGAATTAGAGTTAGAAATTTTATATTTCTCGAAACTAAAACACCAAATTTTAGACGGTAGTCCGCTAAATGATGATATGAAAATGATGATTCAAAAATTTGAGGAAGCAGATGGCTATATCTTTGCTTCACCAATTTTCCAAGCCTCTATCCCAGGTGTATTAAAAAATGCATTTGATATGATTCCACCGAAAGCAATGCGTTATAAACCAGCTGCAATCGTTGGAAATGGTGGTACTTACCAACACCATTTAGTATTAGAAAATCAATTACGTCCCATTTTAGATTACTTCCGTTGTTTAGTGACACCAAACTATGTGTACACACACGCAGATCATTTCGATAAAGATAACAAAATTATCGATGAAGAGGTACACAATCGTTTACGTGAATTAGCACGTGTATTCGTTCAATATTGCGAAATGACCAAAACATTATCAAAGCAAGCCGTTGATATGCAGTAGTCATGAAAAAGGAATCCCTCGTGCAATTAAACTGCCGGGGAGATTCCTTTTTTATTAGCCTAAAACTGCTGCTTTTTCATTGATACACGCTAGGATTTCTTCTGCTACATTGTGAGCAAGCTCTAATTCAGAAGTAAAGCCAACACATGAACAGTTCATCTCACCTAAAATGTACGTATCTTGACCTTTTTCATCTGTATCTAAAATGAAGTCTGCTGTCCAAATAAGTGGTAAATCATAGCCACCTAATAGCTCCGTTATTTCACTTAGCTGACCCAAGAAACCATGTACAAGCGTCGCCCATTCATCCGGACTATCATAACGATACTGAGCGCCAGAGAATAATGTCGCACTGAATGCATCTGCATCTTCTGCTGGCTTTTTGTGTACGACGTTAATTGGCTTATCACGAAGCATGAATAAGCGAATTTCGCCTTCTTTAATGCGCGGTAGGAATGTCATATCAACGAGCATGCCGTTTGCGCCAACGATGTATTGCTCACAAAATGTCATAAATGCATTAAGCTCATGGTACTCAACGTGATTGTCTTTTGCTTCTGTGCATTTCACTTTCGCGTTTAGTGGCACTTCTGTAACATCATCTTCTAATGCATCCACTAATTGCACACGCCAAATGCCTTCACCCGTAGATCCACGGTTTTGCTTTAATACGCGCTCACCTTTAGCTAATGATGTCGGGAATATTTCTTTAAACTCTTCAATCGTATAGTAGGCATACGTATCTTCAGGCACTAAAGATGTATGACGTAATTTTACTAACGCATCTTTCGCACCGTAACCGATCATCGCATCAGGGTGTGGCATACCAATCACACCTTCTACACATAACTCACGTAGCATTTCAAAGTACTCCGCTTCATACTTTAAGTTCCCTGGATTGATACGAGAAACATAAGCAATGGCATTATCTTTTACATAATTAAAAATTTCATCACGCTTTTCGTTTTCAAAAAACAGGACCTCTGCTTCTTGCCCGCGCTCCTTTAATGCCTCAACCATTGGCATCGTATCTTTGCGATGACCATCTGGACCTTTATCGCTTCCACCTTGTACTTCAAAAAATATGACTTTTTTCATAATGACTACTCCTTTCGAATTATGTATTTCTCTTTTCATCATAACGTGGAATTTTGATTATTAATGGATTAAAATGTAGCTAAATTGTTACGAAATGCTAGAAAGTGAATGAAAATGGCTCGATTAAATCATAGTATGCTAGTAGAGATTGATGCTTTAAAATGTATAAAATTGGTTATTTACAGTAATTATCGAACTACGCTAAAGTGAAATAAAAATGAAATTTATGCAAAAAAAAACAAAATTTCAATCGAAATATAAGGAAATAAAGAGACCTAACCAAAAATAAACATTTCAAAGTCTTTTTCTCAAATGCCAAGAAAATAGGAAGAAATGGGCAATATGAAATAAATTTTTGTGTTCGAAAAAAGCAATTCAAATATGAACAAAATGTGTCGTTAGGACTTTTTTTGAAATAGTAGCGATGGCATTTTAAAAAGGGCGAAGAAAAACGGAGGAAATAGACGAGATTTGAATCACGAGACAATTTGATGTAGCATATATTTTTACGTGAATTTGTAAATTTGGTGGATAATAAAGAATCAGCTTTCAAAGAATCCACATAAAAAAACATCTAATCGCACACGTTTTATAACGAGATATGTTTTCTAATTTTCGACAGCAAGTGGGGGCGAATCCAATATGGAACAAACAATTTGGCAACAAGAACAAGCACATTTGAAGCAAATGAGCGAGCTATTAAAAAAGCAGGTCGAGGCATTAGAAATCCAATTAAAAAGACAAAAGGGCGACATTGTGGAAGAGCGTACGCAAGCGTCTTCTGAATTTAATGATGTATCAGGAGAAAATGCGATTCAGTTTTCGCAAATGCTACAAACGATGCAACTGCGAGAACGTGAATATTTAAATGCGAGCGAACAATTAGCCAAGACAAAAATCTTATATAAAAGTCCCTATTTTGGGCGTATTTCAATTGAAAACGAACAAGGCGAAAAAGAGCATTTATACATTGGCTTATCGACATTTCGCGAGCCAGAGACAGATGATGTATTAATCTTTGACTGGCGCGCACCAATCTCGAGTCTGTTTTATGAAAACAAGGTCGGATTATCGCGCTATCAAATTCCAGACGGGGAATATATCGATGTTGTGATTGAAGGTCGTCGTCAATATAAAGTGAAGTATGATGAACTCATTCAGTTATTTGATGCGGATGTTTATGTTGGCGATGAGGTATTACAAGGATTACTAGCAGATACAGCGAAGGAAAAAATGAAGTCGATTGTCGCAACGATTCAAAGTGATCAAAATGCCGTTATTCGTTCATCAAATCAGGATAATTTAATCGTGCTCGGACCTCCTGGTAGTGGGAAGACGTCGGTTGCGATGCAGCGAATTGCCTTTTTACTTTATGAATACCGTAAAACGATGAATGCGCGCAGCATCTTACTAATTTCACCGTCTGATTTGTTCAATGACTATATTTCGAATGTCTTACCAGAGTTAGGCGAGGAAAACGTGCAGCATACGACTTACTACCGATTATTACGCGATTTAAAATTATCGCGCTACGACTGTGAGACGAATTATGAAAATATCGAACGCCTGCAAATAGCAGACGAAGTAGCTCGTGAGCATTACGCATTTAAAGGGTCACATTTGTATGTGAAACAATTATTAAATTATATGGAGAGCATTAAAAAAGCAGGGATGCCGTTCTACAATTTGAAAATGGGGGATGACGTGTTTGCCTCAGCGAAAAAAATCTCACAGCTATTTTATGAAAAGTTTGGCGGGCTAGATGTTGATTTTCGTCTGAAAAAAATTCGTACCTTGCTACAAACGAAATTGCAGGAGCGCAAAAATAAAGAACAGCGCAAGCGTATAAAAGAATTGCGCGCGGTTAACGCCTATATTGGTTCCGATAAGGAGCTGGAGCAACAAGCCTATCAAGATGTACAAAAGAAATACGGTAAGCTCGAAGTGACGATAGAACAGCTCGGCTTTGTTAATTTGAACAAAATGTACTTGCAATCACTAACGTTTCGTAATGACAATTTATTCACGCAGAGCATCCAAGCAACAACTGCAGAAAAGCTAAAGCAGCATAAGCTGTTATATGAAGATCTAGCACCAATCATGTATTTACAAGCAGTCATTAAAGGGCTCTATACAGACAAAACAATTAAACATATCGTAATTGATGAAATTCAAGATTACTCGTATCTCCAATTATTAACGATTAAAGCGATGCATCCAAAAGCGCATTACACATTACTCGGAGACAAAAATCAAATGGTGCATCCACAAATGAAGGATTCACTAGCAGGTCCATTATCAAAGCATTTTAAAGTAATCGAATTAAACAAATCATACCGTTCAACCAATGAAATTACGGACTTTATGAGCGCTATTCTACACAACACAACGACGCTTTCACTGGGTGTTTCAGGGGACAAGCCGCAATTGATTGAAACGAAAGCGCTCCTTGAAACGATTCAGCAATTAGTCGTTGCCCATTATGAACAAGATGATAGCTTTGTGATTTTGTGCAAAAATAGAGCCGCAAGTGAACGGTTATATAATGATTTAAAATCACTTATCCCCACATTGCAGCTCGTAACAGAGGAACAAAAAGTGTATATGAAGGGCATTTTAATCATGCCAGGATATATGGCGAAGGGCTTTGAGTTTACAACGGTTGTATTAGCGGATGCCAGTGCGCATGTATATCATGAGGAGATGGATGCATATCTTTTATATACGATTGCTTCTCGTGCAACACGAAAATTATTTTTATTATCAGATGGCACATTACCAAAGGCGCTAGCACACATTAGTGAACAGTATTATCTTAAAAAAGTGACTAACTAAATGCATGTACGCAATACTAATGTTTTAGGAGATTTCAATGGAAAACTTTGATTTAATTTTAATTTTAAAGCACTTAATTATCGGTTTAGTGCAAGGCTTCACAGAACCGATTCCAGTTTCTTCGAGTGGTCACGTCATGATTGCTAGTGAAGTTTTAGGGATGGGGGAACAAGGATTTACATTTGCCATTTTAACCAATACGGCAAGTCTGCTTGCGATAATGTTCATTTACCGCGAGGATATTATTCGTTTAATTACAGGGTTTTTACTGTTTATTAAAACACGTAATCCGCGTTACCGCACAGATTTTAATTTTGCCTTGTATGTGATTATCGGTTCGATTCCAGCAGGTGTATTAGGCGTATTACTAAGTGACATCATTGCGGATAGCGTGAGCATGACGACTATTGCTTGTATGCTATTTGTAACAGGTATCGCATTATGGTTGATCCGTAATCTACGTGGTTCGAAGCGTGATGGGGATTTAACAGCAAAAGATGCGTTTATCGTTGGGTTAGGGCAAGCTGTTGCATTAACGCCAGGAATTAGCCGCTCGGGTGCGACGATTATTTCAGCAATCGGCGTTGGCATGAACCAAGAAACGGCGTTACGCTTTTCATTCATGCTTTATATTCCGGTAAGTCTTGGCGGTGTTGTACTAGGAATAAGCGATTTTCTAGATGAGCCAAACAAAATGGATCTCGCGTTACCTTATGCAGTGACATTCTTCGCAACATTATTCATGACCTACTTCGCGATGCGTTGGTTCATGGGTATCATGAAAAATGGGAAGTTACATTACTTCACCTACTACTGTTTCTTAGTAGGTATTTTATTATTAATTTTCTTTTAAAATAGTATTTAAAGGCGATGAAATCGTATGCGAATTTCATCGCCTTTTTTTTATTCTATTGACATTCATGCTATTTTTCTGTTTAATTAGTTAGGCTAACTAACTAATTTCCTTGGAGGATTAAAGATGACATTCTTTTTACAAGTGCATCGTTTTCATAGAAAATATATGGCGCACCTTTCAGCGTTATTGGCACCATATGAGCTATCAAGCTCGAACTGGTCATTACTAAATTTTTTATACGAAGAGCAAGTAGCGACGACAAGTCAAATCGCAAAATATTGGGATGTTGAAAAGCCAACTGTATCAGCTAATGTAAAAACGCTTATGAAACATGAACTTGTCCAAACAAAGCAAGGGGAAGACAAACGCGAAAAATATTTAAGCCTGACAGAAAAGGGCGAAAAATTGCACGAAACTATTTCCCCGGAAATTAAAAATCTACAAAAACATTTATTAAGCGTGTTAACACAACAGCAAAAGGGCGAATTTCAGCAAGTGCTGTTCGACATGGAGGCACGTTTGAAGGAGGATTTTAATGAGTGAAGTAAAAGAATCCATTTGGACGAAGGATTTCATTATCGTTTCAGTTATTAACTTTATGTCGATTTTGATGTTTTTCTTACTTATGGTAACAATATCGAGCTATGCGGTTGAAACGTACAGTGTTTCAACAAGTATCGCAGGGCTTGTATCGAGTATTTTTATTATCGGTACATTAGTAGGTCGACTTGGAGCAGGTCGACTAATCGGGGCAATTGGACCTCAAAAAATATTATTAATCGGTCTGATTGGATTATTTATTATGTCAGCACTTTATTTATTAGAGTGGGGCGTTGGTTATTTATTAACAATTCGTTTACTACAAGGGATTGCAGTCGGAACAATTGGGACAGCGACAGGTACCATTGTTGCGTACATTTTACCAGCATCACGTAAAGGGGAAGGAATTGGCTACTTTAGTTTAAGTGCCATTTTAGCCACAGCGATTGGACCGTTTATCGGGATGTTCTTAATGAAGCTAGAAAACGGCTTTGATGTGATTTTCTATTTAAATATTATATTATCAGTCCTTATTTTAATCGGCTTCTTCTTCGCAAAAATTACAATTACGATGAAAAAGGTAGATCCAAAAGAAGAAAAGAAATTGTCTTTACTTGAAAAATTCATCGAACCAAAAGCAATTCCTGTGTCATTTATTGCGTTACTAATTGGTTTCTCATATTCAGGGTTATGTCATTCATAACATTTTATGCGAAGCAAATCGATTTAGTGGAGGCGGCAAGCTATTTCTTCTTAGTGTATGCCATTGTTATTATTTTCTCACGTCCATTTACAGGGAAGTTGATGGATTCGCGCGGGCCCAATTTAATTGTGTACCCGTGTATAATTGTCTTTGCTCTCGGCATGGTGCTATTTAGCCAGGCATCTGCAGGTTGGATGTTACTTGTCGCTGCGGCGTTAATTGGTTTTGGTTACGGGAACTTTAACTCGATTGCACAAACCGTTGCTGTAAAAGTAACAGAGCCACACCGTTTTGGTTTAGCAACATCAACATACTTTATTTTATATGATTTAGGTTTAGGGGTTGGTCCGTTCATCTTAGGCTTTATCGAGCCACATACGACGTATCGCATGATTTTCACAATGATGATTCCAATTATTATCATCTGTATCCCGCTTTATCATTTATTAGTAGGCCGCAAACAAAAAGCATTATAAAACATCACGTATTCGTGTCATAGTTTTACTAGAAATAGGCATGTATCAACTTAAATTGGTACATGCCTATTGTTTGTATAGAAATAAAATGATAAAATTTTGAAAATTACAAATAAGGGAAGAGAATCGATTATGCAATATTCTGATAGTATTTTAAACACACCATCTTCATTCATTCGCAACATTTTAAAAGTAACCGATGCAGACGATGTGATTTCGTTTGCGGGGGGCTTACCAAACCCAATTTCATTTCCAATGGAGCAAATTAAGCAATCGGTCACACACGCGATTGATGAAAGTGGAGCGAAGGTTTTCCAATATTCAACAACACAAGGTTATTTACCACTTCGTCAGTATATTGCAGATAAATATAATAAAAAACAACCCGGTTTAGACTTTAAACCTGAAGACGTACTTATCACAACAGGCTCTCAGCAAGCGTTAGAGTTAATTTCAAAAGTGTTATTAAATAAAGGGGATGGGGTTATTATTGAAGAGCCAGGCTATCTTGGGGCTATTCAAGCCTTCACTTTACGTGAACCAACATTCCATGGTGTAACACTAGAGACAGAAGGGATAAATGTTGCCGAACTAAAAGCGGCATTAAAAGAGCCTAATGTCAAAATGGTCTACACCGTACCCAACTTCCAAAATCCAACGGGCCTCACTTACACAAAAGAACGTCGAGAAGAAATATATGAAGCAATTAAAGATGAGGATGTTATTTTCATCGAGGACGATCCATACGGCGAACTGCGATTTACTGGCGAGCACTTACCTTATGTCGCAGCTGGAAAAATGACAAATAGTGTTGTATTAGGGTCATTTTCTAAAACCGTTACACCTGGTATGCGTTTAGGTTATATTTTAACGAAAAACCATGAGCTATTAGACCATATTGAAACAGCGAAACAAGCATCAGATCTTCATACGAACATTTTTGCACAATATATTTTACATGATTATTTAATAAACAATGACTATGAAGCCCATGTTGAAAAAATTACAGCACTTTATAAAGCACAAGCAGATACGATGCTTGCAGCGATGGATAAATACTTCCCATCGCATGTAACCTATACAAAACCAGAAGGCGGCATGTTCATTTGGGTAACGATGGAAAATGGCGCCAACGCACTCGATAAATTCCATGAAGCCATGGATCAAAAGGTAGCGTTCGTACCAGGCAATCCATTCTATACGAATAAATCTGAAGTCAACACGATGCGCCTAAACTACACAAATGCCACACCTGAAGTAATTGAAGAGGGCATTAAGCGTTTAGGGCAAATTTTATAAAACAAAAAAGGCCATCACAATTTGTGGTGGCTTTTGAATTTAGCAAAGGGATTGTCAGAGCTAGTCATCTTCTAATAGAGATGTTATGAAAGTGTATCATGTATTGGCAGGCTGGGCGCCCAGAGTCGCAAAGATATGTTGCACATATCTGTACGACTCTTCTTTGCGCCTTAGGCTAGGCCTGCCAAATCAAAGGATAGTCAATTCTACTTTTGCATGTATTCAGGGGCGGCGCTGTTGGCGAGCAAAGGCGCCGTTTTTCTTTAAAGCGAGTCCGTTGAATTTTGTGGGTTGAAGGGATTGTCAGAGCTTAATCATCTTCTAATAGTGATGTAATTAAAGTGTATCGTGTTTTGGCAGGCTGGGCGCCCAGAGTCGCAAAGATATGTTGCACATATCTGTACGACTCTTCTTTGCGCCTTGGGCTAGGCCTGCCAAATCAAAGTGTAATCCATTATGCTTTTGCATGTATTCAGGGGCGGCGCTGTTGGCGAGCAAAGGCGCCGTTTTTCTTTAAAGTGAGTCTGTTGAATTTATGGGTTGAAAGGATTGTCAGAGCTTAATCATTTTCTAATAGAGATGTTATGAAAGTGTATCGGTTTTTGGCAGGCTGGGCGCCCAGAGTCGCAAAGATATGTTGCACATATCTGTACGACTCTTCTTTGCGCCTTGTGCTAGGCCTGCCAAATCAAAGTGTAATCCATTATGCCTTTGCATGTATTCGGGTGCGGCGCTGTTGGCGAGCAAAGGCGCCGTTTACTTTTAAAGTGAGTCCTTTGAATTTTGTGGGTTGAAGGGATTGTCAAACTAGTCATCTTCTAATAGAGATGTTATGAAAGTGTATTGGGTTTTGGCAGGCTGGGCGCCAGAGTCGCAAAGATATGTTGCACATATCTGTACGACTCTTCTTTGCGCCTTGTGCTAGGCCTGCCAAATCAAAGGATAGTCCATTCTGCTTTTGCATGTATTCAGGGGCGGCGCTGTTGACGAGCAAAGGCGCTGTTTACTTTTAAAGCGAGTCCGTTGAATTTGGTGGGCTGAAGGTATTGTCAGAGCTAGTCAAATTCAAATAAATATTCTATTAAGGTGTTTCGTATTTTGGCAGGCGACCGCATATCAGCAGCAGGGTCACGTGGTACGTGTCCCTACTACTGATACTGTTGCGGTATGCTAGGCCTGCCAAATCAAAGGATAGTCGATTCTACTTTTACATGTATTCAGGTGCGGCGCTGTTGACGAGCAAAGGCGCCGTTTTTCTTTAAAACGAGTCCGTTGAATTTTGAGCAAGGGGATTGTCAGAGCTAGTCAATTTCATAAATATTCTATGAAGGTGTTTCGTATTTTGGCAGGCGACCGCATATCAGCAGCAGGGTCACGTGGTACGTGTCCCTACTACTGATACTGTTGCGGTATGCTAGGCCTGCCAAATCAAAGGATAGTCGATTCTACTTTTGCTTGTATTCAGGTGCGGCGCTGTTGGCGAGCAAAGGCGCCGTTTACTTTTAAAGGAGTCCGTTGAATTAAGTGAGAAAGGGACTGCCACAGATTCTCTTTTTATAAAGGGATGAATATACGGATAGGGTTCAATAGTTGTCAATGCCTTCATTTTCTATAATGGCAGGATTGCCTTTTCTACTAAAACTCTAGATAAATGAGTTCACAGTATTTAGATGATAAATAAATACATTGTAATTTTACCTATTTTATAAAAAGATTCGCCTAATAAAAAGACTGGCGCCTACCACTGTAAGCGCCAGCACGTGAATATAAGTAAAAGGAAAATGGATACACCTTATATTGGCAGGTCTTTCACGAAGCACAAAGGCGAGTCGTACAGGCATGTGCAACATGGCTGTGCGGCTTGCGTGCGAAGAACCTGCCAAAAATGACTACACCTGAATAACCTTTTCATTAGAAGACCGTAAGAGGCTTTGTGAATGTGTGCTGCGCCCGCCCAAACGAAACACCCGAATACCCCTATAACAAAGGATGAATTCACTATGATAAACCCTACTGTATAAAAAGATTCACCCAATAAAAAGACTGGCGCCTACCACTGTAAGCGCCAGCATGTGAATACAAGCAAAAGGAAAATGGATACACCAAGTATTGGCGGGTCTTTCACGAAGCACAAAGGCGAGTCGTACAGACATGTGCAACATGGCTGTGCGGCTTGCGTGCGAAGAACCCGCCAAATGACTACACCCGAATAACCACTTTAATATATCCAACTTTATTAGAGAAAGAATGAATTTAATGAAAGAAGCTTTACAATGTTACACTCCAGTGGCGAATTAAATGCATAAAAAAAAGAGGCATACTCGTTTGAGTATGCCTCTTTCCAGCTAACTATCTGAACTTAATTCGTTGGAATTAAAGTTTTGTTACGTTAGTAGCTTGTGGTCCACGGTTACCGTCTTCCACTTCGAATTCAACTTTTTGACCTTCGTCTAAAGATTTGAATCCTTCACCTTGGATAGCTGAGAAGTGAACGAATACGTCGTTACCGCCTTCAACTTCGATGAAACCGAAACCTTTTTCTGAGTTAAACCATTTTACTGTACCTTGTTGCATGAGAGAAAACCTCCAAAAATAAATTAAATTAATTTGCTAAATGTATAAAAAAATTCACACATTAAAAAAGGGAGCGTAGACGTTCACTTTTTTAATATGTGAATAATCGTTAACAGCTTAAGCAATTTAATTACTCTTATTGTATAACAAATTCATTTAACTGTCTACAAAATTTTCTGTGTATGGTGATGAAAATTTTGATTTTTCTTACAAATGAAGTGAAATCAACGGGGATTTTATTTAGTTGTTCTTATCTATTATTTATTGTACCACCGACTTTTATTATTTAAACACCGAAAATTCAAAAAATAAATGTAGGAAAAACAAATCTTCAATTAGAATGTAATTATTTTCCTATAATTAACGATTGACTTGTTATCTCATGTAACTAATTTAGACTCTAGTAAGAAAGATTTAAATTATTTTTGAAAATTTTGATGACTTATAGACTATATTAAGTTTATAATTTCAATAGTGATTAAATTCCAAAATTTATCTATAGGAGGTCTAGTAAGTGAAGTTTTCTATTTCAAAAAAATTGTGGCTTTCATTTTCAGCTACAATTGTATTAATACTAATTATCAACACGGTCGGCTCAATTGCGATTAATAGTGTAAAAAACCGATATGAAGAAGTATTGGATAATGATGTTGCACGTATTAACTTTGCTCGTGATTTGGAAGTTGCACAGAAAGATTTAGCAACCAATTTATTAGAATTTGTAACGATTAATAAGGCAACAGCAAAACAAGAAATGGAGAAAGAAATCGAGAACGGGTCAACTGCTGCAAGAGGACTGATTGCATTAAGCACTGACGAAGCCTCTCTTAAGCTTTTAGAGGATTTAAAAGAAAAAACATTACTATTATTCGATTCAAATAATCAAATAGTAGAGTTAAAAGAAAGTCGAAAAGATATGTCTGCTGCTCAAGCAACATCTATGACTTTAAATAGTGACGTATTAACAATTATCGATGAAATCGTTGAATTACAGCAGCAAAATATCACAAAAACACGTGCTGAGATAAACGCTTTCCAAAAAACGGCAATAACGACGATGGTTATTTTAACGATTATTGCAATTATTTTAGCAATCGGTATTTCATATCTCATGAGCAGACATATTTCAAGACCAGTTGGCATAGTGACAGCGGCTCTTGGTGATATTGCAAAAGGTAACTTAACAATTGAACCACTTCAAATTAAAAACCGTGATGAGATTGGTGTCATGGCGAAAAGCTTTAATGTCATGCTAGAGGACTTACGTAATATTGTTGCTAGTGTTAGTGATTCATCAATGCAAGTAGCAGCAAATGCAGAGGAACTTTCAGCAAGTTCTCAAGAAAGCTTAGCTTCTTCTCAAATGGTTGCAACATCGGCAGAAAATCAATTACATACAAGTACAGAACAAGCTCGTTATATGAATTCTTCGATTGAGTCGATGAATGAATTACGTACAAGTATTGATCAAATTTCAGGCGATAATGAGCAAATGCTTCAAGCCACAAATGGAGTTAAAACGTTAATTGATAAAGGGGCAACATCGATTAAAAACGTTGTTGATCAAATGGAGACAATCCATGAGACATTTACTGAAACAACTGAAATGATGCGAGCAATGGAGCAACATTCAAATAGCATTCAAAATATTACAGGTTTAATTACTGATATTGCAGACCAAACAAACTTACTAGCATTAAATGCAGCGATTGAGGCCGCACGTGCTGGTGAGCATGGTAAAGGCTTTGCAGTTGTAGCTGATGAAGTTCGTAAGTTAGCAGAGCAATCGAAAAATTCAGCAACTGAAATTGGTAGTATGGTAGAGCAAATTCAACAAACTTCAAGCCAAGCAACGAAAACAATCGTTGAAGGCGGTACAAAAGTCGATGTTGGAATGAACAAAACAACAGAATCTTTACACGTATTCAAAAATATCGAAACAGGTATTGGTGAAGTCGTGTTCCGTGTTGAATCTGTTTCCGCAGCAGTAGAGGAAATTCAAGCAATGACTGGCTCTGTAACAGAAAGCGTGAGTCATGTTCAACAGTTGGCTACTCAAACTGCTGATACAGCAGGTGATACAAGTGCTGCAACAGAAGAACAGTTAGCTGCGACAGAGGAAATTTCTCACAATGCACATTCTTTATCTGAACTTGCAGAACAACTACAAAATGAAGTAAATCACTTCAAACTATAATATGCTAAACAGCCTGTGATGAAAAATTCACAGGCTATTTTTATTTGCATTTCCAAAAGCAGATACAACAAAATTTTCTATGCTATAGTAAACACAAGGATTTATGAAAGGGTGTAAACAATGGCTAAAAGTTTAGTATTAGCAGAAAAACCTTCAGTCGCGCGCGATATTGCCAATGTGCTGAAGTGTACTAAAAAAGGAAATGGTTTTTTAGAAGGAGACAAATATATCGTCACTTGGGCGCTAGGGCATTTAGTGACATTAGCAGATCCAGAAAGCTATGATGAAAAGTATAAAAAGTGGAATTTAGAAGATCTACCGATGCTTCCAGAACGCTTAAAGTTAATGACAATTAAACAAACGAGCAAACAATATAATGCAGTAAAATCTCAATTGACACGTGCAGACGTGAATGAAATTATTATTGCTACCGATGCTGGGCGTGAAGGGGAATTAGTAGCACGCTGGATTATTGACCGTGCAAAAGTAAACAAACCCATTAAACGCTTATGGATTTCATCTGTTACTGATAAAGCCATTAAAGAAGGCTTTGCAAATTTAAAGCCAGGGAAAGCCTATGAAAATCTTTATCAAGCAGCAGTAGCTCGTAGTGAAGCAGACTGGTATATCGGTTTAAATGCAAGTCGCGCACTTTCTACAAAGTTCAATGCACAATTAAATACGGGGCGTGTTCAGACACCGGTTGTCGCAATGGTTGCTGCACGCGAAGATGAAATAAAAAATTTCAAAGCCCAAACGTATTACGGCATTGAAGCACAAACAAAAGAACTTAAATTAACATGGCAAGATGCAAACGGTAATTCACGTAGCTTCAATAAAGAAAAAGTGGATGAAATCGTTCATTCTCTTGAAAATCAAGACGCTAAAGTAATTGATATCGAGCGCAAGCCGAAGAAATCATTCTCGCCAGGTCTTTATGACTTAACAGAATTACAACGTGATGCCAACAAAATATTCGGCTATTCAGCAAAAGAAACATTAAATATTATGCAAAAATTATATGAGTCTCATAAAGTATTGACGTATCCTCGTACGGATTCACGATACCTTTCTTCAGATATCGTAGGTACTTTACCAGAGCGCTTAAAAGCTTGTGGTGTTGGAGAATATCGCGCACACGCCAATAAAGTGTTAACAAAGCCAATCAAAGCGAACAAATCATTCGTTGACGATAGCAAAGTAAGTGATCACCACGCCATTATCCCAACTGAGGAATATGTGAACTTCGCAAACTTTACTGATAAAGAGCGTAAAATTTATGATTTAGTCGTAAAACGTTTCTTAGCGGTACTTTTCCCAGCCTACGAGTACGAGCAATTAACATTACAAGCACAAATCGGCAAAGAAAAATTTATCGCACGTGGGAAAACAGTCCTTGTTGCGGGTTGGAAAGAAGTCTATTCAAATCGTTTTGATGATGAAGAATCAAACGAAGAGGTGAAAGAACAATTACTACCTCGCCTTGAAAAGGGGCAAATCTTAAAAACGAATTTGATTGCCCAAACTTCAGGTCAAACAAAGCCACCTGCACGCTTTACAGAGGCAACATTACTAACAGCAATGGAAAATCCAACAAAGTATATGGACACACAAAACAAACAGTTAGCTGATACATTAAAATCGACTGGTGGTTTAGGAACAGTTGCCACGCGCGCGGATATTATTGAGAAGTTATTCAACTCATTCTTAATCGAAAAACGTGGAAAAGATATTCATATTACATCAAAAGGTCGTCAGCTTCTTGATTTAGTACCAAGTGAATTAAAATCACCTGAAACAACGGCTCAATGGGAACAAAAGCTAGAGCAAATTGCTAATGGTAAACTGAAAAAAGAAACTTTCATTAATGAAATGAAGCAACATACACAAGCAATCGTTTCAGACATTAAAAAGAGCGATAAAAAATTCAAACACGATAATATTTCTACGAAGTCTTGTCCTGATTGTGGGAAACCAATGCTAGAAGTGAACGGCAAAAAAGGCAAAATGCTCGTGTGCCAAGACCGTGAATGTGGCCACCGTAAAAACGTATCACGCGTAACGAATGCTCGCTGTCCACAATGTAAGAAAAAGCTTGAGCTACACGGACAAGGTGATGGGCAAATTTTCGTATGTAAATGTGGTCACCGTGAAAAACTATCTGCCTTTGAAGCACGCCGTAAAAAAGAAGGTGGCGGCAAGGTCGATAAGCGCAGTGTTCAAAAGTTCATGAAAGAACAGCAAAAAGAGGAAGAACCGATTAATAATGCCTTTGCTGACCTATTAAAAGGGATGAAGTTTGATTAATTAAGTACTATAAAAAGAAGGGATGTCTCGTAAGCTTCAAACTTACAGGACATCCCTTTTGTATTAGAAAAGATGGAACTTATCGATTAAAGCGTATTTTTGCCCCAAAAAATTCTCTGTAAATAACGGTGAAAATGTTTTTTGTTAAATCATCTCGGGTATTTAATAGTAATTATGAATATTTGGAAATGTTTATAGGTACAAATTACTTTTTATATAGTAATAAAGGTTTAAATATGAACAATTAATGAATATTTTGCGTCTTTCCCCGATATTAACATATAAATACAACGTAAATATTAATAGATTACGAACAAAGTAGAGGTGAATGATATGAAAGTCGCTAGCTTGTTGCATCAAATGAGTCCAGATTTTGAAGAAAGAAAACGCTCACTTCAACGCAAAGAGGTTGGAGATGTTTACAAAAAGCATGCCAAATATGCGGATGCAAGTAAAAATCCAATGCTTCAAGCGCTTGAAAATTTACTTTCTGGTAAAACGGAAAAGGATTTACACGAGGCAGATGCAGCTGTCCGTAAAGAAACTCAAGCATCATCAGTTGAAGTAAGAGAACGATTTTTTGAGCAGCCTAGTATTAATGGACAGCTACAGCAAACGAATAAAGACGTCATTGCCCCTGAAACTGAAAATGAAGTAACAGGAGTCAATGGGTCAGTTGCCGTTGCAAGCGCAATGCCAATTAGTAACGAAGAATCGGATGACACGGGTGCACTGCTAGAAAAATTACGCCAGGCAGCATTAGCACCTGCACAACCTTCACCTCAAGATTTACGTGTCGCAGCAAGTGCCTCAGCACAACTTCAACAAGTACGCGCCGAAAAAACCGGCGAACCAGTTGAAGAACTAGAGGAATTGGCACCGCATGCAGAGGAAGATTTAACATTTACGATGCCAGAGCGCTTTGAAAAAGATTTCGCTCGTGATCCACAGGAGAAAACGGTATTTGGTCAAGATTTAGAAAAGCTCTTATTTAAACGGACCTTTAATAATGCCGCAACCAAATATAACTCTCATGTCGCGATGGTGAAAAACGGCTATCGTCCGGTATATGAACCAATATTTTCTCAAATCGCATAATGTACCGACTCGCTCAAATAACTTTGGGCGAGTTTTTATTTTGTTCCCAACTAAGGCAGTGTATACTGTTTACAAAGTTGAAAGAATAGGGAGTGAATGTCTTGGCGAAAAAGCAGGCAAAAACCAATGCGGTGCGTTTAATCGAGCAACAAAAAATCCCGCATGAAGTATTTGAATATACAACAGAAGACGGTGGAGCAGTAGATGGCATTACGGTTGCCAACAAAATTGGACAGCCAGTAGAACATGTATATAAAACATTAATCGCCACAGCCGGTAAAGGACACTATTTTGTATTCGTTATTCCAGTCGCAGCGGAACTTAATTTAAAAGCAGCGGCAAAAGCAGTTGGTGAGAAAAAAGTTGAAATGATTCCGGTAAAGGAATTACTTGGCTTAACGGGCTATGTGCGCGGGGGGTGTTCACCAATTGGCATGAAAAAACCATTCCCAACGTATATCGAGCAAGCTGCGGAAACACTAGATTATCTACTCGTGAGTGCTGGAAAAATCGGTATGCAACTCAAGCTTTCACCAATCGATTTAGCAAAAGCAGCCCACGCACAATTTGCATCAATTACTATGTAGGTTATAGAGAGAGAAGGTTTGCTATGTCGAAAAAATTTAAATGGCAGTGGGGTAGCTTTTTTGTAGGGTTAATCGTCATGTCACTTGGCATTACGATGACGATTAAAGGAAATGTCGTCGGCACAGGCCCGTGGGATGTTTTCCATATTGGTCTTTTTAAACAATTTGGATTAACAATTGGTTCTTGGTCGATTTTAACGGGACTTTTAATTATTTGCACGACGTCGCTTTATTTAAGAAGGTTTCCGAAGTTAGCGACTTTATTAAATATGCTATTAATTGGCTCATTTATTGATGTGTTTAACTGGCTGTTACCAGAAGTACATGCATTTGGCTTTGAACTCGCATATTTTGTAGCAGGCTTTTTGGTGATGAGCGTAGGGTGTGGTCTTTATATCGCGGCAAGTCTTGGTGCGGGTCCCCGTGATACCGTGATGATGATTATTGCGAGCAAGGGTTATTCAGTCAAAACAGGACGAATGGTGATGGAGGTATTTGCCGCAGCTGCAGGGTGGTTACTTGGTGGTCCAGTCGGTATTGGAACGGTCATTTTAGCGCTCGGCACTGGCTACATTATTCAGCCATCATTATTTTACTTTAAACAGAAGCTTGAACAAATTATTGGAGAGCCACTTACATAAAGAAATAATGCGGAAAATTTCTGTCAATATGCTAAAATGGGGCTAACCTTGAAATCGAAAGGATGAACAGCATGTCAAACGTATTAACGACTTTTTTAGATGAAAATTTAGACGCGTTACGCTCGCAAGGTTTATACAATGAAATCGACCCTGTAGAAGGTGCAAACGGTCCGATTATTCAAGTTGCAGGCAAAAAGTTAGTGAACTTATCATCAAACAACTATTTAGGCTTAGCAACTAATGATGAGTTAAAGAAAATTGCCCAAAAAACAATTGATACATACGGTGTGGGTGCAGGTGCCGTTCGTACAATTAACGGAACACTGGATTTACACGTAAAATTAGAAGAAACACTCGCAAAATTTAAAGGTACAGAAGCAGCGATTAGTTATCAATCAGGCTTCAACTGTAATATGGCGGCGATTTCAGCTGTTATGGATAAAAACGACGCGATTTTATCTGATGCATTAAACCATGCGTCGATCATTGATGGCTGTCGTTTATCAAGAGCGAAAATTATACCGTTCGCCCACTCTGATATGAATGATTTACGCGAAAAAGCAAAAGCAGCCAAGGAATCAGGTCTTTACAATAAAGTAATGGTCATTACAGACGGCGTATTTTCGATGGACGGGGATATTGCAAAATTACCTGAAATCGTAGAAATCGCAAAAGAATTCGATTTAATCACTTACGTAGATGACGCGCATGGTTCAGGCGTAACAGGTAAAGGTTCGGGCACAGTGAAGCATTTCGGCTTACAAAATGAAATTGACTTCCAAATCGGTACATTATCAAAAGCAATCGGTGTTGTCGGTGGTTATGTAGCAGGAAAGAAAAACTTAATCGACTGGTTAAAAGTTCGTTCTCGACCATTCTTATTTTCAACAGCGTTACCACCAGGTGATGTAGCGGCAATTACACGCGCGGTTGAAATGATTATGGAATCAACAGAACTGCATGATTTACTTTGGGAAAATGGCCATTATTTAAAAGAAGGCTTAGCGAAATTAGGCTTTAATATTGGTGCATCAGAAACACCAATTACACCATGTATTATTGGTGATGAGAAGCTAACGCAGAATTTCTCGAAACGTTTAATCGAAGAGGGCGTATACGCGAAAGCAATCGTCTTCCCAACAGTTCCTAAAGGGACAGGTCGCGTGCGCAATATGCCAACAGCAGCGCATACAAAGGAAATGTTAGATGACGCATTAGCAATTTACGAAAAAGTAGGTCGTGAATTAGGGGTAATTAAATAATCGTGTTAGGGCTGTCCAATTAATTGGACAATTTAACATACAAACAGGTGAAGCATACATTCGTGTAGCTTCACCTGTTTTATGTTTTTGTGGTCTTAAAACTGTAATAGCTCCTAAAGTTAGCCTGTGGTGGCAAAAGAGGGACTTGATAAGTGGGCGATGAAATTTGAAAAAAGGGCAAAAAAATACAGCATAGCGGATTCGCTATGCTGTATCTTGCAATTAGTGATAAAGTACTTTTAAAGTATACCATACTAAACTATCTACCTATTTATTATTTTGATGTTTCCTCTGTATGACGTTTGCCAAAAATTAATTTTAATAATGGTGGCGTCACAATCGTTGTGACAATCACGACAATAATCATTGCAGTATAGTAATTAGCTGGTAGTAAGCCACTTTCTAATCCCATTGCCGCTAAAATTAATGCCACTTCTCCACGAGATACCATTCCCGCGCCAACACCCATTGATGATTTTGTAGTAAACCCTGCTAATTTTGCACCAACACCGGACCCTATAAATTTAGATGCAATGGCAATAATCGAGAAGATTAAAATAAACCCTATTTGATCTCCAATTCCATCAAATGAAACAGCTAACCCAATGCTTACAAAGAAGAATGGAACAAAAATGCCATATGCAATTGGCTCTACCTTATGTTCAATTTCTTTTTTATATTTTGTTTGAGCAATTGCAATTCCTGCGAAGAATGCACCGATAATGCCTGCAAGACCTAAAATTTCTGCAAAATAAGACAAACCAAAGCAAATAATTAACCCCGCACTTAGTACAGACTCCGTTACCTTGAATTTCGTAAATAAGCGAATGAAGTGTGGAATGACCCATTTCGAAATTAAAATTAACACCACAAAGAATAAAATTTTCTTCCCAATGAGTAACCCAATATTCGTATCAGATCCTGCAAACACACTCATTGCAATCGCAATTAGAATCACAACAACGATATCATCTAATACCGCAGCTCCAAGTAGCGTAGAACCCTCTTTACTGTTTAACCAGCCAAGTTCTCGTAATGCTTGAACCGAAATACTAACAGATGTTGCAGATAGTAATAACCCAATGAAAATGGATTCACCCACTGACATTCCGTAATATTGAGATCCTAAATACCCTAAAATGATTGGCAGGATAATTCCACCAAATGCTACATAAATGGCAGCTTTCTTATTTTTATTCATCTCGTGTAAGTCTGTTTCAAGTCCTGCTAAAAACATCAATAACAGCACACCAATTTGACTAAATGTCGTTAATAATTCAGTTTCATGAATCCACCCCAATAAAGCGGGTCCCAAAATAATCCCTACAAGGATTTTTCCTAAAACAGATGGCTGACCTAGCCTCGCAGCTAGATGGCCAGCAAGTTTAGTAGCAAATAAAACGAGTACAATTTGTATAATAAACATAATTTTCCCCTTTCAATGCAAAAAAAGACAAGGTGGAGCCATAGTTGACTATGGCTCCACCTTGTCTTGCATCGTATATTTTCTTAGATTAATAATAACATATTCTCGAGATCGTAGTCTACAATAAGTCTCTTCAAGTTAGGGAACAGTTGAGTTACTTATTTTGCCAAGTTTGCTGTAAATAGCCCAAGCTTTGCAATGCGCGTCATTGCTTCACGTAAGCGCACCTCATCTACAAGAAGTCCTACACGGATATAACCTTCACCATATTCCCCAAAACCGTTCCCTGCAGCAACCGCAATATCGGCTTTGTCGAGTAACAGGTCGGCAAACGCTTCGCTTGTATAACCAGAAGGAACTTTAAGCCAAGCAAAGAAAGACCCTTTTGGTGCGGTAATGTCCCAACCGATTTTTTGTGCTTCTTCGACTAATACATTGCGACGGCTTTCATATAACGCACGTAAGTTTTCAACGCATGTTTGCTCTTCATTTAATGCGGCTGCTGCGGCATGTTGAACAGCAGGAAATTGACTGCAAAATAGATGATCTTGAATAAGATTAATGGCTTCAATGATTTTGGCATTTCCAACCGCAAAGCCGATTCGCCAACCCGCCATATTGTACGATTTCGACAACGTGTACAGTTCAATTCCTACTTCTTTCGCACCGTCAGCTTGTAAAAAGCTTGGAGGACGCACATTATCAAAACCAATTGCACCATACGCAAAATCATGTGCAACCACGATATGGTTTTCTTTTGCAAACTTTACCGTATCTTCAAAAAATGGAGCAGTTGCCACACCGCCAGTTGGATTGTTTGGATAGTTTAAATACATAAGTTTCGCACGTTGTTTTATTTCATCAGTTAATGCATTATAGTCTGGCAAATAGCCATTTTCCGCATATAATGGCAGCGTATCAAATTTGACATCAGCAAGTGCCACCCCGGACAAATAATCCGGATAACCTGGGTCAGGAAGTAGCATAGAATCACCTGGATCGAGAACAGCAAGTGGTAACTCAACGAGCCCTACCTTTGTACCGCCTAAAATAGCGACTTCAGTGTTTGGGTCAATATCAACATTGTATTCACGTTTATAAAAGTCAGCAGCGGCTTGTCTTAATTCTGTAATCCCTCGAAAAGGGGAGTATTTATGGGTTTGTGGATTGGTTACGGCTAGTTGCAACGCATCAATAATATGGTCAGGCGTTGGTTGGTCGGGATTCCCTTGCCCTAAATTAATGACGTCACGGCCTTGTGCGAGTGCAGCATTTACTTTACTGACAAGCGCGGCGAAAAATTGTGGGGGTAGCTGTTGTAGTTTCTTTGAAAATTCCATCGTTCATCACCTTTTTTAAATAATAAAATTAATCTTAGTCCTTTTCTAGGGATTAGTAAAGTGAAAATTATGATAATTTAGATAAGCGTGCTAGAATGAAGCACGTAATGGTAAAATGGCGTTAAGAAAGCGAATTTTAAAGGAGTGTCATTTCATGAAAATCGGATGTATTCAATTAAATGTAGGCTTCGGCAAAGTAGATGAAAACTATGAACGTGCAGAAAAGTTCATTCGTGAAGCGGTCGCTGGTGGTGCAGAAATCGTCGTGTTACCAGAAATGTGGAATACAGGCTATGCGTTAGAGAAATTAGAAGAACTTGCAGATGTGAACGGGGAACGTACGAAAGCATTTTTAAGTGCTTTGGCAAAGGAATTAGCGGTACATATTGTAGGTGGCTCAGTTTCAGTGAAGCGTGACGGTAAGTTTTACAATACGATGTATACGTATAATCGTGACGGTGAACAAGTCGGTGAGTACAGCAAAGCCCACTTGTTCCGCTTAATGGATGAGCATCTGTATTTAGAATCTGGAGATACGATGAATCGATTTGCACTTGGGGATATTGAAGCGGGTGGTGTTATTTGCTACGATATTCGTTTCCCAGAATGGTTACGTGCCCACGCGCTAGACGGTGCAAAAGTGTTATTTATTCCCGCACAGTGGCCAACACCGCGCATTGATCACTGGAAAACATTATTGCAAGCACGTGCTATTGAAAATCAATGCTTTGTTGTGGCAGTCAACCGTATCGCACGTAAAGTGGAGAACTTTAATGGGCAGTCGATGATTATCGGGCCTTGGGGCGAAGTGTTGTGGACGGGTGCTGAAGACGAGGAGCTTGCGATTATTGATGTTGATTTTTCAAATGTCGATGAAGTACGCGGACGCATTCCCGTATACGAAGATCGTCGCCCGAGTCTTTATGGAAAAGTGGTAAAACAATAGTTTATGGAAGCACATCGGAATTTCGGTGTGCTTTTATTTTTTATCGAATTATAAATTCCGAGTACTGTAGATAACTTTTGAAATGTACTTCATGTCTAGGAACAAACGCTTTAGCACTTTTGTTTTTAAAATCCATTACTTCCCACTTGCGGTCTCACACGTCTCATTTTAAAATAAGAACAAACGTTCGTTTTAAATGAGGTGAATTTGAAATGTATGAAAATGCAACACAGCGTTCAATGATTTGTGTGGATATGCGTAGTTTTTATGCAAGCTGTATCGCGTCTATTGAAAATTTGAATGTCATGGAAGTCCCGATGGCTATCGTCGGTAACTTTCAACAAAAGGGCAGTGTTGTCCTTGCTGCGTCACCACCGATGAAAAAGCGTTTTAATATTCGAACGGGTTCGAGACTTTATGAGATTCCACCGCATCCCGATATTCGCTTATTTGAACCACGCATGTCTTTTTTTATCCGTATGTCGATGGAAATTACACGATTGCTCAATGATTTTGTCCCAAAAGAAGCGATTCATGTATACAGCATTGACGAAAGCTTTATCGATTTAACAGGCACAGAAAAATTATGGGGGCCTCCAGAACAAACAGCTGAACGGATTCGCGATCAAATTTATCGACAATTTGATATTCAAAGTGCGGTTGGCTTTGGACCGAATATGCTTTTAGCTAAGCTTGCACTTGATATCGAGGCAAAAAAAACAGGTTTTGCAAAATGGACATATGATGATGTACCGACAAAATTATGGCCAGTCACACAGCTAACCGACGTATGGGGCATTGGACGTCGAACAGAGAAAACGCTGCATCATATGGGCATTTATTCTGTTTATGATTTAGCACATACTGACCTCGAATTACTAGAAAAGCGCTTGGGTGTTATGGGCAATCAGCTTTATTATCATGCCTGGGGAATAGATCATTCGACTGTAGGTGCACCAATCATGCAGGGGCAAATTAGCTTTGGAAAAGGGCAAATGCTGATGCGGGATTACCGTAGTCGCCAAGAACTATTAGTCGTGCTTCTCGAAATGTGTGAAGATGTGGCAAGACGTGCGCGGGAGGCGAGAAAAATAGGACGTACGATTTCACTTGGACTTAGCTACAGTAAGGATGCATTTGGTGGAGGCTTTCATCACGCACGTACAATCGATGAGCCGACAAATGATACGTTGAAGATTTTTCATGTATGCAAGGAATTGCTCGATGAATTTTATGCTGAGCGTCCGGCACGTAAATTGACGGTAACACTGAGCAATATTGAAAGTGAGTATTCCATGCAACTCAGTCTGTTTGATGAAGCAAGGTGGCGTAATCGAAAACTAGGGGAGACAATGGATCAGCTACGTACAAAATATGGCACGACGGCATTACTACGGGCAATTTCTTACACGGAAGCAGGAACAGCCATTACGCGTGCTTCGTTACTAGGTGGACACAAAAAGTGAGGAGTGATCAAGATGAATAAAGACCGTGGGACGATTAAATGGAATGCGATGATGCTTCCTGAGCACGTAAAATTTTTACGTGAATGGCAAGAGGAAGATCAGCTTGTGACAAAACCTCAGCTCGATGAAGCACTAGTTGAACAATTGAATACAAATTTACAGCGTGCGTACAACGAGCGACAACCGATTAATTTAAAAGTGTGGGAGAAAACCGCCATTTATCAAGTATGTGGTAGGATCCAAAAAATGAATATGAATGAAAAGTACATTCAACTTGAAAATGGTCAAAAATTTTTATTTGAAGCCCTTTGTGATGCGGTAATAGATGAGTAAAAGCCCTGTATTTCTCAAAAAATAGTTAATTGAAAGAAAAATTCCGCTATTCGAATATTTCATGCGTACAAATGTCTCACTGAAAAAGAATATCGATAAAGCATTGTATTTTATAAAAGAACACAATATAATAGTTTTCATGAAAAGTGTTTTAAATCAATGGTTTATACGAAAATAAATGTATTTTTACAGAGGACAATTGTTTTGGTAGGTGAGAAAAACTTACCGACGATAAGGAGGCATCATCGTGAAAAAAATTATGGTGACCGGAGCTTTAGGTCAAATCGGTTCGGAATTAGTAGAGAAATTACGCCATACGTATGGCGTTGATAATGTATTAGCCACAGATATTCGTAAGATTGATCAGCATGAGGGGCCGTTTGAAGTATTAGACGTAACAGATGGCAAACGCATGCATGCATTAGCGAACGATTTCGGTGCGGACACAATGATTCACATGGCCGCCTTATTATCTGCAACGGCTGAAAAAAATCCGGTATTTGCTTGGAACTTAAACATGGGTGGTTTAATGAACGCCCTTGAAGTAGCACGTGAATTAGATATGCAATTCTTCACGCCAAGCTCAATCGGAGCATTCGGTCCTTCAACACCAAAAGACAATACACCACAAGATACGCTACAGCGCCCAACGACAATGTACGGCGTCAATAAAGTAGCGGGTGAATTATTATGTGATTACTACCATACACGCTTTGGTTTAGATACACGCGGTGTTCGTTTCCCAGGGTTAATCTCGTATGTAACGCCTCCTGGTGGGGGTACGACGGATTATGCGGTGGACATTTATTACAAAGCTATTTTAGAAGGTCGCTACACATCGTATATTGCAGAAAATACGTACATGGATATGATGTATATGCCAGACGCACTGCAAGCGATTGTTGATTTAATGGAAGCTGATCCAACAAAACTTGTTCACCGTAACGCGTTCAACATTTCAGCTATGAGCTTTGAACCATCTCAAATCGCGGCTGAAATTACAAAGCATATTCCAACCTTTACGATGGACTATGAAGTAGACTCAGTTCGCCAAGCCATCGCTAACAGCTGGCCAAATTCAATTGATTCATCAGCTGCGATTGAAGAATGGGGCTTCAAAGCAAGCTATGATTTAGAAAAAATGACGACAGATATGTTAGAAAAACTAAAAATTCGTTTAGACAATAAAGTGATTTAATAGATGAATAGTGGATGCAATCTTCGTTGATTTCATTCGCCATTTTTAATTTGCTTGGAAGTTTTCTGATGTGTAATTTGCGAATTTTAGTAGCGTTTTACATTGAAGTGATAAAGCAATAGAACACATAAAAAGAGAACGCCTGGGGGTTGTAGTACCCTGGGCGTTCTCTTTTTTTTACACCGTTTTTCCTTTTGCAAAAAAGCGCTTGATTAAGGTTAAACCTAAATTGAAAAGGAAAATAATGAGGGCCACGCGGAAAAAGGCGACGAAATATTGCCAAAGGGTTGTCGTATCAACAAAGAGCTCGGACATCCCGTCTACTAACATAAACGTAAAATAACCAGCAAGCCCGATGAAAAATATACCGCCGATAAAATCTTTAATACTCATAATCCATCCCCCAATCGATTACTAATAGCTTTACTGTACCATATGAAAGATTTGGAAAATAGATTAAAGTACGGCTGCTTTTTTCGATGCTTGTACGAGTGTTTCAATTGTTGTCCAGTCTTGCTGCTTGAGTGCTGTGACGATTTTACTGCCGACAATAACGCCGTCTGCAAGTTCACCAAAGTTTTTCACATGCGCAGGTGTTGAAATACCGAAGCCTGCTAAAACTGGGATGTCACTAAACGCTTTTAAATTAGCAAAGTGATTTTTTAAATCATCTGCAAAACTAGCACGTTCCCCAGTAATCCCGTTTACCGTTACCGCATAGATAAAGCCTTCACTTGCTTTAGCCAACTTTTTCATACGTTCAGCAGGGCTCGTTAACGAAACAAGCTGCACGAGTGCGATGTTTTGTGCTTGGAGCGCAGGATGAATAATCGCACGTTCTTCATAAGGCATATCCGGAACGATTAGACCTTGGATTTGAGCAGCCTTCGCGTCGCGTGCAAAGTGTTCCACACCATACGCTAAAATCGGATTTAAATACGTCATCGCAACGAGTGGAACCGTAATTTCATCCGCAAAACTTGTTAATTCCTTTAGCACCTTTCGTAAAGTGACACCATGTGCAAGGGCACGTTCACCAGCTTGTTCAATGACAGGACCGTCTGCAACGGGATCGGTAAATGGAATTCCAATTTCAATGGCCGTTACCCCGAGTTGTTGAAACTTCAGTATGGTTGGCTTTAGTGTTTCAAGTCCACCATCACCCGCCATTATATAAGGAACAAATGCTTTATCACCTGCGACTAAAATTTGTTCGATTGCTTGCTGTAACGTCATACTTTTGCACCTCCAAACTTATCCATTAACGTGTGAACATCTTTATCGCCACGACCAGATAAACAAACGACGATAATTTCGTCAGCAGGGCGATTTTTTGCAAATTCCGCAGCAAAATAAACCGCATGCGCACTTTCTAACGCTGGTAGAATGCCTTCTGTTTCACATAATAATTTCACACCTTGCAATGCTTGTTCATCGGTTACAGAAGGGTAGGTAGCGCGGCCTGTTTCATGTAAATAACAATGCTCTGGACCAACACCAGGATAATCGAGACCTGCTGAAATCGAGTGAGCCTCTTGTATAAAGCCGTTATCATCTTGAAGCAAATACATAAAGGCACCGTGTAAGACACCTGTTTTTCCAACATGAATGGCTGCTGCATGCTTATCGGTTTCCACACCATCACCCGCTGCTTCTACCCCGTAAAGTGTAACGTCAGAATCACCGATAAACGGATAAAACATTCCAATCGCGTTACTGCCACCACCAATACATGCAATCACCGTGTTTGGTAGGCGACCTTCTTGCGCGAGAATTTGCTGTCTTGTTTCATCCCCAATAATACGCTGGAAGTCACGAACAATCGTCGGAAATGGATGTGGTCCAAGCGCTGAACCTAAAATATAGTGCGTATCTTCAATATGCGTGACCCAATGACGCAATGCTTCATTGACAGCATCTTTCAAAGTGGCAGAGCCTTTTTCAACTGCAATGACTTTCGTTCCTAATAGTTCCATACGAAAGACGTTTAACTGTTGACGGCGTACATCTTCTGCCCCCATATAAACGATGCATTCCATATCGAGTAGTGCACAAGCTGTTGCCGTAGCAACCCCATGCTGACCTGCGCCCGTTTCAGCAACAATTTTTTTCTTTCCCATACGTTTTGCGAGTAATGCTTGCCCAAGCGCATTGTTAATTTTATGAGCACCCGTATGATTTAAATCTTCACGCTTTAAATAAATTTTCGCGCCCCCCATTTTTTCTGTCAGTCTCTCAGCAAAATAAAGGGGTGTTTCTCTACCAACATATTGCTTTAAATAATAGGCAAGTTCTTGTTGGAACTCTGGATCATTTTTTGCTTGTTCATACGCTTCTTCTAATTCATGTAGTGGCGTCATCAAGGTTTCGGGTACGAATTGTCCACCGAATTGCCCGAAACGTCCTTTTAAAGTCGTCATAAAATCAGCTCTCCTTTTGCTTTTTCGATAAAGTTTGCGATAGCTGTCGAACTTTTTCGTCCGTCTATTTCGACACCGCTCGAGACATCGACAGCAAATGGTTCGACAAGCATTATAGCAAGACCGACATTTTCATCATTTAAACCACCAGCTAAAATAATTTTTTCAGAAGGAATCTTCATTTTATCGAGTAGTAGCCAATCAAATGATTTTCCGCTACCACCGCGGTAATCCGTTCCAAGTGCATCGAATAAATAGTAATCTACCTGATAACGAGCCGCACGCACGACATCTTCCTCCGTCTGAACGGAGAATGCTTTAATCGCTGGTAACCCAATCGCTTCAATCATATCCGGTGTTTCATCCCCGTGATATTGAATGTAATGAAGTCCGACTTTTTGCGCAATTTCTTTTATCGTTTCAGGCTTTTCATTTACGAATACACCTACTTTTTTCACATTACTTGGAATCACCTTAGCTAGTTCAATTGCTTGTTCCATTGTAATTTGGCGTTTACTCGGGGCAAACATGAGTCCAATAAAATCTGCACCCGCTTTTACTGCTGCTTCTACATGTTCGATTTCTTTTAATCCGCAAATTTTTACTTTTGTCATCTATTTTTCGCCAGCTTTCGTCGTAATGTCGATTTGTAAGTTTTGAAGGGAAGTTTTGACGTCGCCACTGCGCATAAGCGATTCGCCAACCAACACAGCTTTTGCGCCAGCATTCGCCACAAACCTTGCATCTTCTGCGTTCCAAATGCCACTTTCGCTAATAAAGGCAGTAGTAGAGGAAGGAAGATGTTGTGCAATTTCTGCCGTTTTTGAAAGCGTCACTTCAAATGTTTTTAAATTGCGGTTGTTGACTCCGATAATTTTCGCGCCAATAGCTGTGGCGCACTGCAATTCATCGATGTCATGGACTTCAACAAGTACTTCTAGATTTTTTGCTGCCGCGTACGTATAGAGCGACTGCAGTTGTTCGTTTTTTAAGGCCGCTACAATAAGTAAAATGACAGAAGCTCCAGCAGCCTTTGCATAATCGATTTGCACCGAATCGATGATGAAGTCTTTACATAGAACAGGGATGGCGACTGCATTTGCCACTGCGTTTAGATCCTGAAATGATCCTTTGAAATAAGCGTGCTCTGTTAAAACAGAAATACAAGCTGCACCTGCTTGCTCGTATTGCAAAGCTTGGTCGATAGGGTCGATATGTGTGGCGATATCACCCTTTGAAGGGGAGGCACGCTTCATTTCAGCAATGACTTGTAATGTGTCTGATTTTATTAAGTTTTCATAAAGAGACGGGCGTGTTTTCAAGACGGTTTGAAAATTGGGCTTTGCTGCTTGAAGTGCAGGTAATTCTAATCTTTTTTGCTCAAGTATTTTGTCTAAAATCGTCATTTCATCGATTCCTCCTGTAGCGTCTTTTGACTGTATGCTGCGACGTGCTCCAGCTTTTCGTAGGCACGACCAGAAATAATACTGTCTTTTGCCATTTCAATGCCTTCTTTCATCGTGTCGGCTAAGCCGTATGCGAAAAAGCCAATGCCTGCGTTTAACACGACGGTATCGAAGTAGGCACTTTGTTTACCTTGTAATAGTTCGCGCATAATCTGAGCATTTTCAGTTGGATTTCCGCCGCGGATTGCAGAGAGAGGTTGAGCTTGTAAACCAACATCTTCGGCGCGTAATTTAAACGGAATGATGTCGCCGTGATCGAGCAACACGAATGTATTCTCACCATCAAGTGACGCTTCATCCATACCCTTAGCACCCGAGACAACAATTGCACGCTCTCGTCCTAATAGATGAAGAACCTCTGCGTAATCGGTTGTGAAATTTGGCCGATTAATGCCGACGAACTGTGTTTTTAAAGGCACTGGATTTGTTAATGGACCAACTAAATTAAAAATGGTTGGCTTCCCGATTGTCTGGCGAACTTCTCCAATACGCTTCAGCTTCGGATGCATATTCGGTGCGTGTAAAAATGCAATACCTTGCTGTTTTAAAAGCTCGGTCGTTTGTGCTGTATTCGGTAGCAGGGCAATGCCGAGTGCTTCTAATACATCGGAACTACCCGATGCACTCGAAATTTTACGATTTCCATGCTTCGCAATTAAAATGCCACCGCCAGCTAACACGAAAGCGGCTGTCGTACTAATGTTAAAACTTTGCAGGCCGTCACCACCGGTCCCACAATTGTCGATGTAAATGCCTTCAGGTGCATCGATTGTTACGGCATGGGATTTCATAACTGCCGCAAGACCCGCCACTTCATGAGCGGTTTCACCTTTTTTATTCATTGCGAGTAAGAAGGTAGCAATTTGTTCCTTTGGTGTTTGTTCATCAAATAGGAGCTGAGCCGCTTGCTGCATGTCATTGAAATCTAAATGCTTACCACGTTGTAATTGATGTATATAGGAAGTTAAAGACATTTAAAGTCCTCCTTTTATTAACGTATGAAAGGGTACTTCACCATCATTAGTTGCTGTATAAAGCTGAGCAATATCCCCAGTAATTGTGATCATGCTATGGGGTGTCGCAAAATCAACCTGACCGTTAAAGCCGATGTAACCGATTAAGCCTTCGTTTGGCTGTAACTCTTTTACGACATCCATTGCGTGAAAAGTAGATAGGAGCTTTCCATGCTGAATTTGCTCCGCTTGGTGAATGGAATTTTCCTCACAAAAGCGCTCGATGGAAGCTTCGGTATTAGTTGTCGAAAGTTCACCATCTCGAATTTGAATTGAGCTTGTTGGAGACGTTCCAATAACTGTGCATTCATCAAACTCGATGTAGTACATATAGGCTGCTGCATGCTGAATACGAAGCTTACGGTAAAGTGAAAAGGCATCCCCTGAAAATTTTGCATCATAACGATTCGTGGCGCTTTTTTCCAAAGAGTGAAGCAGATAATCTGTTTCAATCGGTGTATGACCAGCAAATAATTGCTCGATTAACGCATCGATATTCGGTTCAACTTGCTCCGCTTCAATATTTGTGTGAAACACAGCAATTTCATCCGTTAAATGATCGAAAATAAAAAGCGTATCGTACACATGAAATTGCATGGCGGGAAGTGATTTTGGCAGGGCGTTTATATAACCAATACCACCACCTGTTAAAGGAAATTCTGTATGTGATGACACGCGCGGCATCACTTGCTTTAATAAGGAAATTAATTCACCGTCATATTGGTACGATTTATTTGTTAAATGCGAGATATCTTGCAAATACTCGTCTTGCCCACGATAGGTTTTCCTTGGATTAACGCCAATGAAGGAATAACGCCCGTTACCTTCATATTTCGTCGAGCTTTCTAATAAAAATTTATGACGCCCTTGCAATCGCTGGAAAATAGAAATCGGTGTTAATAAGTCACCATTTACTTTTTTCATTGACGTGCGAAATCGCTGTTTAATAGACATTTGGAACACCTCTCACAATAAATTTTTGGAAATAAAAAAGCCCTCAACAAAAGAATGATCTTTTGTTGAGGACGATAGAAACCGCGTTGCCACCTCGATTGAAGCTGTGTATGCTTCCGCTCTAAACCTGATAACGGCAGGGAACCGTCCACTAACTATGCGCTAGTAGCTTTCATAAGGCCCATTCACATTTCACCTTTGACGCATTTTCACCAACCATGCGCTCTCTAAACAAACGAAAAATGCTACTCTTCTTAGTCATTAATTTTTCTCAGCTCAATCTCAGCTCCACTTTGCTACAACGGTGGTCACGCTCCCGCAACCTGCTACCGTATAACGAACAAATTGAATAATCCTATTCTAAACACGCACGACCTAAATGTCAAACAATTCTAAAAACGGTTTAGTGTATAAAAAAACCAACTAACAAATGGCTAGTTGGTTGAAATCATCTATTAGATTAATTTTTTGAAATGTAATCGTTTATTTAACGCATGCATTATTGGTGCACTAATAGCAAGTACAACAAATTCGCCGAATGCAACAAATGCCCATGTTTCCCAGAACGGGAACTCTAATACAATGTTGAGCTGTGCTGCGATGATGAACATCGTAAACGTAAATAACAATGTATTAATAATTAAGCGTGCCCAAATATTTTTTACAAATTTACAAATGAAAATTAAGATCCCCAATGTAATGATTGTATGTCCTACGCCAAAAATCAAATCGATTGGACCAATTGAAGACAGTAGGAAATTCGAAATAAAAACACCAATCACAACACCTAGCATATAGCGTGGGTTAAAGACGATTAAATGGTTGAATAGCTCGGCAATACGGAATTGTACTTGACCAAAGCTAATCGGAGCAACAAGCATTGTTACAGCAATATATAATGCTGCAATAATGGCACTCGTTGCCATAAATTTTACTTTCACATTCAGTTCCTCCTAGTTTTTTTACGTGGGATGGTTACGAACCACGTGAAGCAACTGCAATCATAGCAAGTTTGATCATTATTGTAAATAGTAACACGAAAAAATAAATCATTAATAAAAAAATAATTATGACGAAAATAATACTATTTATGACTAGATATTGTAAGTAATTGCTTTAAATATTGTCAATTTTTAATATATACAGAAAAGTATTTGGGGGAACTAAGATGAATATTGTAGAAGCATTAGCAATGTCAGCACCGTATATCCATATGGCGCTAAAAGACGAAGCAATCGTAGCAGTTGTGGATAAAGAGACTGAAACCGTTATAAAATATTTAGCAGGTAAACGTGTTGATTCAGGCTATAAAGATGGCGAAAAGATCAATCCGAATGATTCAAATGTCTTTATTGCATTTCGTGGACAAAATGCCGATGTAATCATCCCAGAAGATGTATACGGGGTAGCGATCAATGCATTTTCATTTCCAATTCGAGACAATGGAAAAGTTGTCGGCGCATTAGCATTTGGCTTGCCAATCGATAACGAAGTCCAAATGGAAACTTATATGGAAAGTATTGAACATATTGTTATGAACCTACAAGATAACGTTCACACATTGGCATCACATTCAGAAGAATTAGCGGCAACAAGTGAAGAAATAGACAAACAAACGCAAGTTGCATTAGAAGACGCAGAAAAATCAAATGCCGTAACGTCATTAATTAAAGGGATTTCACGTCAAACGAATTTACTTGGATTAAATGCATCGATCGAAGCAGCACGTGCAGGCCAACAAGGTGCAGGATTCAACATCGTTGCACAAGAAGTACGTAAGCTGTCATTTGAAACATCTACCGCAACAGAAAATATTGAATCATCGCTTCAAAATATTAATATGAACTTAACAAATTTAAAGCAAAACATGGGGCAAATTAACTCTGCATCTAACGAACAAGCGCAGTTAATTCAAAATTTCAGTGAAGTCATCGAAGAATTAAGTGACTTAAGTAAAGAAATGAAAGAGTTTATGCATAAAGCATTGAAATAGAATGGGAATCGACGTAGTTAGATTAATTTCTAGCTGCGTTTTTTTGTGGAATTATAAAAATCATTCAAAAAAGTGTCACAATATGAAAATGATAAGAATATAAAGTTATTATAAGGAGTTTAGTGATTTAAAGCGCTAAATTAGTAAGGGAGATAAAAATTATCTAACTATTGATTTCTGAACATTCTAAATGTTATTGACTATCTGAAAACTTAAATGTAATATATCTTTAATTCACACTTCATCGAGATGAAGTTCGTCGCTTTAAAGCGACAGAGAAAAAATAGGGGGACAATACTTTATGAAACGTAAATTAATGAAGCTATCATTCTTATTATTCGGGCTTTTATTATTATTAACAGCTTGTGGTGGCGAAGATGATGCAACATCTTCTAGCGCATCAACGAATAGTGACGGGGGAGAAGCAACTCAAACAGAAGAAACGAAAACGTTTAAAATTGGTACAACACAAATTATGGAGCACCCATCATTAGATTCAGCAAAAGAAGGCTTTAAAAAGGCAATTGAAGATGCGGGTATTAAAGCAGAGTACGTAGATAACTCTGCAAATGGTGATAATAGTGCAAACATGACAATTGCACAACAATTAGTAAGTAAAAACGTAGATTTAATTTTTGCCAATTCAACACCATCAGCACAAGCTGCTAAAGGTACGACAACTGATATTCCAGTCATCTTTACATCCGTAACAGATGCGGTCGGTGCAGAGTTAATCGATTCTATGGCGTCACCAGGTGGAAACGTAACAGGAACGATAGATTTACATCCAGAAACAATGCCAAAAACAATGGCGTTCTTAAAAGAATTAGGTGCTAAAAATGTAGGGATGGTTTATAACGCAGGAGAGCAAAACTCAGTAGCTCAAGTTTCAACTGCAAAAGAATTAGCAGCAAAAGAAGGAATTACAATTGTGGAAGCTTCGGCATCAACATCAGCTGAAGTAAAGCAAGCTACAGAATCGTTATTAGGTAAAGTAGATGCATTTTACATCATTACAGATAACACAGTTGTCACAGCGTTAGAATCAGTAATCGATGTGGCAAATGCAAACAAGTTACCATTAATCGTTGGGGAAATAGACTCTGTAGAACGTGGCGGTTTGGCAGCTTACGGCTTCGATTACTATGATATCGGCTATGAAGCAGGTCAAATGGCAGCGCAGATTTTAATAGAAGGAAAATCACCTTCAGAAATTCCAGCTGCTTTCCCAGCAAACTTAAAATTAGTCATTAATAAAGCAGTTGCAGAAAACTTAGGTATAGAAATTAAATCTGAGTGGGGCGCAGAAGTACAATAATTTGTTCATTCTATGCCAAAGCATAATGGATAAAAGTTTAGGAGATGGTTCAAGATGTTTACAGCTTTGTTTGGTTCGGTAGAGCAAGGAATCATCTATGCAATTATGGCGCTCGGGGTGTATTTAACATTCCGAGTGTTAGATTTTCCGGATTTAACCGTTGATGGCAGCTTTGTAACGGGTGCAGCAACAGCAGCGACAATGATCGTGCTCGGCTATAACCCAATACTAGCGACATTGGTAGCAACAGTTGCTGGATTTATTGCTGGATGTATGACAGGCATTTTACACACAAAAGGGAAAATTAATCCGCTACTTTCGGGGATTTTAATGATGATTGCACTTTATTCCATCAACCTTCGTATTATGGGGATTACTTCTGATACAGGTGTAACACGTCCCAATATTCCATTATTAAATACAGATACGGTGTTCTCTATGTTCGGTAGCTTCTGGTCAAATCTTGGCATTGACAGTGTATTTTCAAATGTCTTAACAGCAATGGGTCTAAAATCGGTTCCATCAACATGGGGCATTTTAATTTTGATGTTAATCGTTACATTTATTATTAAATTAATCGTGGACTGGTTCTTGAAAACAGAAGTGGGTCTAGCGATTCGTGCAACAGGGGACAATAAACGCATGATTCGTAGTTTCTCAGCGAATACAGATTCACTTATTATTTTAGGACTTGGTATTTCAAATGCAATGGTGGCATTAGCGGGTGCGTTAATCGCACAATACACAAAATTCGCAGATGTGGGTCTTGGTATTGGGATGATCGTTGTTGGATTAGCTTCGGTTATTATCGGGGAGGCCATTTTCGGTACAAAATCAATCGTGCGTACAACATTTGCCGTTGTCGCAGGTGCGATTGTTTACCGTTTAATCTACGCATTAGCACTGCGCGTAGGCTGGTTAGATACAGGGGATATGAAGCTCATTACAGCCATTATCGTCATTTTAGCATTAGTCATTCCACAATTATTAAACAAGCAAAAAGAAAGAAAGCGTAAAGCAAAGCGTTTAGAAGAACGACGTACAGCACAACAAATGAAACAACTTGAAATCGAGCAGGGAGGGAAGAGCCTTGCTTAAATTAGATGGTATTAACAAAGTATTTAATGAGGGAACCCCCGATGAAAAAATCGCGCTAGACACTATTAATTTGCATTTGGCACCGGGAGATTTCGTTACCATTATCGGAAGTAATGGTGCAGGAAAATCGACGATGATGAATATGATTTCAGGTGCTTTAACACCAGATTTCGGAGTGATTTCAATTGCGGGTAATGATTTAACACGATTACCAGAGCATAAGCGTGCAGTTCATATCGGCCGTGTATTCCAGGATCCCATGGCTGGTACTGCACCGTCAATGACGATTGAAGAAAATTTAGCGATTGCTTATTCGCGTAATGCGAAGCGTGCTTTACGTTTTGGTGTCGATAAAAAGCGTCGAGAATTTTTCAAAACATCCCTTGAAAAGCTTCACTTAAATTTAGAAAATCGCTTATCAGCAAAAGTAGGGCTGTTATCAGGTGGAGAACGTCAGGCACTTAGTTTACTAATGGCAACATTCACAAAGCCGTCCATTTTATTATTAGATGAACATACAGCAGCACTTGATCCATCACGTGCTGAGCTGATTACAAAATTAACAAAAGAGCTTGTCGAAGAAAGTAAGTTAACAACTTTAATGGTTACGCATAATATGCAGCAAGCCCTAGACTTAGGTAATCGCCTTATTATGATGGATAAAGGACAGATCATTTTAGAAGTGACCGAAGATCGTAAACCAGACTTGACCATTCCGGATTTAATGGCCGAGTTTGAACGTATTCGCGGCGAAAAAATGAACTCAGACCGTGCGTTACTAGGATGAAAATGGAGTATCGATGATAGCGGTCCCTGCAAAATAAGAACACCAGAATAATGCTTAAAACAAAACAATACCGTAGCTTGTTGATAACAATCAATAGGCTGCGGTTTTACTTTTATGTCGTGTTCTCCAAAGCGGTCGGAACTAAAGGGAGGGCTTTAGCGCTTTTCTAATATTGCGTTCTAACTTCGGATATAATACGATGAATTAAAAAAGGTGGTTCAAGATGTCGTATTCGCTAGATCAGTTTTCAATAATCGAAAGCCATGATGACTGGCTCTTAGAACATAAAGTAAATGAGCATGGTAACCACGACATGTCGAAAGTTGTTAATCGGAAAAATAAAAAAAAAATCGCCCAGTTACACTATGAGCTAGAATTAGCCAATGAGTTGAATTTATCAACGATGCTACAACCGATTGCAATCGAACAAAACGATCAATACATAAAGTTAACCTATCAAAGCACGCAACAAAAATACATATCGTTAGCAGAATACATTTCTGCGTCTTTAACTACATATGACTTCTTAAAAATCGCCATCAATATTACGAACTGCTTTATTGATTTACATCAAGCTTCTTATATTTATCGAAACGTCCATCCGAAACATTTTTTAATCGATCCACAGACATATGATATAAAACTATACAATACCGAACATGTTTTCAAGTATTCCAATTATGCGCACTCCTTAGGAATCGAAAAAGAGCTTCCTAACCATCGACTAGATTATGTAGCACCCGAAGAAACAGGAAGAGTAACGAGCGAAATTGATTTTCAAACGGATTTATATAGTTTAGGTGTCTTATTTTTTAAAATGATTTCAAGAAGAACGCCCTATATAGGGGACTCAACCACATTATTAAATAAGATGCTAACAACGTCCCCACCAACATTTACGGAGTTAGGTATAAAAGTACCTGCGATTATTGAAAAAATTATTCAGAAGCTCTTAAGTAAAAATAAGGAAAATCGTTATCAAAGTGCAATCGGTGTGAAAGAGGATTTGGCCCTTTGTTGGTACCGTTTCACCAATAAACTTCCACTAAGTGATTTTGAATTAGCCATGCAAGATAATATCAACCAACGAAATTTAAATGTCATTATCCCAACAAGACAGCGAATGATAAATGAATTATCCAAGCAAATCGAACAGTACCAAGAACAGCAACAAATTCATCTACTTAAAGGAAAAGACGGAGCAGGAAAAAGTTATGCGCTGTTAACGATGTATAAATCCTGTTTAGCTGAGTCAAGATTTGTACTGCAATTTGCAAAAGATACGAAGCATGCAAAAACGAAAATTCCTGTATTTTTATTAGCCTACCGTCAACAATTTATGCGTTTCATAGAGGTAAATGAACAAACAAGGCATAATTGGAAGCAAAGGCTTTTGTCGCTCAACTTAACGTTTCCAAAATTAGTGCTCACATATTTTCCTGAATTAGAACCTTATAAAGATGAGTTGAATATAACAGAGCAGCAAGAGGTCATTGAACAAGATCAATTATTTATGATATTTTCTCAGATCATCGAAGTATTTCATACACAAGCCTTGCCAGCAGTCATTATTGTAGATGATTGGCTGAAATTAGATTTAGACTCTCAAAAGTTTATTGAATTTTTAATAAAAAAACAACGACCGTATATTTTCCTGTTTGCCGAGCAACAAACGAATGATATTACGCACTGGCTACAACAAAATAATCGACCGTTTATTGAACATCAAATTTTATTTATTTCAAAAGAAGAAGTAATGGAATGGATAGCGTATTCTTTTAAAAGTAATGAAGAGGCACTTCGCCAATTAGCAGAATTTTTATTTGATATTACACAAGGGAATCCATTATTTATTCAAGAATTATTTTTAGTAGTTTGTGAGCAGCAAGTGCTGAAATACGATCATCACAGCCATGAATGGCAATTTGATATACACGCAAGTCAACTGAAGGGAAATATCGCAACTTTCCATGAATTTATCGCGCGCGGTATCGAAAAGTTATCACAGCAAGAAGTGATTGTGTTGAAGTATGCAGCGTGCATCGGAATGCAATTCGATCTCGAAACGTTATTAAACATTGTTCCATTTCATAAGGAAAAGACTTTACAGATTTTCACTGAATTATTAAGAAATCGATTTTTTATAGCGAGACATGAACAAGTAGCATTATTTCGAACGTATATGGATTTTAATATGCTTGGAGAGATCAAAATTCCAGTGGTCTTCTTATGTGAAGATTTACTTGAAACAACATTAAAATTAGTGACAGCAGAAGAACTAGGTACAATACATTATGCGATTTCTTCCTATTTTTTTAGTGAAAAAGAGCAAATCGATGTTGAAAAACGCTTACTTGTTCACCATTTGCGTTTTTGTCAGGAGTTATTAACAAAACAAGAGCTTGATAATTTTCTGAGATTGAACTTCGAATTGGGCAATAAAGCGTTGAAAAGTGGCATGTTCCGTGAAAGTTTGAGTTTTTCACAAGTGGCATACGATGTATTAACACCAGCGCACTGGAAAAATGACTATCAGTTAACATTAGAAGTTTATGTGATGCATGCCAATGCCCTGTACTTAAATGGTCATAAACAGGCGAATGAAATATTTGAAGCCGCATTAAAGCATTGTGAAAAAACATATGATCGCCTATTTGTTTACAATGAAAAAAGCCTATTTTATATGATGGGACAAGCCGACGATAGCTTCCAGATGAATTTAATAGAAATTTTACAAATGGCTGATGAGGCGTTAAAGCCGATGAACATCTCGATACGAACAAATATGTCTACGATTCAGGTCGCTAAAGAATACCTGTTATTAAAAAGCATGCTAAATAAATATCCAGCTTATCAACTGCTGAATTTGCCGAAAACAAAAAATAAGACGATGAAATTAGTATTAAGCTTATTAATGAATATTTCAGGTGCAGCATTGATCGTAGATGAGAAACTATATGCGTGGATTAATATGAAGGCGATTCGTTTAATTATTAAATACGGAGAGGTCGAATTTGCCTCGGTGTTTTACGGAAACTTTGCGAATATTTTAGTGACAGGATTCAAAGATTTAAAGCAAGCGCACCGTTTTGGATTGCTCTCTGTAAAACATGTAGATAAATACGATAATCCCTTTTATAAAAGTAATGTGTATATGAATTACGGAATTACGATTAGCTATTTAAAAAAATCGTATGATACGTCTATTTATTATTTAGCACAAACCCAAAAATACCATTTAAATAATTCCTTACATCATTTATTTAATGCGATGGCCAGTGCTTATACACTTAACTTCATGCTTGTTCAAGGCGCGAAGTTAACGATGATTAAGGAAGAATATAACGACCAAAAAATTTACTTAGAAGCAACGAATAATCGATTGTCTCAAGTATATGCAAATGAAATCGTCCATTGGATACACATACTACAAGATCCAAATGTGAAAATTGATTGGGAATTTCCAGTAGAGACGAAAATACGAGCTTCCTTTTGGGAAAGTCATTTAGTTTTACGCTTGCAAATGAGTTATTTATTACATGATAAACAGCAGGCGGAAGCCCTATTACAAGAAATTCAGGCTATTTTAAATGACTCCATTTTAACGGCAAATCGACCACAATATTACTATTACCGAGCGTTGTGGAATTTTAGACAGTTAGAAGAAGACTTACCAAAGAAAATGGTAGTAAGTTTGATGAAGGATATTAAAAATTGTATGAAGGAAGTAAAAAAGTATGTTCAGCACAATCCGCAAAATTTCGAACATATGTTGATGCTACTAAAGGCACAATACTACCGATTTACAAATCAAATTACGAAAGCCGTACTTCATTTTGATCGTGCCGTTCAGTTGGCCAAATTAGCTAATAATAATTGTGATAAAGCAATTGCCCTATTAAGCGCAGCGCTGTTTTATGAATCTCAACATGAATCCCAAAAAGCGAAAGACTATATGCAACGAGCGATTCAAACGTTGTATGCTTGGCAAGCACCCCGAGTCGTCCAAGTATGGGATGAGCATTATTATTATTTAAGAAAAAGAGTATTAGTCTTTGATCAACCTTCCGAAAATCAAGGGTTTGATATTCAACCGATTGTTAATATGTATCAAACGATCGCAAGTGAGAGCGAAGTAAAGGAATTATTAAAAAACAGTTTGTTAGAAATCATGAAGCATTTAGATGCGGAGTCCATTTATTTATTTACCGTAAAGATGGATACGCCTAAGGTAGTAGCCTACGCAAATAGCGTGAAAGAGGAGTATATCTATTACGAAAATGCACAGGATGATATCGTTCCTTCTTTTATGTCAGAAATTTTGCAGGAAGTCATTACATCAAAGAAAATGGCTTTTAATAATGAGGTAATGGCAAAAGGAAAGTCAGTCATTTGTTTACCAATATTTATGAATGGCCATTTAAAGGCATTAATCTACTGCTCAAATGATACGATTGCATCGATATTTACAAAAACAAAAATTGATTTAGTAACGATTTTGGCTACACAAATGTTGATGGCTAAAGAGAATATTGAAAGCAAAAATATTTTAGAACAAGAGGTAAAGGAAAGAACACTTGAACTGGTACAAGTTAATAATCAGTTGCAACAAATGAATGATCGCTTAAAGCAAAATGAAGAAGAACGAAAATATTTCATTCAGCATATCTCGCATGATTTACGTTCGCCGCTTACATCTGTATTAGGTTATGTTGAGGCGCTTTCAGATGGTTTAGTTAAGACGGAAGAGCAACAAAAGCAATATTTAGCTCGAAGTAAAAGTCGATTACTCTCTTTAAATCATTTGATTCAAGACTTATTTGATATTGCTTTGTTAGAAGGCGGACGTATCGAATATAAAAAAGAAGAATTATCGGCTAAACAATTATTTGCATTACTTGATGATTCCATCCAAAATGGACTTGAAGAAAAATCCGTTCACTATGTCAGAAGCTTTAGAGGGGAAAATGGAAGGCTTGTTGTTGATATAGAAAGAATTACGCAAGTCATCGATAATTTAACGAGTAATATTCGAAAATATGCAAATGAAGGAACGGTTCACTTTTCGATTAATAGTACAGATCAATTCATCGAAATTTCGTTAAGTGATGAAGGGCAAGGAATACCAGAAAAGGACCTTCCATTTATATTTGATATGCATTTCTCTGCTTCCAATAATCATCGTAAAGAATCTCATGGAATAGGGCTCGCAATTTGCAAACAAATTATTGAACATCACGGGGGTAGCCTTCGTGTGAGCAGTGATGGACAAAAAGGAACAACGATGACCATTAGACTGCCTGTTTTAAAAGAAAGTCCATCTGCTATTCTAAATATGGAATGAGAAAATGGAGTAGATAAAAATTAAAAACCAAGGAGATATTCGGGAAGTAATTTCAGGATATCTCCTTTTTGTACTGCAAAACTGGGAAACCACAAAAAAAGGACTCAACCCCTCTAGTAGGAAGGGCTTAAGTCCTTTAAAAGCTATGGTTTACACCAACAACGCGAACAAAGTGCTATCGTTATTGACCTCTTTATATTCAAAACCATTTGCCCGCATGCGTTCTAACAAGCCAACATGATCAGTTGGGTCGCTAATTTCAATACCAACGAGGGCGGGACCGCTTTCTTTGTTGTTTTTCTTTGTATATTCAAATGTTGTAATATCATCATTTGGTCCAAGTACTTCAGTTAAAAATTGGCGAAGTGCGCCTGAACGCTGTGGGAAACTAACGATGAAGTAATGTAATAACCCCTCATAAATAAGAGAACGCTCTTTAATCTCCTGCATGCGTCCAATATCGTTATTACCACCAGAGATAATGACAACAACGGATTTCCCACGAATTTGCTCAGCATATAAATCAAGTGCTGCTACAGGTAACGCCCCAGCAGGCTCCGCAATAATTGCATGCTTATTATATAAATCTAAAATCGTCGTACAAACTTTCCCTTCTGGTACAGTTAGAATATCGTCTAAATAGGTTTTACATACTTGATACGTATCATTTCCAACACATTTTACAGCTGCACCATCCACGAATTTATCAATCCATTCAAGTGCGACTGGGCCTTCTTTTTCAAAAGCGGCTTTCATACTGGATGCCCCAGCAGGCTCAACACCGATCACTTTACTAGTTGGCGACAAATTCTTAATGTAGGCAGAAACACCAGACATTAACCCACCACCACCAATGCTACCAAACACAAAATCAATCGGTTCTTCAATATCATTCATGATTTCAACAGCAACCGTCCCTTGACCAGCCATTACGTCATAATCATCGAATGGGTGAATGAAGAGGCGATTTTCTTCTTCACAATAAGCTATTGCACTTTTTGCAGAATCATCAAATGTATCACCCGCTAACCGGATCTCCACAAATTCACGTCCAAACATGCGCACTTGGTCAATTTTTTGTTTTGGTGTTGTTTTTGGCATGAAGATAGTCGCTTGAATTTCTAACTTGGCGCATGCGTAAGCCACACCTTGTGCATGGTTACCAGCACTCGCACAAACAATTCCTGAAAGACGTGCCTGTTCTTCAATCTTTTTAATTTTATAGTAAGCCCCGCGTAACTTAAATGATCGAACATGCTGTAAGTCCTCACGCTTAAAATAAATTTTTGCCTCGTACTTTTCGGATAAATAATCATTTAATTGTAGCGGTGTGTGTACGACGACATCTTTTAAAAAGTGATGTGCGATTAATACGTTTTCCACTGCTATCGTTTTCGTTTGTGTAAGTTCCATCTCTATGTAACCTCCGTCATCTGTGTAAAAGATTGTATTATTTTATCACGAAACGAACCTTCAATGTTTAAAAATTCAGTAAATTTAGAAATTTTGCAGAAACTTCCTAATGAAAGCGGTTTATAGTTGGATTTAAGAAATAAAAAAACGCACGAACATGATTAAAAACATGTCGTGCGTTACGTTTAATTAAAATAAAATATGTGCAATGACTGCAATAATTGGAATCGAGATAAGTGTACGGATTAAGAAAATCGCGAACAAGTCCCATAATTTAATTGGGAGCTTCGTACCAAGAATTAATCCACCGACTTCTGACATGTAAATTAATTGTGTAACGGAAACGGTAGCGATAAAGAAGCGAGTCATTTCAGATTCAATTCCGGCTCCTAAAATAGAAGGAAGCAGCATATCTGCAAATCCAACAATCATTGTTTGTGCAGCTTCACCGGCTTCAGGAATTTGTAATAATGCTAAAATCGGTTCGAACGGCATTCCTAAAATACGGAAAAAGCTTGTGAATTCAGCTAATACTAACGCGATGGAACCGAATGCCATAATAATAGGTGTGACAGCGAACCACATTTCTAATACATTGATAAAGCCGTTTTTGAACATTAGTCCTAAATTACGATTGGAATCGGCTTTTGATAATGCACTGTGTAAACCGAACGTAAAGACGTTAAAGCCTTCTTTTACATCCTCGCGATTTTTTGGAACTTCAGAGCCATCGATTAACGTATCCGCTTTTTGTTTCAACGGATAAATACGTGGCATGATGAAGGCTAAAATAACACCACATAAAATAACGGAAATATAAAACTCAGCGAAGTAATCCGCAATACCAATTGTTTCAACAACGACTAAGCAAAATGTAATCGAAACAACAGAGAAGGTTGTCGCAATCGTCGCTGCTTCTCGACTGGTATAGTTCTTTTCTTCGTACTGTTTACTTGTTAAAAGAACACCAATCGTACCATCCCCAACCCATGAGGCAAGACAGTCGATGGCAGAACGCCCTGGAATTTTAAATAATGGACGCATCACTTTGACCATCATGGAGCCGAAAAACTCTAACAAACCGTAGTCTGTTAATAATGGTAAAAGTAAGCCTGCAAATAAAAACAGGACAAACATAAATGTCACAAGTCCAGAAACAGGATCAATTAATACACCCGTTGTATCAGCACTCGTGAAGCTTTCAGGACCTACTTGGAAAATGTACATCCCAGCAAAAAATACAGCAAGGACACGCATGATCATCCAAAACCAGTGGACACGGAATAAAGAATCCATTAACGTACGAGGACCCTTTTGTGGAATAAACTGCATCACCACAGAGCCAACCGCTGCAATGATAAACACAATAAAGGCGAACCAATGGATAAACGGTTCTACTTTTCCTGCAAGTAAATTGGCAAGAATCGCAATCGGAACTTTCATGCCATCTGCCGTATTAATCGGAGTGATAAATAAAAATACCCCTAATGCAGAGAGGGCGATGAATAGGAACCATGTATAAAAAGAAAATTTTGTTTTCATTTATAATAACCTCTTACTAGTAGATTTGAATATTTATACACTATAAAATGAATAATATACACTTGTCCACTGTTTTGCATAAAGATTATATTTTCAGATAATATAAGTGGATAGAATATGAATATAAAGAGTTGGAGGGTATTGATAAAAGGCAGAGAAGACAGTTTTCTAAAAGAAATTCAGTGGATTTGAATAGTATAAAAATACAAAATTACGCATAACAAAAAGCGAGAGAAAATATCCCTCGCTCTGATGCTTTAACTAGTAAAATTAATCGTTAAACGTGACATTATAAAACTTCTCAACACTTAACCAACTGTCCGTTAATACTTCACCGTCATCGGCACGTTTCGCTGTTTCTTGTATCATCCAGCCCGTTTGAGAGGCATGTGCTTTTAAAGCATTTAATTTATCATTTTTTACTGATTGAATATCGATTGTAACATGTGGTTCGCCAATCTTTTCGATTGTATCGTTAGCAAATGCACAGGCTAAAATACGTGGACGTTTTTCTTTATCGATTCGGCGTACTGCTTCAACAACAGCACGTGCTGTTGCTTCATGGTCAGGGTGCACCGCATAGTTTGGCAAGAACGTGAAAATTAATGAGGGGTTCAATTCGTCGATTAAATCCGTAACAAGTTGCACCATTTTTTCATCATCTTCAAATTCCACTGTTTTATCACGTAATCCCATCATACGTAAATCTTCAATCCCCATCGCAGCACAGGCCGCAATTAATTCTTTACGACGGACTTCAGGTAATGATTCACGTGTTGCAAATGGGGGATTTCCAAGGTTACGTCCCATTTCGCCTAATGTTAAGCAAGCATATGTAACAGGGACCCCCATATTACGATACATACGTACAGAACCCGCAACAGAAAAGGCTTCATCATCTGGGTGAGGGTAAACAACTAATACGTGACGTTCTTCTTGTAAAGTCATCTCAATCTCCTCCTTAATAAGCAAATGGCGATTCACTAATTTCAAGTGCAACCGCTAGCTTTCCTGTAAAATCTAATCCAGCCATTAGTAAACGACCTTGATCATCCAATTCAAAGTGGGTAATACCTTGCGCGTAAACCCAGCCATGTTCCATTTTTAAACCGACACGATGTGGTGAATTATCCACGACTTTTCCTAATTCATAGCGTATTTTTACATTGCGGATAAATGCCCCCGCATTGAAAAATTGTTCATTATAATGTGTGGCATACGAGCCATTTGTTGTTTCTAGATGAATATATACGTCTTTGTTCGCAAAAGAATTGAGTAATTCTTGGAGCTCTTGAGTATTTACTTCTTTCATCTCTAATTCTCCTTTCGAATCATATTAAGTTAAGTATAGTAAAGTTTTTCAAAGGATGAAAAGAAAAAGTCACACAACCGGTTAATTTGTTGTGTGACGAATGCATTCATTTACATAATCGTTTCATTTGAAATCGTCGTTACGGTTACTTTAGGCGCGCCGTAGCGGGGTTTTGCGCCGTGCATGACTGGTCCAACATGCTCGTTTAATGCCCATCCATGTTTAATGGCAGCAGAAACAAATTGTTTTGCTTCGATGACTGCTTCTTCAACAGAAAGTCCAATTGCTAAGTTTGCACAAACGCTCGCAGCAAATGTACAGCCGGCACCGTGATTATAAGTAGAAGCGACTTTTTCTGTTTCTAATAATTTAAACTCAGTCCCGTTAAAGAATAAATCGACGGCTTTATCATGTGCTAATGCTTTGCCGCCTTTAATGACAACATTTTTAGCACCTAGCGCATGAATTTTTTGGGCAGCGCTTTGCATTTCTTCAATTGTTTTTGGTGTAGGTACGCCAGCTAACTGACCTGCCTCAAATAAGTTTGGTGTTACAACTGTTGCAAAAGGTAATAAGTAGTGAATCATCGCTGTAGTATTCCCAGGATTCAACACTTCGTCGTCGCCTTTACAAATCATTACGGGATCGATGACAATTTTATCTGTACCAGAGTTTTGAATCGCTTTTGAAGCCATTTGAATAATTTCCTCTGTAGAAAGCATGCCAGTTTTAATGGCATCAACGCCTGTAGATAGCGCGGTATCCAACTGTTTTTGTAAAAGTTCTGTTGGAAGTGGTGTCACATTGTGGCTCCACGTTTTTGGATCCATCGTGACAACAACCGTTAACGCGACCATCCCGTATGTTCCATGTTCTTGGAAAGCCTTTAAATCAGCTTGCATTCCTGCACCAGCTGATGTATCTGAACCTGCAATTGTTAATGTTTTTTTGAGCGTCATATCGCATTTCTCCTTAAATTGAAAATTCGAAGTATAATTGCATTTAGTATAACGCGCAACTGACTATATAAAAATAGCCAGAAATTAAAAAAACTATAAGGTCAGAATTTCTGCTTGAAATTTTTTTATGAATTGACTACTTTTGAAAGAAGAGGTGAACGAAATGATTGAAACAGTAACGAATAAATGGCGTGATGTATTACATGAACAAACAACCTATGATTATTATAAGAAGTTGCAAACATTTTTAGCCAAAGAATATAACGAAGCTACGATTTATCCGAAGCAAGAAGCTGTCCTTAACGCATTAACATACACAGATTATGATGATGTGAAAGTCGTATTATTAGGACAAGATCCGTATCATGGACCACGTCAAGCACATGGGTTAAGTTTTTCCGTATTACCAGGACAAAAGCTTCCACCCAGTCTAAGAAATATGATGAAAGAATTACAGGACGATTTAGGGTGCGAATTGCCAGATCACGGGGAGCTGACACATTGGGCAAAGCAGGGAGTTCTGTTATTAAATACAGTATTAACTGTGCGCGCGGGTGAAGCACATTCGCATAAAGGGCAGGGTTGGGAACAATTCACAGATGCAGTTATTGAAAGTATAGCCAAACGCGAGCAGCCTGTTGTCTTTTTATTGTGGGGAAAACCTGCACAAAGTAAACGTCAAATAATTGAACGCTATCCAAATGGGCATATCATTTTAGAAGCGCCACATCCTAGTCCATTAAGCGCGCATCGTGGCTTTTTTGGCAGTAACCCATATTCCAAAACAAATGATGCATTAATTCAATTAGGACAAGCACCCATCGATTGGTGTATCCCGCATAAACAGGCTAAACTTTTTGATGAAAGCATGGTAAAGTGAGTATGAAAGAGAGGGAGTAACTGATGAATGTCGATTGCTTTAAATGTCAATACTTCCGCGTAACTTGGGATCCAAACAATCCACGTGGCTGCTCAGCATATGGCTTTAAAACAAAGCAGCTGCCATCTGTTCTAGTGAAGAAATCTTCTGGTATGGATTGCTTAAAATTTGTACCAAAAAAACGGGAGGATCAGCGATGATTACATATGAAAAAATTGTAGCGCAAATTGCAAAGCTTGCCGTACAAGCGAACGATACAAAAGATGAACAGCATGTCCGCGAACAGCTAACAGCGATTCGCGCATTATGCGATGTCGTATTGAATGATGATGCGGTTCAGTCAAACCAATCGCGCACATCATATACAGAATCGAATTTTGTAAATCAATCAATCCCATCGCCCGTTTTTACACAACCAGTGATGAATTCGTCGCAAAAGCTAGAAGAAGCGGATGCGAATGGTGATTCTATTTTTGATTTCTAATAGAGAAAAAGAGAGGTAATACTAATGAAAAGTTCAATTGTTTCAGGTGCGATTCACGGATTTTTAGCTGTAGCGCTTGGTGCATTCGCTGCACATGCATTAAAGGAAGTATTAGATGATTACGGTGCAGGTATTTGGGATACAGCAGTTCAATACCAAATGTTCCATGCCGTGGCTCTTATTATAGTCGGCATCTTAATGTCAAAAGCCATTTTTGGCGAAGTAAAAGCATTAAAAACGGCGATGATCTGCTTCAACTTAGGAATCATTTTCTTCTCAGGTAGCCTAATGGTTCTTGCTATTACAGGAATTAAAGTATTAGGTGCCATCACACCAATTGGTGGCGTACTATTTTTAATTGGCTGGTTTATGATTATTAAAACAGCACTGAAAAAAGCATAAAGAGAAAAATAACTTACAACGCCTAAAGTACGAATTTGACCTGGTCAAATTTGTGCTTTTTTTTATGAAATACTTCCATTTCTCTATTTTTTAAAATCTAAATTTAGGTAAAAAGTAAAAGTTTTTCAAAATTGTCGGAATTTATTGTATAGTTATATAGTAATCGGAAAAAGGTGGGAAATGAATGGATCAATTATTAACGAAGTTACAAGAAAGCTTTGAAGAAATGGTTATCATTAGACGTTACTTACATGAGTATCCCGAATTGTCTCATGAAGAAGTACATACACCCGCTTATATCGCAAGTTTTTACCGCGAGCTCGGCTTAGAAGTTCGCGAACAGGTAGGCGGACGCGGTGTCGTTGCAACGCTTCGGGGTGCAAAGCTTGGAAAAACGGTTGCATTACGAGCAGACTTTGACGGTCTAGCGATTCAGGAATTAAATGATTTACCTTATAAATCAAAAAACGATGGCATTATGCATGCATGTGGACATGACGGACATACCGCAACGCTATTAGTATTAGCCAAAATTTTGGTGGAAATGCGTGAAGCGTTATCAGGAAATGTTGTTTTCATTCATCAACATGCTGAAGAAGTAGCTCCGGGTGGTGCAAAGGCGATGATTGAGGATGGCTGTTTAGATGGTGTTGACGTCATTTACGGCACGCATTTATGGGCACCGACACCACTAGGAGAAGTACTTGTCTGTGAAGGGGCAATTATGGCGGCAGCAGACCGCTTTGAACTCGTCATTCAAGGCAAAGGCGGGCACGGTGCAGAACCACAACATTCGGTGGACGCCATTGTTGTAGGCGCCCATTTTGTAACGCAATTACAAACAATTGTGTCGCGTAGAGTAGCCCCTTTACAATCTGCTGTGATAACAGTCGGCCTTTTTGAAGCCATTAATCCGTTCAATGTCATTGCGGATACAGTGAAAATTCAGGGGACGGTTCGAGCATTTGACGAACAAGTCCGCGAACAAATTAAAGAAGAAATTGAACATTTATTAAACTATACATGTAAAGCGATGCATGCCACTTATGAATATGCCTATTTTGATGGATACCCGCCGGTAGTGAATCATGCGCACGATACGCAATTTATTGCGCAAGTAGCACAACAAATTCCATCGGTTGAACAAGTTTCTGTTTGTCCGCCATTTATGATTGGCGAAGATTTTGGTTATTATATGCAGCATGTTCCAGGTACATTTTTCTTCACTGGAGCCAAAAATCCAGAGTGGGAAGAGGCTTATCCACATCATCATGCGAAGTTTGACTTTGATGAGCGTGCGATGTTAATTGCGGCACAAGTTTTAGGAAAAGCGACATTAGACTATTTAAATAGCGAAGTTGAATGAAAAACTAATGCTGGACAAATAAAAATAAAATAGAGTTATTTAAGAGAGGAAGTAAGAAATGAGCGTTGGAACAAAGCTAAATATGGCTTTCTATTCGATGATTGCGATATTTACATTAACCGTAGTAGTAAACTTTTTCAGTATAAATAATATTGAAAGTAAAACAGAAGAAGCTTTAAATAATCGAGTTGAACAAATTCGTGCAGTGGATGATATTCGATTTGGGACTGCCATGCAAGGCTTATATGCTCGTTCAGTTGTTTTAGATGGGAAAGATGAGAGTTTCGAAAATTTTGAACTTTATAAGACCTATCTAACTGATGCAATCACTCATTTAGAAAGTTTAACGACAAATGAACAGATGGTTGCTTATATTGAAGAAATTAAATCGTATAACAAAGCCTTTAATAATGGGGCGTTAGATATGGTCGATACGTATAATCGAGGGGAAACGCGTTTAGCAAATGGATTTATCAATACAAAATTGCGTGATGCGAATAACGGGATTTTAGAGGTTGCGGCACAAATCGTACAATATCAAGAAGAACAACTAGATAAAATCAGCAAAGAAACAGATGCAGCCATTGCTTTAACAAAAATAGTGGCCATCATCGCTTTAATAATTTGTGTCATTATTGTATTTAGCTTTATTATATCTATTCGAAAAACAATTACTATGCCATTAAAACTAGTAGTTAGTGAAGCAAAATATGTGGCATCAGGTGATTTATCTCGTGAAGATGTTCGCATGAAAACAAAAGATGAAATTGGTCAATTAGGTGATGCATTCAATGCGATGAAAAATAATTTATCGAATTTAATCAAAAATATTCAAGTGAATTCAGAGCAGTTAAGTGGTTCTGCACAGGAGCTTTCAGCAAGTACAGAAGAAATTTCAGCATCGACCGAAGAAGTAACAATGCGCGTAGAGGCTACGACAGAAACTGCGCAAGTATCAGCACAAGCATCAACGGAAAGTGCCCGAGCGATGGAAGAAACCGCACAAGGGATACACCGAATTGCAGAAGCGACACAAGCCTTACATTCCAATTCATTAGATGCGTCACATACAGCAACGAATGGTGGAACGATTATTGTTCAAGCAAAAGACCAAATGAAAATTATTAATGAATCAACAAATTCAGTCAATGCGTTAGTCCAAAAATTAGCGCAACAAACAGAGGAAATTAATAATATTTCAAAAGTCATTACAGATATTACGGATCAAACGAACTTGTTATCATTAAATGCAGCGATCGAAGCCGCACGTGCAGGAGAGCATGGAAAAGGCTTCGCTGTTGTAGCAGATGAAGTTCGTAAGCTAGCCGAACAATCGAAAAACTCAGCAAGCTCAATCGTTAGCTTAACACTAGAAATTAAAGCAGACACCGAAAATGTAGAGCGCGCTGTATCAGAATCGTTAGTATCCGTAAAAGACGGCGTTCAAATTATTACGGAAGCGGGCGAGTCGTTTACATCGATTGCAAAAGCAGTCAATCAAATGACAACGCAAATTCAAGAAATTTCCGCAACGTCAGAGCAATTATCAGCAAGTGCGGAAGAGGTAACCGCTTCTGTTAATGAAATTGCCATTGGTTCAAGTGAATCGAGTAGCAATCTTGAAATGATAGCTGCAGCAGTAGAGGAACAATCTGCAACAATGCAACAAGTTAATGCAGTAGCCATTACATTAACGGAAAATGCACAGGATTTACAAAGCGAAATCCAACAATTTAAAGTACGTTAATAAAACGCCTCCTATAGCTTAGACAGCTGTAGGAGGCGTTTTTTGTAAGTAAGTAAATTGTAAATCGCTCGTAGTATGGATAATTTTAAAAATAAAGTGTACTTCACGTCTAGGCAACAGCGCCAGCTCCTCGAGCTTTTCGGCCCCTCCTACGAAAGTGGTGGAACGTTTACTTTCTTGTCGGGTCCTCCAAAGCTTATCGGGGCTAAACGGCTCTTTAGCACTTTTGTTCTTATGGTGTTTGGGTGAAATAATTGAGTTCTTCATCAAATTCTGCATAATCAAAGTAAATCATCGGGAATAAAAAGCGATGATCCGTTTTTAAATCGCGTAAAATCACATGATCTCGGCCCGCTGCTTCAACGACCCCACGAACCGCACGCGTATTGTTGCCCGCAACCGCATTATCAAACGAAAAATAAAAGTTCCCAGGTTTTCCTCGATTTAAACGTAAAATGTTTTCAATATAGGATTCTTCGCGCGGAAACGTCGAACCTTGTAAATTTGCTTGGGACGGTATACCAGACGGATTCATTTGTTGCATTGGAGAAGTCCAATAGTAAGTCAATTTTGCATCCTTTCTATAAGAAAATTACATGTTAATACAATCGGAAGTCGTTGGCGAAAAGAAGCAACGTGCCTTAAAGTGCCCGCTATGCAACTGTTCATAGTACTGCTTATGGACATTCGCCTTCTGCTTCAGCCCGCATGATAGAGTTAGTAGCGTAGTATATCGATTATTTGTTTGAAAGTCAGGCGAATGAAGCACCTCCTTTTCAAACAGTATATGCACCATTGAAAAAATGATGATTTCAAAATGGCGTATAATTTTATGGAAACTTGAATAACCTATGTGAAATAATTATGTAAAAATTTTTAACAAATTGGGTGAGCAGGGGTGATGATACTGTTTGAGGACAGAATATAAGAAATTCATCAAAAAATAAGAAAGAAGTGAATAGGTGGAACAACCTAAAGTACAATGGAAACTTGCACTTGTCATTGTCATTTGTGCTACTGTTGCAATCGCTTTTGGAAAATGGATGAATCCACAGATACCGTGGTTTTTATATATCGTATTATTGTGCATTGGCTTTTTTGTTCATACCGTAATTTTAATTTGTCAAACGGACAGTGAGCAAAAAACGACCGATACCCACTTGAAAAAGAAAGCTTGATTGACGCCAATCAAGCTTTTTTCTTTTTCGCTTTTTCGTTACGTAAAAAATCTTCTTCATCTAAAAAATGGAGCTATCTGACGAGTCAAATAGCTCCATTAACATGTATTAATTAGATGGCTAAAAGCTTCTCTAATTTTTCGTTATCTAATAAGTTCCCAACTAAGAACTCACCGAATTCGCCGTAGCGAGCTGATACTTCATCAAAGCGCATTTCATAAACGATTTTTTTGAATTCTAACATATTATCAGAGAATAAAGTTACGCCCCATTCGTGATCGTCTAGACCAACAGAACCTGTAATGATTTGTTTGATTTTACCAGCGTAACTACGACCGATTAAACCGTGTGAATACATTAATTCACGACGTTCTTCCATTGAAAGCATGTACCAGTTGTCGTTACCTTCACGTTTTTTATCCATTGGATAGAAACAAACGTATTTAGACTTTGGTAATTCAGGGTATAAACGCGCACGAATATGTGGGTTTTGGTAAGGATCTTCATCTGATTTCCCTGCTAAGTAGTTTGATAATTCGACTACTGACACATATGAATACGTTGGAATTGTGAAATCTGCAATCGCAAGTTTCGCAAATTTTGTTTCGATTTCATTTAATTCTTCTGGTGTTTCACGTAACGTCATCATCATAAAGTCTGCTTTTTGACCAATGATTGAGTAGAAGGCATTTGAGCCAGTATCTTTATTTAGATCCTCTAAGTATTGGATAAATTCTTTTGTTGCTGCTTCGCGCTCTTCAGCTGAAACTAATTTCCATGATGTCCAATCCATTGAACGGAATTCATGTAATGCGTACCAGCCATCTAATGTAATTGCTGCTTCATTCATATTATAAACACTCCTCGTTATTGAAAATGATTCACAATTAGTTTAGCACAAAAGCATTAAAAAAAATCGACTGAAACCCGCAAAATGGCAGATTTCATCAATTTGACATGACTTTCATTTGCGGTATGCTAAAGGAAATAGAAATTAACTATAGGAGTTAAAATTATGACTGAAATTTTTGAGCAAACGAACTGGCGTTTTATCGATCAATCGATTAGTGCCAACAAGCGCTCACCGTTAGAATCCTTTGCGGTGGATGATACACTTTGCCATCTTATTGGACAAAATAGGAGCAATCCCGCTATTCGTACTTGGGTGCATCATGACGCGGTTGTGCTAGGTATTCAAGATCACCGTCTTCCACATATTGAATCTGGAATGGATCAATTAATCGCGCATGGCTACCATCCAATCGTCCGAAATTCAGGAGGCTTGGCAGTTGTTTTAGATGCAGGCGTACTAAATATTTCGATTGTATTAAATGAAAATGAACCGTTAAGCATTAATGCAGCATTTGAGTATATGGTTGAGTTTATTCGTCTATTGTTCCCGGAAATAGCACACAAGATCGAAGCTTATGAAATTGTCGGCTCGTATTGCCCAGGTTCATATGATTTGAGTATTGATGGTAAAAAGTTTGCAGGTATTTCACAGCGCCGTATGAAAAATGGTATTGCTGTGCAAATTTATTTGGGCGTGGAAGGCAGTGGCAGTGAACGCGCGGAGCTTGTGAAAAAGTTTTATGAAGCAGGTTTACAAGGTGAGGAAACGAAATTTAGCTATCCAGTGATCACACCGCATGTTATGGCGTCGTTGCAGGAGCTTACAGGGACAGATATAACGGTACAACAAGTGAACGAACGCATTCGTCAGCTTCTTCAAGGTTGGAATGGACAATATAACGAAATGCCATTACAGCAAGATGAAATGGACCTGTATCAATTTTATTTAGAGCGTATTTTAAAACGTAACGAATCGATGTTACGCTAAAAAAAGGCGAGGTGCTTAATAATGCACTTCGCCATTTTCAGTATTTAAAGGGTTGTGAGGAACAAGATTACCGTTTTTCTCCATTTTAAATGTAGGTCCAGCGGGTTCTTCCTCTGTTTCAAGTGTCACAAGTCGACGCGCCCGATTCATAATCGATACAAATTGCTCGTAATCTTCTTTAATCGATTTATTTTCTTTTTGAAGAACGGCTAGCTGTTTCTCCAATTCTTTCTTTTGCTCAGTCAGTAGACTCGTTAATTTCCGCCATTTTAAAATATCCTGTTCAGATGTATTAGAGTGTTGAAGTCTGACTAAGTAGGCGATCACAATATCAAGTGAGAGCGCTGAAAGAGGGATTGAAGCTGGTTCCTCTTCGTTCGTTGGTACTAAGTAAAATGGATTCGTTCTTCGTTTCGATGCAGCATTTAATACACGCATCCGTTCTTTCCGTTCTTTTTTCGCACTCGTTAATTCTTCTTCGTAAATGCGACGTACGACCGCATTCCAGCGAAATCCACAGGCTGCAGCCGTTCGATTTAATAAATCGCTTGCTTCTTCAAAGGCATTTAACTGTGTACTGCCTTCCTTTACATGTCGCAAAACCGCCTCTGCTAATAATTCATCATTTTCTTTTACCCAAGCATCTTGTCTTACTTTTGTCATTCATTGACCTCCTGCCTTTCGATAGTTTGATTGCTCAAATCTATCATGTCCAAGGGGGGGGAACTTATTCAATAAATCGTAATCAATTACTAGATTTCTGCAGCTTATTTTAACTATCAGACATTTGGCGGAAATACTAGGATTTTGCTTGAAGGAAGATGTAGTGATACGATACAATAGCAAATAGGTTAAAAAGAATAGAAAGGTGTTGGCACAATGGCAAACTTATTCCACGTTTGCGATGAATGTCAGGCCGTTAATTTAAAGACGTTAATTCCAAAATTAAAAGAAATTGATCCAGAAGCAACGATTGAAATTGGCTGTCATTCATACTGTGGCCCAGGTCGCAAAAAAACATTCACATTCGTAAACAACCGTCCAGTAGCCGCATTAACTGAAGAGGAGTTAATGGTAAAGGTACTCGACAAACTAAAGAAGTAACAACATAAAACCACCAACCACATGAAATTTTGTGATTGGTGGTTTTGTTTTCTAATACGGCGTTGTTCCTATAAGGTTGGTAAAGACTATTATCAACGGGGATAGTTCTTCTAATATAGAGATGATTCGGGGATAGTCATTTGGTGGGTTCTTCGCACGCAAGCCGCACAGACATGTTGCACATATCTGTACGACTCGCCTTTGTGCTTCGTGAAAGACCCACCAATAGATGGTGTATCCATTTTCCTTTTACTTGTATTCACGTACTGGCGCTTACAATGGTAGGCGCCAGTCTTCTAATATATAGAATCCTTCCTATGCGGTGCCCAGCCCGCCAAAGTCCGAAACACTTTCATAGAATTTTGATTAACCTATGACACTCTCCATTTCATTTTATAACAAGCACCAAGTATAATAGGAAATAAAGAGCAAGGAGGTCGGTTCATTTGACTACATATGCAACGGCAAAATTACAAGAAGAAAAAGTATTTAAAGACCCCGTCCACCGATACGTCCACGTACGCGATCAAGTGATTTGGGATTTAGTCAAAACCCGTGAATTCCAACGCTTACGCAGAATTAAACAACTCGGCACAACCTATTTAGTATTCCACGGCGCTGAACATAGCCGTTTCAGTCATTCTCTTGGTGTATACGAAATTGTTCGCCGTATTATGGATGATGTATTTAAAGGACGCCCGGAATGGGATGAAAACGAGCGCTTACTCGTATTATGTGCAGCACTTCTCCATGATTTAGGACATGGCCCATTCTCACATGCATTTGAAAATGTATTTGAAACCGATCACGAATATTTTACGCGTCAAATTTTATTAGGAGATACCGAAGTAAACAGCATACTTCGCCGTGTTGCGGAGGATTTTCCTGAAAAAGTAGCGCAAGTCATTGAAAAAACGTATCCAAATGAATTAGTCGTTAGTCTAATTTCGAGTCAAATTGATGCGGATCGTATGGATTACTTGCAGCGAGATGCCTATTATACAGGTGTAAGCTACGGACATTTTGATATGGAACGCATTATGCGCGTCATGCGCCCACGTGAAAATGGGGTGGTCATTAAAGAAAGCGGTATGCACGCGGTCGAGGACTATATCATGTCTCGTTATCAAATGTATTTACAAATTTATTTCCATCCCGTGTCACGCAGTGCAGAAGTCGTGTTAAATCATATATTAAAACGCGTGAAGGTACTGTGCCAACAAGGATATCAATTTAAACAAGAACCAACGTATTTTCAACCGTTTTTCAAAGGGAACGTTACGGTAGAAGATTATTTAGCGTTAGATGAAAGTATATTGCTCGCGTATTTCCAATTTTGGATTCATGAAGATGATTCGATTTTAAGTGATCTATGTCGCCGCTTCGTCAATCGCAAACTGTTCCAATACGTAAACTTAAATCCAACCGAGAACGCAAAAGTATATGGAGAATTATGCCGATTATTTAAAGAAGCTGGTTATGATCCTAATTATTACGTCGTACATGACTCCACGTCGGATTTACCATACGATTTTTACCGTCCAGGAAATGAAGGAACTAAAAAGCCGATCTTCTTACTCATGCAAGATGGCACACAGCGCGAACTTTCCGAGCAAAGTCTCATTGTTGAAGCAATTGCAGGGCGAATTAAAGTCGATCATAAAGTGTATTATCCAGAAGAATTTTTCGAGGATGAACACATATCTGAAGTGTTACGCGATGAAACTCGTCGAATAATTGAAAAGTTATAACCGAAAGATACAAGACGTCAGTTAGTGGACGTCTTTTTTATATGGGATGTAAGTTTGTTTACTAAAAACAACTTATACAGACAAATAAAAGAACAAGAAAATCTTTAAGATTCTCTTGTTCTTTACCCGAAATTTCTATTACTTGTCACTAACACGTACGCCACCTGTAGCGTAGTGGTTTTTCGACATTTCTTCAATAATGATGGATACATTTTCTACTGGTGCGTTCACTGTTTTTGAAACAGCTTGTGTTACTTCTTCTACGAGCGCGCGTTTTTGTTCATCTGAGCGGCCCTCAATCATTTTAATCGTAACGATTGGCATATAGTCGCCTCCTGCGTAAAATATAGTGTATAGTAATTATAATAGCGTAATTGGAGGTATTTACAATGGCAAATGAAGAAAAATCAAAACCAAAAATGGGTTTTACTATTATAAAAAACGATCCAACTGATGGACATAAAGGGTTTGGCATTGGTTCCCTATCATTAGAAAATGTTTCACCGGTTATTATTGATGTGGCAGAGGAAACAGCAGTTGTTGATATCGGTGCCATGCATGCGAAAAGCACAATCGAGCGCGGCATTAAATTTACATTGAACCGTGAAGATTCAGAAGGTGGAAAAGATTACTGGCTTGTCTGGGTAACAATCGATCATAGCGAATCAGGCGCTTATTTTGCAGGGGTTACAGCATGTGAAATGGTCGTTAACCGTGAAAAACGTCGTGGTTATAAAATTTTAGCCGATCATGTAAACAAAATGGATAAATCGATGAAACGAAAAATTATCGTGGACCATATGGATGAACGATCAAAAAAAGTATTAGCTGACTTCTTAAAAAATCACAATGAAGACATGTGGAATAATAGTGAACAACTTCGCGCACAATTAGTTTAAAATCCACAAATTTCCTATAAAGTATAAAAACGATAAATTGTTTTACAGTCAATTGTTTTTTTAGAAAAGTGAATCAATTCAGTGAACAATATGTGACATTTATGGAAGTTGCTGAAACTGTGGTTGAAACTGTTTCCAAAAGAAAGTAAACTGAATTTAAAGCTTGCGAATAGTAGGCTAGGACACGTGGGAAATGAAACGTGATGAGGATTAAGCGGCATTTGAACATTCCCAAGCCGAATGCCCCATGGTTCTCATCCTTTCGTTAACCACAATAAAAAAGCTCTTTCGTTTTACGGACTAGATCCGGAGACGAAAGAGCTTTTTTATCATTTGTGCCGTAGCCTGCCAATAGCTAGACAAAACGAATACAAATAAAAATCAATCCCATGTAACGGTGATAAACTAAATAAAGGTTTATTGCTTAGTTAGTCCCAAAAAGATCGAAGTGCCTCAAAGGGAACCTTTTCCCAAACACTGCTCCATGAATCCGTATCAAAGAAATCAAATGTAGAACAAGATTCAGTTGGAACATCCTTTGTTTTTAAGTAGATGACGCGTTGATTGGTACATGATTTATTTGCAAGTTTCCCACTGTTAATGTCAACTGTTACCGCTTCAACGCCTTTTGGAATAGGGAACGATTCATTCGCTTTACCATCAAGAGCCGTTTCCATAAAATCGATCCACACTTGCTTAGAAGCAGCCATATCGGCTTGAACCGATAACGTTTTTCCTTGGTCATAACCATTCCAAACACCTGCTGTTAATCCTGGAGTAAAGCCGATCATCCACTGATCACTATTCGTTGTCCCAGATTTTGCGGCATACGTATGTGACATACGAGGGCGCAATGAAAGTCCAGTTGCAGGCGAGTAATCGCTATAAACAGGGTCAAACATACCTGTCATCATTTGTGTTAAAACTGAAGCATCCTCTTTTGAAATTACCTGCTCTTTTTCCTTAGGTTCTTCGTATTTGTAAACAGTATTTCCTTTCGCATCTTTAATAGATAAAATCGTTGTTGCTTGGCGTTTTTCACCACCAGCGGCAATTGTATTATAAGCGTTTGTTAAGTCATACAATGAATTTTCTGTTGTCCCAAGTGCGATGGAAGGATTGTCATTATCAGAATAATTTAACCCAAAACGCTTTTGTGTATCGCGGAATGCGCGATAACCAATTTCATCAAGTGTTTTTACTGCAAAGACATTATCCGAAATCGCAAGTGCCTGAGCCATTGAAATTTCATGATCGGCATATTTCTTATTAATATTTTGCGGTGTATACGTTGCACGACCACGATCATACGTAAAAGTCGTTTGACTCACATCTAAGAATGTCATTGGCGTAAAGTCATTTTCCAGTGCAGCTGCATATAAAATCGGTTTAATCGCGGAGCCTGGCTGACGATTACCGAGTACAACACGATTATAAGAACTTGTACTATATTCACGACCACCGACAAGTGCTGTAACAAATCCCCTATCAGCATCCATACTAACAAAGCCCACTTGTAGGTCATTGTTCGGCATATTTTTAGTAATGGCGCTTTCAGCAGCTCGTTGATGGGCTTGGTTTAACGTCGTCTGAATTGTCCAACCACCTTCACTAATGCTTAAGTTCTTATCTGCCAAAATATCACTTGCTTCATCCCAAACAACGTCTAAAAAGTAAGGAGCAATAGATTTTGTTGCAATCCACTCATCGCTTTTTAACACAACTTGTTCAGAAGTCGCACGTGTCTTTTCTTCTGTTGTAATTTTGTCTTGCTCATCCATTAAACGTAAAATAACTTGCTGACGGTTTGTCGCTTTTTCCAAGTTATTTAGTGGGGAATAGTAGCTTGGTCCTTTTGGAACCCCAGCTAACATCGCCGCTTCTGATAAAGTTAAATCCTTGGCAGATTTCCCGTAAAAATAGCGACTAGCCGCTTCCACACCATACATGCCGTGCCCATAGTAGACGGTATTTAAATAGCCTTCTAAAATTTCATCCTTTGAATAAAACAACTCTAAACGGTAGGAAAATAAAGCTTCATTTACTTTTCTTAACCATGTTTTTTCATGTGTTAAATAAAGGTTTCGGGCATATTGCTGTGTTAATGTACTTGCTCCTTGAACTTTACTGCCTGCTTTAATATCAGCAAGTACGGCTCCAGCAATTCGAGAATAGTCAAAGCCCCCGTGATTATAAAAATCTTTATCCTCAACAGCGACCGTTGCATCAACTAAATAAGGAGAAATATCTTCTAAGTCCGTCCAATAACGGCGCTCCTCTGTGAAATAATCCCCAATTTGATTATTATCACTATCTAAAAAGATAGATGCTTTCGGTACTGTAAGCGGTGGAGCCCCAGCAACTTGTGCGTATATACGTAATGAAAGGAGGGTGACAGCGATGGCACAAATGAAACCAATCATAAGTAAACCCAGTTTTCGACTGAATTTTTTACGGTTTTTTTGTTTAATATATTGCTGTCTTTTCAACTCGTTTCACCTCATTTTCTAAAGGAATTATAATGGTGTGTAAAATAATTTTTTATGAATTTAGAAAAGTCTAGAAAATCATCTTGCACTTTTAATAAAAACAACTATACTTTTGTCGAGACATAATTGATTTTATGTCGAATTAAGTCAGTTGCTCTTATTATACGAAAATAGCGATCAAAAGTTTCGTTTCGTGATTTTAGTATGAGCAATTTCGTGGATACATATGCATGTAACGGCAAGTTTCGAATGAAAAAGAAATAAAAGAGCAAACTAAATACAAGAAGGATAAAGGTGACCATTGATGCGATTTGATGAGACTTATGCAGGCAATCTATTTATTAAAAGCCACCAAAACTATGAAGAAAGTAAAGCTGTTCTTTATGGAATGCCAATGGACTGGACGGTAAGTTATCGACCTGGCCAGCGATTTGGACCAGCACGTATTCGTGAAGTATCCGTTGGTTTAGAGGAATACAGCTTTTATTTAGACCGTGAACTTGGTGATGTATCATTTTTTGATGCAGGAGATATTCCATTACCATTTGGAAATCCTGAGAAATCATTAGCAGAAATTAAAAGCTTCGTTCGCAAAGTAGTAGCAGACGGAAAAATTCCAGTCGGCATGGGTGGGGAACATTTAGTTTCTTTACCTGTTATGGAAGCGGTATATGAAAAGTATTCAGATTTAGCCATCATCCATTTTGATGCACATACCGATTTACGTACGGATTATGAAGGAGAACCTTATTCTCACGCGACACCAATCCGTAAAATTGCAGATACAATCGGCCCAGAAAATGTGTATTCATTCGGCATTCGTTCTGGCTTGAAAGAAGAGTTACAATGGGCAAAAGAAAATGGCATGCATATTTCATTATTTGAAGTGCTAGCGCCATTAAAAGACGTATTACCAACTTTAAAAGGACGCAATGTGTACGTGACAATTGATATCGACGTGTTAGATCCCGCTCATGCGCCTGGCACAGGGACAGTCGATGCAGGAGGAATTACACCAAAAGAGCTGCTAGCTTCCATCCATGAAATCGCACGTTCAGAAGTGAATGTTGTTGGTTTTGATCTAGTAGAAGTGGCGCCTGTTTATGACCATTCAGAAATTACTGTAAATACAGCCGCGAAGTTAATTCGTGAAATGATACTGGGTTGGGTGAAATAAAAATAACAAAAATACCATTTTGCTAAAAATAGCGAAATGGTATTTTTATTACACTTAAATTTATTGAAGTTGCTGAAGTTGATTATAATGAAAAATATGAATACTTTTTTGCAGTTTCGCCTGTAGTAAAGCATGATAACAATTTTGATAGAGTTGATCTAATTTTAATGTGTTAGATGGATAAGAGCTAATGCCAATTGCTAAAGAAAGCTGAATTTCGGGATGCTTTTTAAAGGTTAACTGACGAACCGAATGATCAATTTCAGAGGCAATTGTAATCGATTGAGCAGGTGCTAAGCTTGGTAAAATGACATAAAACTCATCGCTCCCTATTCGTCCTATAAATGCATTGCTCGGTAATTGCTGTTGAATGACTTGCGTCGCTTCAATTAATACTTCATCACCCGTTTCGAAGTGATAGGTAAAATTGATGTCTTGAAAATGCCTAATATCGATGTGCAGTAACTCAAATGGCACTTTAGCACTTATATAGGAAGTAAGCTTTTTTTCTACAGCAATATTGTTAGGTAATTGCGTTAGAAAGTCCATCTTTCTAAGGGCGTAAATTTGCTTGATTTGCTTATTTTTATGTTCAAGCTGCGATAAAATTTTTCGGATTGCATAAAATGTGAACGTAGAAAATAGAAGATAGATAATTAAATACTGAATACCTTCTACAGAGCAACGATAATAAACGATTAATACGACAATGTGCTCAAACGTCAGGGCATAAAAGTAAATCGGTAAATTTTGATAAGTAATGGGCCATTTATAAGCAGCGTAGGCTGTACCACATGTTACAAACAACATATTGTACATCATGATGATTGCTAAGGTTGAAGTGAAAAATAAAACTTTCCGCCCGATTACAATAAGAAAGCCCGCAATTAGAATCGTAGTAGGACCGCCAAGTAATCCTCCGAATAACAAGAAAATTGTGCGGCTATTAATGAGTACACCATTCGCAAATGGGGCAGTTAATACCGATAAAATAAGCGCTGCAAATCCAAAAGTAAGGCCTGCAATGAGTGATTTATAGTTCATTATAAAAGGTTTATTAGAATACTGTATAAATGGCCAAAAGATTAGAATAGAAAAACAAAATAGGATTGAAAAGTTAATAATAAACTCAAAAAACATTAGGTTTCCTCACTTAAAATAAGATTGATGAAAAAGAATTACAATTCCCATCGTAAATGCTCTACATTTATATCATAATAGTAAAATTGATGACAGCAAGTTTGCTTGAAAAAGATAAAATAAAAGACATTTCCTCCTCTAATAAGTGGGTGAGGAAATGTCCTTTTAATTATTTCAAACTATTCGCATGGAAATAGGGAATATGAGTATGTTCTTTTGCGTGCTGTTGTGCTGCTATTAAACTTTTAAATAGATTTTGAGCATCTGTTCCGTTATCAGGGTAAGAGCTTAAACCGACAGCAATCGAAATAGGAACGTCCTCATTTTCTGGCCCTCTAAAAGAAAACTTCTCAATAGCTGCCATTAAATTACTCGCCTCGATAATGGCATAGGCGGGAGCAATATCCTTTAATACAACGATAAATTCCTCACCAGCTAATCGACCAACGAAAGCATCATTTTTTTTAGCGTATTCTTGAAGGAATCCAGCCACTTGCTTAATGATTTCATCTCCCACTTGATAGCCGTACTCCGCATTTATCGTTTTAAAGTGATAGATATCTAATAGAAGTAAATTGAAAGGCGCTTTTTTCTTTATGAGACTTTGAATATATATTTCTATGGCATGGTTATTTGGTAATTGTGTTGGATAGTCAATTCGTTGTAAATAAATCGTTTCTTGAACGGTATCACTAGTCCGCTTTACTCTCTGAATTAAATTATAAATAAAGTAAAACGAAAATACCGTAAAGATAGCATAAATAACCGAATAAAAAATACTTTGATTTTTAATGTGAAGGCCGATCGTTAAAACAATCGTTATTTCGATAAAGCAAATCCAAAAATACTTAAAAGAAGTCTTGTCCGTTAGTTTAAACTTTCGTGTTAGAAAAAACAAAAGGATGGTCAGTATCAGAAAGTTTAAATTGACTATAAATGGGCCGACAGTTAAATCAGATATAATCAATTGACCTAAACCCATGATCAATCCGCTAATGAGTATCGCAATGGGTCCACCTAATAGTCCACTAAAGAGCAATAAAATAAGTCGAGAACTAATCATAAAACCATAAACAGGATCAATTGTAGATAGCGTCAATATAAAACCAGCCACACCAAACTTTACCCCTGTTACATACGGCTTCGAACGTTCAATAAATGCATTCTGCTTAAAATGGTTAACAAAAGGCCAATAAATTAATAATGTAAATGTTAGTAACATACAAAAGTGATAAAAAATTTCAATAATCATGACAATCTCCTTTAATCCAAAAACAATCATCACGCTTTTGGGTAAAAAAAACTATTGAATTCGCTGAATCAAGTGAAAATCGTTGTAAACAACTTTATTGAATGAGTAAGCGCAAAGTTTGAGTTTCGTCCTTGCTTAAAAGCGTATATTCATCCTATAATAAAAAGGTTATAGAAAAACAAGTATAGGAGCTGACTGCTGTGGCGAACGAGAACGGGAAAACAGTCAAAATTAAGCTAGTTTCCTCAATCATTCCAACCGAGGGCGAGCTTGAAAAATACGAAATGTGGCTAGAGGGTAGCTGTGTTGAAAAAGGCGGCAGTCTTTATTTACGCTATGAAGAAGTGCAGGCAGACTTACAAATTCAAACGACGATAAAATTAAATAAAGAGCGTTCGTTTATTATGCGTAACGGTGGCGTGAACATGCGCTTGCCATTAAATCCTGGTAAGCGTGAAAATGGGCATTATGAAAGTCCATTTGGCTCACTTCCAATCATTACAGATACACATCAGCTTGCCATTGAAGTAACGGAAGGCGATAAAGTATCAGGGCGTTTTCTAACGCAATATGATCTAATAATAGGCGGCAATTCTGTCGGCAAATACACTTTAGAAATACAATTTACGGAGGTACAAATATGAATGCAGTAGAACAATTACAGCAATCGATTAAAGCAGCTTTTGCAGCAGCAATCGAAAAAGCAGGCTTAGTAGAAGCAGGCACAGAAGTGAACATCCATTTAGAAACACCAAAAGATAAAGCGAACGGTGATTTCGCAACAAACGTAGCGATGCAATTAACAAAATTAGCGAAAAAGCCACCACGTGCGATTGCAGAAGCTATTTTAGAAGCAATTGAAACAGAAGGTACAGATATCGAAAAAATCGACATCGCAGGTCCTGGTTTCATGAATATTACAGTGCGCAAAGATTTCTTAGCAGGCGTTGTTAAAGCAACTTTTGAACAAGGTGAAAACTATGGTCGCTCAAATACAGGTGTAGCTGAAAAAGTTCAAGTTGAATTCGTATCAGCAAACCCAACAGGTGACTTACATTTAGGTCACGCACGTGGTGCTTCGGTAGGGGATTCATTATGTAACGTAATGGACTTCGCTGGGTATGATGTATCACGTGAATACTATATTAACGATGCAGGTAACCAAATTAGCAATTTAGCGTATTCATTAGAAGCACGTTACAAACAAGCTTTAGGCATGGAAGCTGAAATGCCAGAAGGTGGCTACCACGGTCCAGATATTATCGGCATTGCAAATAAATTAGCTGAAGAATTCGGTGCGACAATTTTAGAAAAAACAGAAGAAGAACGCTTTAAATTCTTCCGTCAGCACGGTTTAAAATTAGAATTAGGAAAATTACAAACCGACCTTAAAAATTTCCGCGTAGAATTTGACGTTTGGTATTCAGAAACTTCTTTATACGAAAACGGTAAAGTAGAAGTAGCATTAGACAAATTAAAAGCAAATGGTCATGTATTTGAACAAGACGGTGCAACTTGGTTCCGTTCGACAACATTCGGTGACGATAAAGACCGTGTATTAATCAAAAACGACGGTTCATTCACATACCTTACTCCAGATATTTCTTACCACGAAGATAAAATCGTACGTGGCTTTAATAAATTAATTAACATTTGGGGTGCAGATCACCACGGATATATTCCACGTATGAAAGCGGCAATCGAAGCACTTGGCTATGACCGTGACACATTAGAAGTGGAAATTATTCAAATGGTACAACTGTACAAAGACGGCGAGAAATTCAAAATGTCGAAACGTACAGGTAATGCTGTAACAATGCGTGAATTAGTAGAAGAAGTAGGCTTAGATGCTGTACGTTACTTCTTCGTAAAAACAGCGGGCGATTCTCATATGGACTTCGACTTAGATTTAGCTGTATCACAATCAAACGAAAACCCAGTGTATTATGCACAATACGCACACGCACGTATCGCTTCAATTTTACGTGCGGCTGGCGAACAAGGCTTCACAGCTTCACTAGAAAACCTGGGTCTATTAACGGCCGAAAAAGAAGTAGATGTACTGAAAAAAGTAGGCGCATTCCCACAAATCGTGGCAGATGCAGCGAAACACCGCACACCGCACCGTATCGCCAACTACATTCAAGAATTAGCAGCTGCATTCCACAGCTTCTACAATGCAGAAAAAGTAATCAACGCAGACAACAAAGAGCTTACAGAAGCACGTCTTGCACTAATTACAGCTGTAAAAACAACAATGGCGAACGCATTAAAATTAATCGGTGTATCCGCACCAGAAAAAATGTAATTCAAACTAAACTAAATCAAAAAGCGATTTTGACTGTAAAAGGTCGAAATCGTTTTTTTTATTGGCTAAATCAGGGGATTACGAGGAGAAAGCGTACCCAATTTATATTGACAGATGTTCAAAATGCATAAAGAAAATTATGAAATTTTTTCACCCAAAACCGCCATTATACATATGATTTATAATAAAAATGATTAATCATATAAAAAAACTCGGAATAAAGTATTGACTTCATAATATTCTGAAAGTAATATTAATTTCAACAGTTGAATGACGAACTGAATTTACAAAAATAGGTGGCGTTTTATTTGAGTAAACAGTTATTTATACAAACAGATGAGCAACGACAATGGTTAGAAAAACTAGAGACATTGAAAGAAAGCTTCACAAAAAATGCCCAGCAAATCGATGAACAATCGGTTTTTCCATTTGAAAATTTTAAAAAGCTACGAGAAATTGGCTACACCAAAATGACATTACCCAAACAATACGGTGGTGCAGGTTTCACTGTCTATGATGCCGTACTTTTGCACGAGACATTATCAAGTTATTGTGGCAGCACGGGGTTAGCCGCGTCATGGACGATTCAAAATGTCGGTGAAATTTTTGAAAACCGTTATTGGGACCACGATAAGCTAGATTGGTTTGGTAAGGAAGTGGGTAACGGAGCTACAGTCAATCGTGCGGTAAGTGAATTTGCGATGGGAAGTCCCGTTCGTGGAGGAAAGCCTGCGACATCGGCCAAGCGTGATGGAGACCAATACATTATTAATGGGCGCAAAAATTATACAAGTGGCGCACCAGACTTAGATTATTTTTTAGTATCAGCTTGGATTGAACAAGACGATCACTTAGGATTTTTCCTCGTACCAAAAACAGCTGCGGGCGTATCGGTTGAGAACACATGGGATGTGGCTTCAATGCGCGGGACAGGGAGCGATGACCTTGTACTCGATAATGTGCGTGTGGAGCTTTCTAATTTGGTTGAAATTCCGAGTTATTCTACAGGTTTTAAGTTGAATGGTTGGCTGCTATTAATTCCAGCAACGTATTTAGGTATTGCACAAGCTGCTCGTGACTATGCAGTAGAGTTTGCCACAACCCATTCACCGAACAGTATCGAAGGCACCATTGCTCAGCTGCCTAATGTGCAAAGTCTCATTGGTGAGATGGATTTAGCGTTAACAAATGCACGATTTACTATTTACGGGGTGGCACAGCTATACAATGAACCATCGAAAAAAGCAGCAATCATTAATGAAGTGAATATCGCGAAGCATGTCGTAACCAATATGGCAATTGAAGTAGTAGATAAAGCGATGCGATTAGTTGGGGCAAAAAGCTTACAGCGTTCAAATCCGTTGCAGCGCTATTACCGAGACGTGCGTGCAGGATTGCATAATCCCCCAATGGACGATTTAACGATTAAACGTTTAGCAGAAACAGCTATTCAAGATAATTTAAAACAGAAAGAGGTTCTTATATGAAATTCAAAACATTTTCCAAATTAGCTACGGTTGGTATTGCATCACTCGCTTTACTCGCTGCTTGCGGCAATGACCCTGATTCAAGTTCGGCTTCATCAAAAGATGGGGTAACAGTTGTTAAAGTTGCTTACGATCAAGCAAGTAAACCGATGACTTATATAGATGAAAATGGCAATGCAACAGGCTATGACGTAGAAGTGATGAAGCTTGTTGATGAGGCATTACCAGAATATGAATTTGAGTATGTCGGGACAACAAGTGACGATTTATTAATCGGGGTGGAACAAGGAAAATATGATGCAGGTGTAAAAAATGCCTTTTGGACAGAAGAGCGCACTCAAAAATATGTTTTCCCGCAAGAGTTTTTAGGATTAAGTAGTGCAGGTCTTGTACTGAAAAAAGAAAATGCTCATATTAAAAACTTAAGTGATTTTGCATCAGCAGGCTTTACGCTAGCACCAATCGCTGCGAATAACGCGCAATATACGATTATTGCTGAATACAACGAAGCAAATCCTAATAACCCAGTGAAATTAAAAGCAGGGGAAGACTTTACAGTAGACGTCGTGCAGTGGGTAAATGAAGGGCGTGTAGATGGTGGTGTTCAAATTGAAGGTGCATTTACAGGGCAAGTGTTAACAGAAGGTGGCCCTTATTACAATTTAAAAGATGACGTGGTTTACAACGAATTTGCTGTTATTAAGACATGGCCATTATTTAATAAGAAACAACAGGAATTTGCAGATGCCTATGATTCGGCTATCGCAGAAATTAAAAAGACAGATGCCTTACGTGATTTAAGTGTTGAATTTTACGGTAAAGATTTGTTTGAAGTATTAGAGTCAGTGAACCGTTAATTTTTTGAACTGCTTAAGTAAAGAGCTTAAGCAGTTTTTTCGTAAAAAGAGAATTTATGAAGAAGGATGTGAGCGATTTTGGAGAAATATTTTGATCTATCCTATATTTGGTCTGCATTACCAGCTTTATTGCCCTTCCTATGGGTCACGCTTTACATAGTAGCCTTTTCAGTTATGGGCGGTACCTTATTAGGAATTTTATTAGCTGCAGCAAAGTTAAGCTCGAATAAAATTCTACAATTTTTAGCGAATGGCTATACAACAATCATGCGCTGTACACCTTCCATCGTTCTCTTATTTTTAGTGTATTATGGCATTCCAGCATTTGCGGAGGCGCTATTTGGACTAAACTTGCAAAATATTTCTACAGGTGTTTTTGTTGTCATCACATTCAGCTTACAATTTGCGGCGATGATGTCGGAAGTTGTTCGTTCCGCGTATTTAGCGATCGATAACGGACAATATGAAGCAGCGGTAAGTGTTGGTTTGACACCCTTTCAAGCGTATCGCAGAATTATTTTCCCACAAGCGCTCGTTGTTGCATTACCGAACTTCGGAAATGGGTTGATTTCCGTGCTACAAGAAGGAGCCCTTGCTTACACAATTGGCTTTATTGATGTTGTAGGGAAAGCCAATTTAATTATTGCAGGCAATTACGGCACTCATACACTTGAAATCTATATTGCCCTGGCTGTGATTTACTGGGTGCTTTCGATTTCCATCGAAAAAATCTTTTCGGTACTCGAGAAAAACTTTAATAAAGGGAACCGACCAATCAAAACAACGTAGGGGGAGCAAATATGGAATTCATTAATTGGTCATTTTTAGTAGATACATTTTTTGTAGCGTTAAGCGGTGTTCCAATTGCTCTTTTAGTAACCGTTGTTTCGCTTTTTGTAGCCGTTCCGCTTGGGTTTTTACTAGCCCTTGCTCGCGTTTATGAACTACCTGTTATTAACGTTATTGCGAAAATTTATATTTCATTCGTGCGTGGGACACCCGTGATCATTCAAATCTTCGTATTGTATGCAACGATTCCACTTTTACTAAACGGACTGTTTGAAAAATATCATATTGATTATCCGATTTATGATATTAACCCCATATGGTATGCGTTTATTATTTTCTCGTTTAATACAGCAGCAGTTTTAATCGAAGTATTTCGTTCAGCGTTGCAAACTGTTTCAAAAGGGCAATTGGAGGCGGCGCATTCTGTTGGCTTAACGACTGCGCAAGCATATCGCAGAATCATCATTCCACAAATGCTCGTTTCTGCAATGCCGAACCTTTGTACCGCAACGATCAACTTAATTAAAGCAACGTCGCTCGGCTATGCAATTTCTTTGCAGGAAATTACGCTAAAGGCAAAGGTTGAAGCGAACTTTGGCTACAACTATTTAGAGGCTTATATTGATATTTTTGTCGTGTATTTAATCGTTTGTATCATCGTTGAAAAATTATTTAAATGGTATGAAAAACATTTAAGCCGCTATAAAGTCGCGGTCGCATAGGGGAGATTGTCATGTTAGAAATTAAAAATGTGCATAAAACATTCGGCAAAAACGAAATTTTAAAAGGGGTCGATTTAACGATTGATAAGGGCGATGTCGTCGTGATTTTAGGCCCGAGTGGTTCTGGGAAAACGACACTTTTGCGCTGCATTAACTTTTTAGAGCGTGCCGATGTGGGAACGGCAAATTTTGATTCCATTGAAGTCGATTTACATCACGCATCGAAAAAGGACATTTTGGCAATTCGTAAAAAAACAGCTTTTGTATTCCAAAACTATAGCTTGTTCAACAACAAAACTGCACTCGAAAATGTCGCAGAAGGATTATGGATTGGGCGCGGTTTGAAAAAAGAGGAAGCCTACCAAATCGCGCGCGAGGCATTAGATAAGGTTGGTTTATCTGCAAAATATGATTCGTATCCGAGCCAATTGTCAGGTGGCCAGCAGCAACGTGTCGGTATTGCTAGAGCAGTTGCACTAAATCCAGATATTATTTTATTCGATGAACCAACATCCGCACTTGATCCAGAACTTGTTGGTGAAGTGTTAGGGGTGATGAAGGATATCGCAAAAGAAGGGACAACAATGCTCGTTGTGACACACGAAATGTCCTTTGCCCGTGATGTTGCAAACCGCGTCATCTTTATGGATGGAGGCAATGTTATCGAAGAAGGCTCGCCACACGAAATTTTCGTACAACCAAAGCAAGACCGCACAAGACAATTCCTACGCCGCGTATTGCCAGACGATTATACGTATCATATTTAATATTATCTAATTATCAGATAATTAGAATATCCTTATACAAATGAACAGTCTTTCGTTATAATAGGTGTATTAACAAGTTAATAATGTAGTGTAAAGGTTCTTATTTTAGGAAATAAGAAGTAAAAGGGAAATCGGTTCAAATCCGATGCGGTCCCGCCACTGTAAATGCGAGCATATCTTTTTAGACCACTGATGCACATCGGGAAGGTAAAGATATGTGTTACTTGCATAAGCCAGGAGACCTGCCTTTACAATGCCCAAGTAAAAACCTACGAGGATAGGATGGGGTGAATAATTTTTAATCGAATTATTTACTGTTCAAGTCTCCTAGGTTATAGGAGGCTTTTTTTGTGGATAAGAAAGTATAAATTTTCAAGGAAATCCACATAAGAAAAGACATCGTTTCAAGCTATTTGGCATGAACTATGCTTTTCTAAGCTATTAGGAGGAAAAGAAAAATGAAAAAGTGGCAACAAATCTCTTCAATCGGATTAGCATCTATGCTAGTACTCGCAGCATGTGGTGAAGAGGAAGCAACACCTAAGAACGAGCAATCTGAAAGTACAAAGGTAGCAACTGAACAAACCGAGACACAATTCCCGATGACGTTAAAAGATGCACTTGATAAAGAAGTAACAGTAGAAAAAGCACCAGAACGTATTATTTCATTGATTCCATCGAATACAGAAATTTTATTTGGCTTAGGCCTAGACGAACAAATTATTGGGGTTAATGATAACGATAACTATCCAGCAGAAGCAGCCGAAAAAGAAAAAATTGGTGGTCAAGAATTCAATTTAGAGCAGATTATCGCATTACAGCCAGATTTAGTAGTAGCACATGAATCGGGCCTATATAGTTTCGGTGAAGAGGCAATTGCCCAACTTGAGTCCGTTGGAATTCCAGTATTTGTTGTAAAAAATGCACTAACATTTGAGGAAACCTATACAACGATTGAACAAATCGGCCAGTTAACAGGAAAAACATCAGAAGCAGCGGACATGATTACTTCTATTAAAGAAGGGATTGCAGACATTGAAACGAAGGTAACGGAGCTTGAGGAAAAATCCGTTTTCGTTTTAGTCGGAGCTGAACCAGATCTTTATGCAGCCGGTCAAGAAACATTTATCGATGAGATGCTTGATCTATTACATATAGAAAATGTTGTACCAGAACTTGGGTGGCCACAATATAGCGCAGAGCAATTTGTAAAAAGTAATGCAGATGTTATTTTAGTAACATATGAAAGCGACTTACAAGCCGTTTCCAATAACACAGCATATTCTGAAATGAATGCTGTAAAATCAGGAAATGTGAAACTAATAGATGGGGACACAACAAGTCGCCAAGGTCCTCGAATTGTTGAAGGTATTGAATCGATTGCAGAAGCAATTTATCCAGAGGCATTTAATGAGTAAGAAATACACACTTGCTTATGTTGTATCCATTGCGATACTTCTAAGCAGTGTATGGACTGGTATTTCTTTTGGTTCGGTTGACATTCCACTTTCAACGCTTTGGGATAAAACGACAGACCCTGTAGCCTATAATATTTTGTGGAAAATTCGGATGCCTCGCGTGCTTTTAGCGACAATCATTGGAGCGTCCCTTGCAATTGCAGGAGCAGCTTTCCAGGGGCTACTAAAAAATCCGTTAGCAGACCCGTATACACTTGGAATTTCTTCAGGTGCTTCTGTCGGGGCTGTTACGACAATTTTCTTCGGTATTTCAATTCCCGTATTAGGTGTATTTACATTACCTGTATTTAGTATGGCAGGCGCAGCAATGACAATGTTCGCTGTATTAAGCTTTGCCAGACTTGTCGACCGCACAATGAAAATGGAAACACTAATATTAACCGGCATTATTTTTAGTTCATTTTTAGGGTCCTGTATTTCGTTAATGGTGGCATTAACAGGCGAGCAGCTTCGTGAGATTATTGGCTGGTTACTTGGAAGTGTATCCATGCGCGGCTGGCCCTATGTCAAAATGATTATTCCGTTTACGATTATTGGTGTGCTCATGATTTGGTTAAACCGCCGAGAACTGAATGCGATGGTTTATGGAGAAGAACGGGCAAAATATTTAGGTGTTAATGTAAAGCGCAGTAAATATATGATTTTAGCAGGAGGCTCGATTTTAACAGGTTCAGCTGTGGCTGCATCGGGTACGATTGGCTTTGTTGGGCTTGTCGTACCGCATATGATACGTATTTTAATTGGGGCAGATCATCGGCATTTATTAAGTTTATCGTTATTAAACGGTGCAAGCTTACTCGTGATTTGTGACTTAGTTTCTCGTACGATTATTTCGCCAGTGGAGCTGCCAATTGGTGTCATCACTTCATTCATCGGTGCGCCAGTTTTTGCTTATATTTTCTTTAAGCAACGAAGAAAGGGTGGCGCGTAATGTTAAAAGTAAACAATTTAGCAGGCGGATATGCTAATGTCGAAATTATCAAAAATGTGACGTTTCACGTGGAAAAAGGTAAAATTCTCGGTATTCTTGGTCCGAATGGCAGTGGAAAGTCGACATTATTAAAAATGATTAGTGGTGTCATTCGACCTACTAGTGGTCAAGTAATAATTGATGAAAAGCCTATTGAAAGCTATGAGGTCAAGCAGTTAGCGAAGAAAATGGCGGTATTACCACAGCTTCATGCAAGTACGTTTTCAAATGCGGTATATGATGCCGTATCGCTTGGACGATATCCTCATCAAAGTGGGTTTTTCTCTACTTGGTCGAAAGAAGACGAGGAAATTGTGCACCGAGCAATGGATAGTACAGGTGTTACACGTTACAAAGATCAATATTTAGAGTTTTTATCAGGTGGGGAACAACAACGCGTTTTTATTGCACAAGCGCTTGCACAAAATGCAGAGTTGTTACTATTAGATGAACCGACCAATCATTTAGATATTGCACATCAAAAACAAATTCTCGACATGATTCGTTTGCAAGTGGAGCAAAATGAGTTAACGGTCGTTTCAATTTTTCATGATATTAATTTAGCGTCCCTTTATTGTGATGAGCTTCTACTCCTTGAAAATGGGGAGGTACGCGCATTTGGCTTACCGCACGAGGTTGTGTTGCAAGAGCAAATTGCAGATGTGTATCAAGCGCGTGTCGCAACGTATCCGCATCCAGAATTGCCAAAGCCACAAATTACTATGCTTCCAACAAAAGAGATGGAGCGAGCGGTAGCGAAAGTTTGCGTGGAAGATTTTCATATTACAAAAGACTATATTGAATACCGTGCGAAAGCGCCTTTAAAAGTTGTTTCGTCAGCGGTTCATAATGCAGGTATAGGCTGGTACGAGACCTTTTTAAATCGTTCGATTGCCCAAGATTATGAGATTGAACGTGTTGAAGAAGAAACGATTGAATTTTTAATGGCACGAGGTTTTTCTCCTACTAATTCGGTTGTCATGATGACCGCGGTTGAGACGAACTGTGTAGAAATTCAAAAATTTTCAACCAATGAATTAGAAATCATCATTATGGTGACAGCCGGAATTGGTAATGGTGTTGACGTGACGAAAACGTATTTGCGAGAAGATAAGCCACATATTGGAACGATTAATACATGGGTATTTATCAATGGTAGGCTAACCGATGAAGCGTTTATTCAAGCGATGATTACGGCAACAGAAGCAAAAACGAAAGCTTTAGCCGATCAGCAAGTAATCGATGCTTTAACAGGGACGATTGCAACAAGCACGGCAACAGATAGTTTATTAATCGCCGCAACGCAGCAAGGCAAAGAAATGCCTTATGCAGGTCCAATTACCGAAGTTGGAAAGTTAATTGGTCGGGGTGTTTTTGAAGTCACAATTCAGGCAATAAAAAAATATAAAGCATTACGAGAAGCTTTGTGAAAATTTTTAACGGAATCAACAAAGGAAGGATGACGAATATGAAATTATATACAAAGCAAGGGGACACAGGCAAAACAAGTATTATTGGAGGCCGTGTCGATAAAGACCATTTACGAGTGGAAGCGTATGGAACGATTGATGAATTAAATTCCTTTATCGGAAAAGCGGTTACAGAGTTAGACGTTGAAAAATTTAAAGATTTGCTTCAAGATTTAACAGCGATTCAACATGAGCTATTTGATGGTGGCGGCGATTTAGCCAATGTTATGAAAGAGCGTCATTACAAATTAACGGAAGAGCCAATTACTATTTTAGAAAAAAGAATTGATCATTTGTCAGAAGAAGCACCCCCTCTTCAGCGATTCATCTTACCAGGAGGTTCACCAGCAGCAGCGACCCTTCATATTGCACGAACAATAGCACGCAGAGCGGAACGTCAGACCGTTTCGTTAATGAAGGAAATTGAAGACGTATCACCAGTTGTTCAAAAGTATTTAAACCGTTTATCGGATTACTTATTTGCAGCAGCACGTGTTGTGAATCACCGCCTAGACATTCAAGATGTCGAGTACGAACGCAGTGCCAATGTTTTCAAATAATAGAAAAATGCTAGCCTACGACATAAAATACGTCTAGCTAGCATTTTTTTATTTTTGATTAAATTTTCAGAATTAATGACGAATTGTATTGACTGAATGCTCATTCATATTTAAAATGAACGTATACAATAATATGGAAATATAGTTTGTCTTATTAGTTTTTATGACAAAGGGGTTTAGAAACATAGTTTTCTAGGGGGGAAAAGGATGAATACATTTTTAATTATTAACTGGATTGCATTTATTTTAGTGTTACTTTATGGGATAGGTTTATTCGCATATCTATTAAAAACACGTTATGAATTCATTCAGTTAGGTAGAAAAGAAGAATTCAATCAAAAAATGACAGACCGAATTGGCGATCTTGTCGAAAAAGTATTCGGACAATCGAAACTATTAAAAGATAAGAAAATGGGACTTGTTCACGTATTCTTCTTCTATGGTTTCTTAATGGTTCAGTTAGGTGCGATTGATTTAATTTGGAAAGGTCTTGCACCAGGATCGCATATTCCACTTGGTGGCTTGTATCCAATGTTTACAATGACACAGGAAATTGTCGTATTAGTCATTTTAATTGCGGTAGCTGTAGCATTTTATCGCCGCTATATGGAGAAGCTTACGCGCTTAAAACGTGGCTTTAAAAACGGTTTAGTTTATATGTTCTTAGGTGTTTTAATGTTTGCGACACTGTTCGGAAATGGCTTTTATATGATTTGGCAAGAACATGGTTTATCAGGCGCTGAGCCAGTAGCATCTGGGCTTGCTTGGGTATTCCAATGGATGAGCCCAACTGTTGCTGCTATATTGTTCTTTGTTATGTGGTGGGCGCATTTACTAGCGCTTTTAGCATTCCTTGTATACATTCCACAAGGCAAGCACTTCCACTTAATCACATCGATTTTAAATGTTTACTTCAACCGTCAAGATCGTATGGGGACATTACGTCCAATCGACTTCACAGCACTTGAAGAAGCAGAAGATGAAGAGTCAATGCCGCCACTTGGTGTTGGGAAAATTCACGACTTCACACAAAAACAAATGCTCGATTTATATTCTTGCGTAGAATGTGGACGTTGTACGAATATGTGTCCAGCAACCGGTACAGGTAAAATGCTGTCACCGATGGACTTAATCGTAAAATTACGTGATCATTTAACCTTTACAGGGGCAGTAGAATTGAAGAAAAAGCCTTGGGTACCATTCTCATTCTTCAACAATACACAAGGAAACCAACTAGCAATGGCTGCTGGTGCTGAAGGTGCTGTGATCGAAAATATTTACAGCCCATCATTAATTGGTGATGTAATTACTGAAGAAGAAATTTGGGCATGTACAACTTGCCGTAACTGTGAAGATCAATGTCCAGTTATGAACGAGCACGTGGATAAAATTATCGATTTACGTCGTTATTTAACGATGACAGAAGGTAAAGTAAACCCAGATGCACAACGCGCGATGACAAATATCGAGCGTCAAGGAAATCCATGGGGCTTAAACCGTAAAGAAAAAGAAAACTGGAGAGAGCTAGACGAAACAGTTTACGTTCCAACAGTTAAAGAACTGAAAAAATCAGGCGAAGAAATGGAATATTTATTCTGGGTTGGTTCAATGGGGTCATTCGACAACCGCTCACAAAAAATTGCACTAGCTTTCGCGAAATTAATGAATAAAGCAGGCGTGAAATTCGCTATTTTAGGTAACAAAGAAAAGAACTCTGGAGATACACCACGCCGCTTAGGGAATGAATTCTTATTCCAAGAGCTAGCAACGGCGAATATCGATGAGTTCGAGAAAAATGGCGTAACAAAAATCGTAACGATTGACCCACATGCCTACAATATTTTCAAAAATGAATACCAAGATTTCGGATGGAAAGGTGAAGTATTACACCATACGGAATTATTATACGATTTAATTCAGCAAGGCCGATTAACAATGGATTACCGTGTTGATGAAACGATCGTATTCCACGATTCATGTTACTTAGGCCGTTACAACGATGTATACGATCCACCACGTGAAATCCTACGAGGCATTCCAGGTGTGAAACTGGTGGAAATGGAGCGTAACCGCGAAGAAGGTATGTGCTGTGGTGCTGGTGGTGGTTTAATGTGGATGGAAGAGCATGTTGGTAACCGTATTAACGTAGCACGTACAGAACAAGCATTAGCAACAGAAGCTTCAGTTATTTCTTCTGGCTGTCCTTACTGCTTAACGATGCTTTCAGATGGTACGAAGGCAAAAGAAGTAGAAGATACAGTTGGCACATATGATATCGCAGAGCTATTAGAGCGTGCGGTATTCGGTTCACCAGTAGCGGCTCCAGTTGAAAAAGTGGAAGTTGTGGAAGAGACGGAAGAAGTAGTAGAACCCGTTGTTGTAGTAATCCCAGAAGTAGTAGAGGCGTCAGTTGTAGAATCAGTTCAAGAAGTCGCTGTGGAAGAAGTAAAGCAGGAAGAAGTTCCAGAACCTGCTCAGGCAGAGGTTGTTGAACAAGTAGAAGAAACAATCGTTACACAAGATGAACTTGAACCAGCAATCGAAGAACAGGCTGCTACTGAACTAATAGAAGAAATCGCAATAAAAGATGATTCTGTTAATTCTAATGAAAAATGAGTTTAATAGAGAAAATAAATTAATTTCAGTATATTCGAATAATTGTATTGCGTAATAATAGTCGTTTTTGTACAATGAAATTAATTAAGAGAGGGCGTCCAAAAAAATTTTCGGACGCCCACTTTTCTACAATCAGATTGAGCGAGCGTTCAGTCGAAAGTGATATTTCACAAAAGATGGGGTCAAATAGTTAGTCGATACTTCAAACAAAGGGGTGTATGGATTGTCGAGAACAGTCATTTTAGATGGCGCAAGAACACCATTTGGCAAATTTGGTGGCGCATTAAGTTCATTAACAGCAAGTGATTTAGGAAGCATTGCCATTAAAGGGGCATTACAAAAAGCCAATGTGGACGCAAGTGAAGTGGGAGAGGTTATTATTGGGACAGTTTTACAAGCTGGCCAAGGACAAATCCCTTCAAGACAAGCGGCAACAAAAGCAGGTATTCCTTGGGAAGTAAAAACAGAAACGATTAATAAAGTATGCGCATCTGGCATGCGAAGTGTGACGCTAGCAGATCAATTGATTCGTTTAGGGGACGAAGAAGTGATCATTGCAGGCGGGATGGAATCGATGTCAAATGCACCGTATTACATGCCTAAAGGTCGTTTTGGCCTTCGCATGGGCGATGCGAGTTTAGTAGATGGCATGATTTACGACGGCCTGTCTTGTGCATTTCATCCAAAGCAAGTACATATGGGCATTTATGGCAACGAAACAGCACAAAAATTTTCAATTTCGCGTGATGACCAAGATGCTTGGGCTGTGCGTAGTCATGAAAAAGCAATTGCCGCAATCAAATCAGGAAAATTTGCAGAAGAAATCGTAGCAGTGGAAATCCCACAGCGTAAAGGGGAATCTCTTCACGTTGAACAGGACGAAGCACCACGAGCAGGCACTACTTTGGAAACGCTTGCAAAGCTAAAGTCTGCATTTAGTAGTGATGGCACGATTACAGCGGGGAATGCTCCAGGAGTAAATGACGGCGCATGTGCACTCGTATTAATGAGCGAGGAAAAAGCACAGCAGGAAAACCGACCAGTGCTCGCAACGATTTTAGCACATGCTGAAGTAGGCGTTGCACCAGAGGATTTTCCACAAACACCAGGCCTTGTCATTGATAAATTACTCGAAAAATCAGGAAAAACATTAGCAGAGATTGATGTAATCGAAATTAACGAAGCATTCGCAGCAGTTGCCTTAGTAAGCAACCAAATTAGCGGATTGGATGCAGAAAAAGTAAATGTTAACGGTGGTGCAGTTGCATTAGGGCATCCAATTGGAGCAAGTGGTGCACGCATTATTTTAACGTTAGCCTATGAATTAAAGCGTCGCGGTGGTGGATTAGGCATCGCTGCCATTTGTTCGGGCGGCGGTCAAGGAGACGCAGTATTAATCGAAGTATCGAACCAAGGGGATGAACAAAAATGACAATCAAAACAGTAATGGTTATTGGTGCTGGACAAATGGGTTCTGGTATCGCACAAGTATGCGCACAAGCAGGATTTCAAGTCATTTTAAATGATATGAAGGACGAGTTTTTCGAACGTGGAATCAATATAATTACGAAAAACTTAACACGTGATGTGGAAAAGGGACGTAAAACGGAGCAAGAAAAAGGAGAAGTTTTAGCCCGTATTACAAAGTCTTTAACATTAGAAGATGCCAAAAATGTAGATATTGTCATAGAAGCAGCAGTTGAAAATATGGAAGTGAAACAGTCTATTTTCAAACAACTAGACACTATCGCACCAGAGCATACGATTTTAGCAACGAATACATCAAGCTTACCGATTACTGAAATTGCGGCGGTAACGAACCGTCCAGAAAAAGTAATTGGGATGCATTTTATGAATCCAGTGCCCGTTATGAAACTTGTCGAAATTATTCGAGGGCTTGCTACATCAGATGAAGTATATGAATCGGTAGCAGCGATGACAAAGTGTTTAGGTAAAACAGGTGTTGAAGTAAATGATTTCCCAGGTTTTATATCAAATCGCATTTTACTTCCGATGATTAATGAAGCCATTTATGCGCTTTATGAAGGGGTAGCAACGAAAGAAGCAATTGATGATGTTATGAAGATGGGCATGAATCATCCGATGGGTCCATTAACACTGGCTGATTTTATCGGTTTAGATACATGCTTATCGATTATGGAAATTTTACATGAAGGACTTGGAGATAGTAAGTATCGTCCTTGCCCATTACTACGAAAATATGTTGCAGCGGGTTGGTTAGGTAAAAAATCAGGTCGAGGCTTCTATATTTACGAAAGCTGAGGGGATCAAAATGCATTTACACTTTACGGATGAACAATTGATGATGCGCAATATGGTCCGTGATTTCGCCAATACAGAAATTGAACCATTCATTGAAAAAATGGAACAGGGTCAATTCCCAAGACATATTTTAAAAAAGATGGGCGAACTTGGATTAATGGGCATTACCACACCAGCAGAATATGGTGGCTCGGAAATGGATTTTACATCGTACATTATTGCGATTCATGAGCTGTCGAAAGTAAGTGCAGTCATGGGGGTTATTTTATCGGTACATACTTCGGTCGGTACGAACCCAATTTTATATTTTGGAAATGATGAGCAAAAGCAAAAGTATGTGCCAAAGCTAGCAAGCGGCGAGTATTTAGGTGCTTTTTGTTTAACAGAGCCAGGTGCAGGAAGCGATGCAGGTTCACTAAAAACGCGTGCTATTCGTGAAGGTGATGAATATATTATTGATGGGGCAAAAGTTTTCATTACAAACGGTGGTGAAGCAGATGTCTACATCGTCTTTGCTTCAACAAATCCAGAAGCAGGTTCGCGCGGGATTTCAGCTTTTATCGTTGAAAAGGATACACAGGGTCTGATTATCGGAAAAGATGAACGCAAAATGGGCTTGCATGGTTCTAGAACATTACAGTTAACATTTGAAAAAATGCGCGTACCCGTAACAAATCGACTAGGTGACGAAGGGGAAGGTTTTAAAATCGCCCTGGCCAATTTAGATGTAGGGCGCATAGGAATTGCCGCGCAAGGCTTAGGTATTGCCGAGGCCGCACTGGAAGCCGCAACGAATTACGCAAAAGAGCGCGTGCAGTTTGGAAAACCGATTGCCCAGCAGCAAGCAATCGGTTTTAAGTTAGCAGATATGGCAACAGCTGTTGAAGCAGCAAAACTACTTGTTTACCGTGCTGCTGACTTGCGTACTCAAAACATACCATGTGGAAAAGAAGCATCGATGGCGAAATTATTCGCCTCACAAACCGCAATGGATACGGCAATTGAAGCTGTCCAAGTTTTCGGAGGCTATGGCTATACCGAGGATTATCCAGTGGAACGCTATTTCCGCGATGCGAAGGTAACGCAAATTTATGAGGGCACAAGTGAAATCCAGCGCATCGTTATTAGTAAGCATGTACTTGGATAACGTCTAAAACATACACAAAAGGGGATATGGGAAAATGAACTTTCAATTATCAGAAGAACATCAACAATTACGTGAAATGATTCGTGATTTCGCGATTAACGAAGTGGCACCAACAGCCGAACACCGTGATGAGCATGAAGAATTTGACCGCGGTATTTTTGATAAAATGGCCGAACTAGGCTTAACAGGAATTCCATGGCCGGAAGAATACGGTGGTGCAGGCTTTGACTACCTAGCTTATTGCATCGCAGTAGAAGAATTATCACGCGTATGTGCATCAACAGGGGTAACATTATCAGCGCATACATCGCTTGCAGGTTGGCCAATTTTTAAATTTGGTAACGAAGAGCAAAAGCAAAAATACCTACGTCCAATGGCAGAAGGTAAAAAAATCGGCGCTTATGGGTTAACTGAACCGAATTCAGGATCTGATGCAGGCGGAATGAAAACATACGCTGTAAAAGATGGCGATGATTACATTTTAAATGGGTCAAAAATCTTTATTACAAATGGGGGCGTTGCGGATATTTATGTCGTATTCGCCGTAACAGATCCAGAATCAAAAAATGGCACGACTGCTTTCATCGTGGAAGCAAGTACACCAGGCTTCTCTGTAGGAAAGAAAGAAAGAAAACTAGGAATCCGTTCATCACCAACGACAGAAATCATTTTCGATAACTGCCGTGTTCCAAAAGAAAACGTACTGGGTGAAGAGGGACAAGGCTTCGTTATTGCGATGAAAACATTAGACGGTGGACGTAACGGGATTGCCGCGCAAGCAGTAGGAATCGCACAAGGCGCATTAGATGCTGCGGTAGATTATGCAAAAGAACGTGTACAATTCGGCAAACCAATTACAGCCAACCAAGGTGTATCATTTAAATTAGCCGATATGGCAACAGAAATTGAAGCATCTCGTTTATTGACGTATCAAGCAGCTTGGTTAGAATCAAATGATTTACCATACGGAAAAGCATCTGCAATGGCAAAATTAATGGCTGGTGATACAGCGATGAAAGTAACAACAGAAGCTGTACAAGTATTCGGTGGCTATGGCTACACGAAAGACTATCCAGTAGAGCGCTATATGCGTGATGCGAAAATTACGCAAATTTACGAAGGCACTCAAGAAATTCAACGCCTCGTAATTTCGCGAATGATCACGAAGTAATGTATGACAAATGTCGATAAGCTGCATGTAGCATCGTCCATAAAAGATGAAAATAAAATACTAGAGCGCCGACAGCAAATTGTCGATGCGGGTGTGAAGCTTTTCAAAAAGAAAGGCTTTCACCGCGCAACGACACGTGAATTAGCAAAAGAAGCAGGCTTTAGTATTGGCACATTATATGAATATATTCGTACGAAAGAAGACGTCTTATTTTTAGTCTGTGACAATATTTTCAATGAAGTAACAATATGTCTATCGGAATTTACAACTGGAACAGGTACGATTGAGGGCTTAAAAGATGCGATTCGTCGCTATTTCTTATTAATCGATACGATGCCAGAGGAATTTACGATTATGTATCAAGAAACGAAGTCCCTTCCAAAAGAAGCGATGCATTATATTCTTGATAAAGAATTAGAAATGGTGGCTATTTTTGAACGTATGCTACGGGATTGTATAGAAGCAGGCAATTTGTCGCTATCTGAAGAGGCAATTTTCCTAGCAGCCAATCACATCGTTATTCAAGGGCAAAGCTGGGCATTTCGTAAATGGGCATTGCAAAAGCGTTACACAATAGAACAATATATTGAATTGCAAACAACGATGTTTTTACAAGGCATACTGCAGTTTGAACAATAAGAACGGAAAACATCCTGTAGAGAGCAACTGTAAAAGCTTGCTCGTCAGGGTGTTTTTTATTATCTCAATATAACAAAGGGGTTTTTAAAAATGGAAAAAATAGAGGCATATCGCTCGAAAAATCATGTACGTTTCGTTACAGCATCAAGTCTTTTTGACGGACATGACGCATCGGTTAATATTATGAGACGTATTTTACAATCAAGTGGCGCGGAAGTCATTCATTTAGGACATAATCGCTCGGTTGAAGAAGTGGTCAATGCGGCGATTCAAGAGGATGCGCAAGGGGTGGCGTTGTCGTCTTATCAAGGTGGACATATGGAATACTTTAAATATATGTATGACCTACTTCGTGAAAAAGGAGCACCGCATATCAAAATTTTCGGAGGCGGTGGAGGTGTTATATTACCGCGAGAAATTAAAGAACTGCATGAATACGGCATTGCAGGCATTTTCTCACCAGAGGATGGTCGCCAGTTAGGCTTACAAGGCATGGTGAACAAAAAGCTAGAAGGGGCCGATTTCTCGACATTAAAAGGGAATTATACGGAGCTATTAGAGAAATGCACAACAAATACACCTGAAATTTTGGCGAATTTAATTACGGCAGCTGAAAATGGTGATGACTCGCAAATTAAAGCAATGCTAGAGCAAGCACGTAAAAAAAATAAAAATACGCCGACAATTGGAATAACGGGTACAGGTGGTGCTGGGAAGTCTTCGTTAACGGATGAACTGATTCGTCGCTTCTTACAGGAGTTCCCAGACAAAAAGCTAGCCATTTTATCGGTTGACCCGACAAAGCAAAAAACGGGCGGCGCGCTACTTGGCGACCGAATTCGCATGAATGCCATCTTTAATAATCGCGTGTATATGCGTAGTTTAGCAACGCGTGGCTCTCGAACAGAGCTATCAAGTTCAATTGGTGATGTGCTAGATGTTGTGCGCGCTGTGGGCTTTGATTTAATTCTTTTGGAAACAAGTGGTATCGGGCAAGGGGATGCTGAAATTACGAATTACACGGATCTTTCCATGTATGTGATGACAAGTGAATTTGGTGCGCCAACACAGCTTGAAAAAATCGATATGATTGATTACGCCGATTTAATCGCCATCAATAAATTCGAACGAAAAGGTTCGGAGGATGCATTACGCCAAGTACAAAAGCAGTACCAACGTTCACGTGAACTATGGGATCAGCCAATTGATGCAATGCCGGTATATGGAACGATTGCTTCACAGTTTAACGATTTAGGAACGAACTCTTTATTTGCGGCACTCGTTGCGAAAATTAACGAGAAATTTGACCTTAATTGGGAATCTTCTTATGAGCAATTTATTAAAACACAAAAGCAAAATGTCATTATTCCAAACGATCGTCGCTATTATTTACGAGAAATCTCGGAATCGGTACGCAATTATCATAAACAAGCAGAACAACAAGCAACACTTGCAACAAAGCTTTATCAATTAGAAGGTACGAAAGCGCAACTACCTACTTCTGAACAAGCGCTAATCGCATCGATTGATTCATTAATCGAAGGTGTTCAAAATGAATTATCTGCACAATCTAAGCAAATACTTAAAAATTGGATACAGTTAAAGGAAGCATACTCAGGGGATGAACTTATTACGAAAGTGCGCGACAAAGAAATTAAAACCATTTTAAAAACAACGTCACTGTCAGGATTAAAAATTCCAAAAGTGGCCTTGCCGAATTTTAAAGATTATGGTGAGATTTTGCGCTTTGTCTATTCTGAAAACGTACCAGGAGAATTCCCATATACAGCAGGCGTATTCCCGTTCAAACGTGAAGGTGAAGATCCAAAACGTCAATTTGCTGGAGAAGGCACACCAGAACGCACGAATAAACGCTTCCACTACTTATCGAAGGATGACAATGCGAAGCGACTTTCAACGGCATTTGATTCGGTAACACTTTACGGAGAAGACCCGCATATTCGTCCAGATATTTACGGTAAGGTCGGTGAATCAGGGGTAAGTATTTGTACGTTAGAGGATATGAAAAAACTTTATGCGGGCTTTGACCTTTGCGCACCATCAACATCTGTGTCAATGACCATTAACGGACCAGCACCGATCATTTTAGCCATGTTTATGAATACAGCGATTGATCAGCAGGTGAAAAAGCGTGAACAGGAACTAGGTCGCACGTTAACAATGGAAGAATTTACAGAAACGCGAGAAATGACGCTCCAAGTCGTGCGTGGAACAGTACAAGCGGATATTTTAAAAGAAGACCAAGGGCAAAATACATGTATTTTCTCTACAGAATTTGCGCTGCGAATGATGGGGGATATTCAGCAATATTTCATCGACCATCAAGTACGCAATTACTATTCGGTATCGATTTCTGGCTATCATATTGCAGAAGCAGGCGCCAATCCGATTTCACAGCTAGCGTTTACATTAGCAAATGGCTTTACATATGTGGAATATTATTTGAGCCGCGGCATGCAGATTGATGATTTTGCTCCAAATTTAAGCTTCTTCTTCTCAAATGGTTTAGACCCAGAATATACAGTGATTGGTCGCGTGGCACGTCGCATTTGGGCAGTGACGATGCGTGACAAATACGGTGCAAATGAACGCTCGCAAAAGCTGAAATATCACATTCAAACATCAGGACGCAGCTTGCATGCACAAGAAATCGATTTCAATGATATTCGCACGACATTGCAAGCATTAATGGCATTGCAAGATAACTGTAATTCGCTCCACACAAATGCTTACGATGAAGCCATTACAACACCAACAGAGGAATCGGTACGCCGAGCGATGGCCATTCAAATGATTATTACAAAAGAGCACGGGCTATCAAAAAATGAAAACCCACTGCAAGGGGCATTCATCGTGGAAGAGTTAACACAATTAGTCGAACGAGCCGTGTTAGAGGAATTTGATCGCATTAATGATCGCGGTGGGGTGCTTGGTGCGATGGAAACACAGTATCAGCGCGGTAAAATTCAAGAGGAATCCATGTACTATGAACATTTAAAACATTCTGGGGAGCTACCAATTATCGGAGTGAATACGTACTTAAATCCAAATCCTACATCAGATGATGCCATCGACAATATGCAAATTGCACGTGCATCCAAATTAGAAAAGGATTTGCAAATTGAGAATTTAGAGAAATTTAAACAAGTCCATGAAACAAGTCATGAGCAAGCCATTCAACAGTTAAAAGAAGTGGCAAAAACTGGTGGTAATATTTTTGAAGCGTTAATGGAAACCGTAAAAGTTGCGAGCCTTGGCCAAATTACACAAGCGCTTTATGAAGTAGGCGGTCAATATCGTCGAAATATGTAACAGGAGTTGGATTCCTAATACCAAAACTTACTACTTCAATAAAAAGAATTTCTTCTAAAATAAGTTTTTTGCAAAAAATGAAGAATTTGTGTCTGAAAATACCACGGTGCATGAAAATTTCGATATACTAGCAATAGGGATATCTTTAATACAAACCTAATTATTACCAATAAAACGCGAAAGAAGGTACGACGAGATGCAACAATATATTCATTATATTTTTATTTTAGCTTGCCTTATCGCAACCTTCTTTTTATACAACAAGCAATTAGCCGCGATTCCATTACTTATTTTATCGATTGTTTTATTTTATGTGGCGTATAAAAAAGCAACAAATTTAAAAAACAAGAAATGAAACTAGCATAGTGATAGGATGTTTGTATATAATGGGTATTATGCTTATGATTAGACATGTAATTAAGAAAGGACGTGCACGATTTGAACTTTCGTGGTATGACAGATGAACAATTAGCAGAAGAGTCGTTAATCGACTTAGCATATGCAATTTTAGAAGATAGAAAACAAGCAATGCCTTTAAATGAGTTATTAAAGGAAATCCAAACTTTAAATGGTATTTCTGATGCAAGATTAAAAAGCCGTTTAGTGCAATTTTACACAGACTTAAACGTAGAAGGCCGCTTCTTATTAAACCAAGAAAATGGCTGGGGATTACGTGAGTGGTACAAAATCGAGACAATCGAAGAAGAAACTGCTCCAACAATTAAGGCTCGTAAGAAAAAGGCTAAAGTTGTGGAAGATGAAGAAGAATTAACTGATCTTGACGAAGAAGATGTTTTATTCGAAGAAGATTATGATGAATTCGTTGAAGAAGAGGAAGAAGAGGAAGAAGAGACTGAAGACATCGATTTTGTTGAAGAAGTAATCGATCCTGATCTTGATGGAGAAATAATCGAAGAAGATGAAACTTTCATCATTGAAGATGAGGACGAAGACTTAGACGAAGATGAAGACGAGTTAGAAAAATAAGCACTTTTCAATTTCAAAATTGAAAGTACTTGACTTCTATTTCAGTTCCGTATAATCTTTTACTTGGGCTCCTTTAAAGAGGAGATTGACCGTATAACTTATACGCTCCCCCTGCAAGTATATGCAGGAGGAGCGTTTTTTGTTTTTATATAGCAAGACTTTTAGAAAAACATCGACTGGCCGAGGCTTAAGTAAACGGTGTTTTTCTAATTTGTTTAGTAAAGAGGAGGATATTAATATGACAAAGTATATTTTCGTAACAGGTGGGGTAGTTTCTTCACTTGGTAAAGGAATTGTAGCCGCTTCTTTAGGGCGTTTATTAAAAAACCGCGGATTAGAAGTAACAATCCAAAAATTTGACCCATACCTTAACATTGACCCAGGTACAATGAGCCCATACCAACACGGTGAAGTATTCGTAACAGATGATGGCGCGGAAGCTGACTTAGACTTAGGTCACTACGAACGTTTCATCGACATCAACCTTGGTAAACACTCAACAGTAACTTCTGGTAAAGTGTATCAATCTGTTTTAAACAAAGAACGTCGTGGTGATTACAACGGTGGAACAGTACAAGTAATTCCTCACGTAACAAATGAAATTAAAGACCGTGTACAACGCGCGGGTCGTGAAACTTCAGCAGACGTGGTAATTACAGAAATCGGTGGTACAGTAGGGGATTTCGAATCACTTGCATTCCTAGAAGCCATCCGTCAAATGCGTCGTGACCTTGGCCACAACAACGTAATGTACATTCACTGTACGTTAATGCCATACATTGCAGCTGCTGGTGAAATGAAAACAAAACCAACACAACACTCTGTAAAAGAATTACGTTCATTAGGTATCCAACCAAACATCATCGTATTACGTACAGAGCAACCTGTACCGCAAGATATGAAAGAAAAAATCGCGTTATTCTGTGACGTACAAGCAAATGACATCGTAGAATCTCGTGATGTAGAACATCTATATGAAGTACCTTTAAACTTACATGCACAAGGATTTGACCAAATCGTACTTGATCACTTCGGTATTAAAGCGCCACAAGCAGATATGTCTGAGTGGAAAGAGCTTGTAAATAAAGTGAAAAACTTAGAGTACAAAACAAAAATCGCTGTAGTTGGTAAATATGTAGATCTTCAAGATGCGTATATTTCAGTTACAGAAGCACTTAAACATGCTGGTTACGTTTACAACTCAGATATCGAAATTAACTGGGTAAACTCTGAGCATGTTACAGCTGATAACGTAGAAGAATTAATTGGACAAGCGGACGGTATTTTAGTACCTGGTGGCTTCGGTGACCGTGGTATTGAAGGTAAAATCGAAGCAATCCGTTATGCGCGTGAAAACGACGTACCATTCTTCGGTATTTGCTTAGGTATGCAACTAGCAACAGTTGAATTCGCACGTAACGTATTAAAATTAGAAGGCGCGCACTCTACTGAATTAAACAAAGATACGAAGTACCCAATTATCGACTTCTTACCAGATCAATCAGAAGACATTGATTTAGGTGGTACATTACGTCTTGGTTTATATCCATGTAAATTAAAAGAAGACTCAGTTGCACGCGCGGCTTATAACGGCGAAGAGCTTGTATATGAACGTCACCGTCACCGTTACGAGTTCAACAATGAATTCCGTGAAGCAATGGAAGCAGAAGGTTTAGTATTCTCAGGTGTATCTCCTGACAATAAATTAGTGGAAATTATCGAGTTACCAGAGAAAAAATTCTTCGTAGCTGGTCAATTCCACCCAGAATTAATCTCACGTCCACAACGCCCACAACCGTTATTCCGTGAATTTGTAGGCGCGGCGTTTAATAACCGTAAATAATTACTCTTCAAATAGCAATACAAAAAAGTATGGTTCTGATTTAGCTTCAGAACCATACTTTTTGTGATTTATAATGAATTATGCAAATGGAGAAGGGTGACCTTCGATGATTTCGTCTTCATCATCATCACCGGCAAGCATCTCATCAAATTCCATTTTAATCGCTTCATATACATACAAACCACCAATTAAATGAGGCATTACAATACGTTCGCCTAATTTTGTTGGATGTGGTAAAATACCGCCACGTATCCTTAACGAAATATACGTATAGGCAAGTTCGCTTAGTTCATTTGCATCGCTCGCAACTTCACTCGCAACAGCAGCAAATGGAATAAACGCATCATATAATTTTTTCGCTAACGTAAGCGCATTTTGATCGTCACAACTACGCGTAAAAATAATGACACGGTCAGCATCACTTAGTGTAATATTATCTGAGTAACGTGCGTATTTAATAAATGGATCAGCACCAAGCTCAGCGTTAAGAGCAATGCTTTCCATTTCGCCAAAGCAAGCAAAATAGACCATGCCTTGACCGATAGCAGCTTGAGCTAAAAGACGAGCGGTTTCTTCGATTGATTCTTCTTCAGATTGTCCAATGCGTTGAAGAAATCCTGTTAATTGAGTCGTTAAAATTTTAGACATATTTCCACCTCAAGCTAATTATAAGAGGGAGTATGTGAAAAAGCAAAATCACAAATTACGAGATTAAAAGAAGGAAACAATGAATACACAATAGAAGTATATTACTAGATAATAACTTGAAGGAGGATGAAGTTGAATTCAAAGGAAATTTTAATTGTTGATGATCAGCAGGGGATACGACTCTTATTGAATGAAGTATTTCAAAAAGAGGGCTTTATCACACACCTTGCAGCCAATGGACTTGATGCGTTAAAAATAGCTCAAACTACCAACCTTGATTGTGTTTTATTGGATATGAAAATTCCTGGGATGGATGGGCTTGAGATTTTAACACGTCTAAAAAAAGAGAATGAAAATTTACCAGTTTGTATGATGACAGCTTACGTTGAACAAGATATTATGGATGAAGCAAAGGCACTCGGTGTCGCGCGGTATTTCACAAAACCTTTTAATATATTTGAAGTTCGTGATGAAGTGAAAAATATATTAGCTGTTCATGAAAAAATATAGCAGAACAGGTTGGCAGGCAGTAGCTTATGCTGTCTGTTTTTGTTATGATAAATTTGAATGTATATTGTTCATTGAAAGGAACAAAACCTTTTAATTAACTATAGAAATAACACTATTTCAAAAGCATAAACACAAACTATGTTTTTCTAGTAGCGAATTATTAATGTATCTTCGAGGAGGATTTATAATGGCATTAGTTTCAATGAAAGAAATGTTAATTACAGCAAAAGCTGAAGGTTATGCAGTTGGTCAATTTAACATCAACAACTTAGAATGGACACAAGCAATTTTACAAGCAGCTGAAGAAGAAAAATCTCCAGTTATTTTAGGCGTATCTGAAGGCGCTGGAAAATATATGGGCGGATTTATCGCAGTTGTAAAAATGGTTGAAGGCTTAATGGAAAGCTATAAAGTTTCAGTGCCAGTTGCCATTCATTTAGATCATGGTTCAAGCTTTGAAAAATGTAAAGAAGCAATCGATGCTGGATTTACGTCTGTAATGATTGATGCTTCTCACTATCCATACGAAGAGAACGTAGCTATTACAAAAAACGTTGTAGACTATGCACATGCACGTAACATATCAGTAGAAGCAGAACTTGGTACAGTTGGTGGCGAAGAAGATGGCGTAATCGGTGGTATTATGTATGCAAACCCACAGGAATGTAAAGCATTAGTGGAAGCAACAGGTATCGATTGCCTAGCACCAGCATTAGGTTCAGTACACGGACCATATAAAGGTGAGCCAAACTTAGGCTTCGCTGAAATGGAAGAAATTTCTACGTTAACAGATTTACCATTAGTACTACACGGTGGTACTGGTATCCCAACAAAAGATATCCAACGTTCAGTTTCATTAGGTACTGCGAAAATTAACGTCAACACAGAAAACCAAATCGCGGCAACAAAAGTGATCCGTGAATTTTTAAATAGCGATTCAAAAGCATATGACCCACGTAAATATTTAGGCCCAGCTCGTGAAGCGATTAAAGCAACTGTAATCGGTAAAATGCGCGAATTTGGTAGCTCTCAAAAAGCATAATAAGATAAAGCTCCAAACATCTCGTCCGTTAAATGGGCGGGATGTGTTTTTCTACATACGTGTAGAAATATTAGCAGTGATTGAATAATTTGTAATAAAAATTAACGACCTTATTAAAAAAAATCAATAAAGTATATACACTTTATTGACCAAACCCACGGAGGAAAAAAACAATGAAATTTTTTATCGATACAGCAAACTTTGACGAAATTAAAGAAGCCTATTCATGGGGGATTCTTTCAGGTGTAACAACAAATCCATCATTAGTAGCAAAAGAAGAAGGCGTAAACTTCCATGACCGCTTACGTGAAATCGCAGAACTAGTAAACGGTTCAGTTTCAGGTGAAGTAATTTCTTTAGAAGCAGAAGGAATGATTCGTGAAGGGGAAGAATTAGCAGCAATTCACCCAAACATTACAGTGAAACTTCCAATGACTCCAGAAGGCTTAAAAGCTTGTAAACACTTCTCAGAAAAAGGTATTAAAACAAATATCACATTAATCTTCTCAGCAAACCAAGCATTAATGGCTGCTCGTGCAGGTGCATCATATGTATCACCATTTTTAGGACGCTTAGATGATATCGGTCAAGACGGCGTTGAATTAATTCGTGAAATTGCAGAAATCTTTGCGATTCATGAAATCCCATCAGAAATTATTGCTGCATCTATTCGTCATCCACAACATATTACGCAAGCAGCCTTAGCAGGTGCACATATTGCGACAACACCATATAAAGTTTTACAACAATTATTCAAACATCCATTAACAGACAAAGGAATTGAAGGATTTTTAGCGGATTGGGCAAAGCGTGAAGGGAAATAATAAGAAGAAATAAAACTTCAGCTTTAAAAAACCAATAAACACGTTAAAAATTTGTCCAATCGTAAGGAGAACGCAAAATGGATGTATATAAAATTAGAGGCGAACGCCGACTACAAGGTCAAGTAACCGTCAGTGGTGCAAAAAATAGTGCAGTAGCTTTAATTCCTGCATCAATTTTAGCGGGTTCTACCGTTACTATTGGAGGAATTCCTGAAATTTCAGATGCATGGACATTAAAAGCTTTACTAGAAGAAATCGGCGGAGAAGTGTCATTTGAAAATGGTCAAATGACAATTGATCCGACAAAAATGGTAGCCATGCCTTTACCAAATGGTAACGTGAAAAAGCTCCGTGCCTCTTACTATATGATGGGCGCGATGCTAGGTCGTTTTAAACAAGCAGTTATTGGATTACCAGGCGGCTGTTTTTTAGGGCCACGTCCAATTGATCAACATATTAAAGGATTCGAAGCATTAGGGGCGAAAGTTACGAATGAGCATGGTGCGATTTATTTACGCGCAGATGAACTAATCGGTGCAAAAATTTATTTAGACGTTGCCAGTGTAGGAGCGACGATTAATATTATGCTCGCTGCAGTACGTGCAACAGGTAAAACTGTTATCGAAAATGCAGCAAAAGAGCCAGAAATTATTGACGTAGCAACACTTTTAACGAATATGGGTGCCAATATTAAAGGTGCAGGTACAAATGTTATTCGTATTGAAGGTGTTGACGAACTACGAGGTACGAACCATACGATTATTCCGGACCGTATTGAAGCAGCCACATTTATGATTATGGCTGCAGCAATGGGAGATGGTGTAGAAATCGACAATGTCATTCCACTCCATTTAGAAGCAGTAACGGCGAAGCTACGTGAAATGGGCGTCAAAGTAGAAGAAAAAGAAGAAAGTATCTTTATTCCAAAACAAGAGACTCCATTTAAAGCAGTAGATGTAAAAACACTTGTATATCCTGGATTCCCAACAGATGTCCAACAGCCATTATCTGTATTAATGACACAGGCAGAAGGTACATCAAAAATAACGGACACAATTTATTCTGCCCGCTTTAAACATATTGATGAGCTCCGTCGTATGACCGCGAAAGCCCGTGTTGAAGGTAGTACTTCCATCATTCAAGGACCAACTGCATTGGAAGGTTCAACGGTGACAGCTTCGGATTTACGAGCTGGTGCGGCACTGGTATTAGCAGGTTTACTTGCAAAAGGCGAGACGGAAATTCACGATATTTATCATATTGAGCGCGGTTATAGCCATTTAATCGATAAATTATGTGCAATTGGTGCGGATATCCGTAAAGAATCGATTGTCATTAATGCCAATAAAAAGGCATAAATTATAATGAGCAAAGTTTAGTGAAAAATTATTAGGAAAAACATCATTTCACTTACTTTAGTGAAATGTGTTTTTCATAATGAATGTGATACAATAAAACAGATTTACGAATTCATTAAAATAAATTAGATTGATTATATAGTTTATTACAGCATTGGTCTCGTGAAATGTTGTAAGTTTTGGCTTTAACCGATCACAGGAGGCAAACACAAAATGGAACGTAGTTTATCAATGGAAGTAGTACGTGTAACAGAAGCGGCAGCGATTGCATCTGCAAAATGGATGGGACGCGGTCAAAAAATCGAAGCAGATGACGCAGCAACAACAGCAATGCGTGTTATGTTCGATACAATCCCAATGCATGCAACAGTTGTAATTGGTGAAGGTGAAATGGATGAAGCACCGATGCTTTATATTGGTGAAGAACTAGGACTTCGTAACGGCGGACCAGAAGTTGATATTGCTGTAGATCCATTAGAAGGTACGAATATCGTAGCGAAGGGTACAAATGGGGCAATGACAGTTCTTGCAATTGCAGACCGTGGTAACCTTTTAAATGCTCCAGATATGTACATGGAAAAAATTGCTGTAGGTCCAGAAGCAGCAGGTAAAGTAGACATTAATGCCTCTGTAACTTATAACTTATTACAAGTTGCAAAAGCAAAAAATAAAGACATTTCAGATGTCGTAGCGATTCTTTTAGACCGCCCACGTCACCAAGCAATCGTAGATGAAATTCGCGAAGCTGGTGCATGTATTAAATTCATCCAAGACGGTGATGTTGGAGCAGCAATTGACACAGCATTTGATGAAACGGGTATCGATATTATGTTCGGTATGGGTGGTGCTCCTGAAGGTGTTATTTCAGCTGTAGCGTTAAAATGTTTAGGTGGCGATTTCCAAGCTAAATTAGTACCTGAAAATGATGAACAATTAGAGCGATGCAAAAAAATGGGCATTGATGTTGACAAAGTATTAATGATGGATGATTTAGTAAAAGGTGATGATGCAATTTTTGCAGCAACAGCCGTTACAGATACAGGATTATTACGTGGCGTTAAATACAAAGGCTCATATGCACTAACACACTCAGTGGTTATGCGTGCAAAAACAGGCACAGTTCGTTTCATCGAAGGCCGTCACAGCATTGCAAAAAAACCAAACTATAAACAAAAATAAAGTGAATCTTTGATCAATAAGGGTGACACTTACCCGTTATTGCTAGATAAATTCTTCTTTATAATGAGAGCTCGTGTTGTGCTATGGAATCCCTTTAACCTCAGTAGAACTCATTATAACTAATGCCCGGTTATTACTACCGGGCATCTTTCAAATAAAGTACCTCAATTTAATAAATTCCTAAAATATAAATAAGTAAGTTTCAAAACCTCGTGTATCCAAAGCGCGATGGAAAAATTTAAGGTAGACTGGAGAACAAATATGTCAGCATTAACCATTGCTCAATTAGAAAGCATGACATTAAAAGAACTATATGCTTTAGCGAAGCAATATAAATTAACAAATGCCAGCAAATTAAACAAAAAGGAACTGATTTTTGCTATTTTAAAATCACGTTCAGAACAAGAAGGCTTCTTCTTTATGGAAGGTGTACTTGAAATTATTCCTACTGATGGATTTGGCTTCTTACGCCCAATCAACTATTCTCCGTCTAAAGAAGACATTTACATTTCGGCATCACAAATTCGCCGATTCGATTTACGTAATGGGGATAAAGTATCAGGGAAAGTACGTCCGCCAAAAGAAAACGAACGTTATTACGGTTTGTTACAAGTAGATGCAGTAAATGGAGAAGATCCAGAAATCGCAAAAGAACGTGTGCATTTCCCTGGATTAACGCCACTTTACCCAGATCGTCACATCAAACTAGAAACAACTTCATCAAGCATTTCAACACGTATTATGGATTTAGTTGCGCCAGTTGGTTTTGGTCAGCGTGGTTTAATCGTTGCACCACCAAAAGCGGGTAAAACGTCATTATTAAAAGAAATTGCGAATTCCATTACAACGAATCACCCAGAAGCTGAATTAATCGTGTTATTAATCGATGAACGTCCTGAAGAGGTAACGGATATTGAACGTTCGGTAAATGCAGATGTTGTATCATCTACATTCGATCAAGTACCAGAAAACCATGTAAAAGTGGCAGAAATGGTATTAGAGCGTGCGCGTCGTTTAGTAGAACATAAGCGCGATGTTATCATTTTAATGGACTCGATTACTCGACTAGCACGTGCATATAACTTAGTAATTCCTCCAAGTGGTCGTACACTTTCAGGTGGTATTGATCCAGCTGCATTCCACCGTCCAAAACGCTTCTTCGGTTCAGCACGTAATATTGAGGATGGCGGTAGCTTAACGATTTTAGCAACTGCACTTGTTGATACAGGTAGCCGAATGGATGAAGTAATTTACGAGGAATTCAAAGGGACAGGTAACTTAGAATTGCACTTAGATCGCAATTTAGCAGAACGTCGTATTTTCCCAGCAATCGACATTCGTCGTTCAGGTACACGAAAAGAAGAGTTACTTATTCCAAAAGATCAGTTAGATAAACTATGGGCAATTCGTAAAACATTTAGTGATTCGTTTGATTTTACAGAGAAGTTTTTACGTAAGCTTCGCACAACAAAATCCAATGAAGAGTTTTTTGAAAAGCTAGATACAGATATGAAAAAAGCAACTAAAGGTACAAAAGGGTTATTATAATTAAGTTTAATAAAAATAAAATAGTTGCATCACCAAAAAAATACTGCTATAATTTTTGAAGTATGAAACGTGCACATATATAGCTGACCTCGAAACATTGTGTAAACAATGCCATATTCGGGCTATGTAAGGTGCAGTTCGAAATACTCTGTTCCAGATGGTTCAGGGCGAGAGGAGAAAACGAATATGAAACAAGGTATCCATCCAGAATACAAAACTGCAACAGTAGTATGCTCTTGCGGTAACACTTTCGAAACTGGTTCAGTTAAAGAAAAAATTTCTGTCGAGTTCTGTAACGAATGTCACCCATTCTACACAGGTCGTCAAAAATTCGCTTCTGCTGACGGTCGTGTTGATAAATTCAACAAAAAATACGGTATCAAGTAATATCGTTGCCCATTTCCACACTAGTGGAAATGGGCTTTTTATTTTTTAAGGAAATTATAAATCCATCGTAGTGTGGATAACTTTTAAATAAAGCATATCTCACGTCTAGGCTAAAGCGCCAACCCCTCGAGCTTTTCGTTCCCTCTATTGATGCGTGATAGAACGTACTTTCTTGTCGGGTCCTCCAAAGCTGTTCGGGGCTAAACGGACGCTTTAGCACTTTTGTTCTTATATAAAACTTTACGACAACTAAGAATAGACGAATCACAAAAAACTAGCTAAGATAAAAGAAGTAAATAAAATAGTTAACCTTGGGGAAATTGCTCAAGGTTTTTTTCTTGTCGATAAGAAACCGTTGGAAAAGGGGTAGAAAGAATGGCGCAATTATTTTTTAAGCATGGTGCGATGAATAGTGGAAAATCAATTGAAATTTTAAAAGTAGCGCATAACTATGAAGAACAAAACAAACCCGTATTAATTTTTACATCGAGTATTGATACACGAGATGAAGTGGGCGTTGTTTCAAGTCGTATTGGATTACGTCGAAATGCAACGGCAGTCTTTAAAGATACAAACCTTTTTGAAATCGTAAAAAACCATGATGAACAATTATATTGTGTATTAGTAGATGAAGTGCAATTTTTAACAAAGGAGCATGTTCTTCAACTAACGCAAATTGTGGATGAACTGAATATACCTGTTATGGGCTTTGGGTTAAAAAATGACTTTCAAAACGAATTATTTGAAGGTAGCCGCTACATGTTGATTTATGCAGACAAAATCGAGGAAATGAAAACAATTTGCTGGTTCTGTCATAAGAAAGCGACGATGAATATACGCGTCGATGAAAATAAAAAACCCGTACGTGCAGGTGATCAAATTCAAATTGGGGGTAATGATAGTTATTACCCCGTTTGCCGCAAATGTCACAGCAACCCACCACTTTAAAATTTGCGAATAAGCATTATTTTACGAAAGTTTTACGCATATAGGTAGCAACACGAGCATAATTTCTTTATACTTATGTAGGTAGATTTTTTAAGGAAAACTGAGCGCAAAATAAACAAATCGTTGAAAATAAATTTTGAGGTGAAATAGATGTTTGATCGTTTACAGGCGGTTGAAGACCGTTACGAAAGACTAAATGAATTATTAAGTGACCCGGATATCGTAAGTGATACAAAGAAATTACGTGAATATTCAAAGGAGCAATCAGACATTCAAGATATGGTTGCGGTTTACCGTGAATACAAATTAGTTAAAGAACAACTTGCCGATGCACGTGAAATGTTGGAGATGGAAAAAGATCCAGAAATGTTCGAAATGGTAAAAGAAGAGTTTAACGAATTAAATAAGCAACTTCCTGAGTTTGAGGAACGTTTACGTGTTTTATTAATTCCAAAAGACCCGAATGATTCGAAAAACGTAATTATGGAAATTCGTGGTGCAGCAGGTGGCGATGAGGCCAATATTTTCGCAGGCGACTTATTCCGTATGTATACACGTTATGCAGAAACACAAAACTGGAAAATTGATATTATGGAAGCTACACCAAACCCAGCTGGTGGTTATAAAGAAGTTATCTTTATGATTAATGGGCAAGGAGCTTACTCTAAATTCAAATATGAAAACGGAGCACACCGTGTACAACGTGTCCCAGCAACTGAATCACAAGGCCGTATTCACACATCTACTGCAACAGTAGCATGTCTTCCAGAAATGCATGTAGAAGATGTTGAAATTCATGATAAAGATATCCGTGTTGATACATTCGCCTCTTCTGGTGCTGGTGGTCAGTCGGTAAATACAACGATGTCTGCTGTACGTATGATCCATTTACCTACAGGGGTTGTTGTATCGATGCAAGATGAGCGTTCTCAAATTAAGAACCGTGAAAAAGCGATGAAAATTTTAGTGGCACGTGTAGCAGAAAAACACCGTGCAGAAGCACAAGCTGAAATCGATTCTACTCGTAAGTCAGCAGTCGGAACAGGCGACCGTTCTGAACGTATCCGTACTTACAACTATCCGCAAAACCGTGTAACAGATCACCGTATTGGTTTAACGATTCAAAAATTAGACCAAATCGTTGAAGGAAAACTGGATGAAATCATCGATGCACTAATTTTAGATGAACAAGCAGAACGCTTAGCGAACTTAAATGAAAATGTATAAAACAATTTTTGAGGCCCTGAATGGGGCTTCTTCTTTTTTAGAGGAAAATGGTCGCGAAGGAAATGCTGCACGCCTATTACTGCAGCATATTTTACAGACGAATTATTCAGGGCTTATGATGAAAATGCATGATGCGATGACCGATGAACAAGCCACACTTTTCCAGTCCTATATCGAACTTCATGTTAAAGGACAACCTGTGCAATATATTATGGGTGTAGAGGAATTTTACGGTCGTACATTTTCAGTCGACGAATCAGTATTAATCCCGAGACCAGAAACAGAGGAATTAATCGTCGGATCGTTAGCGCGTATGCAAAAGCTTTTTGGGGAAACTAAAAACCTCAAGCTAGCTGATATTGGAACAGGTAGTGGTGCGATTGCGATTACGATGAAGAAAGAGCAGCCAACGCTTGATGTAACAGCAACGGATCTTTCAGAAGCAGCACTAATTACCGCTCAAAAAAATGCAAATCAGCTAGGTGCAGCTATTACGTTTAAATTAGGCGACCTTACAACCCCGATTTCAGAAGAAAAGTGGGATATTGTCTTGTCAAATCCCCCGTATATTGCATTTGATGATATGAAGGACATGTCAGATGTTGTTGTCGAGCATGAACCACATAGTGCCTTATTTGCAGATGAAGACGGGTTAATCTTATACCGGAAATTAGCGGAAAATTTACCTGCATTAATGAATAAGCCAGCATTAATCGGACTTGAAATTGGTTATACACAAGGACAAGCAGTAGCAGAATTATTTAAAAATAGTTTTCCACAAGCACAAGTTTCAATCGTAAAAGATATTAATAAAAAAGATCGAATGGTTTTTTGCGAGATTTATGAATAAATTCTTTCTTCTTTGCTAACAATTGCTAGCAAGGGAGGAATTGATATGTTAAATGATTACGAGATTCAAAAAAAGAATACAGCGCTATTAGGAAAAATACTGCAATTCGTTGCTAGTTTATTAATATTATATGGGGTTGCTAGTTTTGTACCGGGCTTTGTAGAGGATGTGCAAGCAATTCAGCTTAAAGAGTCGGAAAGCTTAAAAATAAGGGTTATTGCCAATAGCTCTTCAAAAAGTGATCAACAGCAAAAACAATTAATTGTGGATAATATTCAGACATTTATACGCGAAAATGAGGTTAATCCCGAACATATCCACAGTTTCGAACGAATTTATCAAGAAATTCAGAAAACTTATCCAGATATACATGTGGAAATGTTAATTGGGGATAACTTAATTCCAGCAAAAATTCAAAATGCGCAATTTTATCCACAAAACAGGTATCATTCAGTCGTTTATAAAATTGGTAGTGGGCGGGGAGAAAACTGGTTCTGTGCAGTGTTTCCAACGCTTTGTATACCACAACAACAACAATCTGAAAAAGAAAGACCACCATCATATTTTTATGAATGGTTTCAAAAAAAGAAACAAAAAGTTAATCACAGTTAATGGAAACTTATGCACAATCGGTTGTTAATTATTAACAAATTGTGGATAGAAATTTAAAAAACGCATTAGAAAGGGGGTTATCCCATGGAGACAATTCAATTACATGTGGATAAGAATGTGGATAATTCTGAAAATTATGCACAAGCTGTGAATTTCTTAAATAATCGAGAAGTAGTCGCATTTCCAACAGAAACAGTTTATGGGTTAGGTGCAGTTGCGACGGATGACGTGGCAGTGAAGAAAATCTTTGCAGCAAAAGGTCGCCCTTCTGATAACCCACTTATTGTACATATCGGTACATTTGAAGAAGTCGAGCTTTACACAGAGCAAATACCCGATGTTGCGAAAAAATGTATGGCTGCATTTTGGCCAGGACCATTAACGCTCATATTGCAAGCGAAGCCGAATGTTTTAGCACCAAGTGTGATGGCTGGATTACAATCAGTCGGTATTCGTATGCCGAATCATCCAGTGGCATTACAGCTATTACAAACGATTAAAAAACCACTGGCTGCTCCGAGTGCGAACCGTAGCGGCAAACCAAGTCCTACAAAAGCCAGTCATGTATTTGAAGATTTATCGGGGTTAATTCCATGTATTCTAGATGGAGGTATGACAGGTATCGGTGTGGAATCGACCGTTTTGGATGTCACTTTAGAGCAACCTGTTATTTTACGTCCAGGTGGCGTGACGAAGGAAATGTTGGAACAAGTAATTGGTCCTGTACTAGAACCAAACTTTGAACAACAAAAAATCGAATCAACACCAAAAGCGCCCGGTATGAAATATACACATTATGCACCGAATGCACCTGTTTATTTAATTGAGCCTGATGAACAACTCGTACAGCAAGCCCTTCAACAATTGAAACAGGCCAATCATCAAGTGGCATTATTAGCACCTCAAAGCTTCGAAACATTTGAAGCGGATCACTATTTCTCTTTAGGGGATAAAGAGGATATGCAACAAATGAGTGCACGATTGTATGATGCTTTACGTGCATGCGATAAAACAGAAGCGACGATTATTTTGGCAACAGCAACGACTAAAAAAGGTGTCGGAACCGCCATTATGAACCGTCTCGAAAAAGCTGCTGGTGGTAAATGGTATACAACGACTGAATTTAAATAAATATAGATATGAATAAGGGAGATACCGTAAGTTTAGTTGACGGTATCTCCCTTATTTCATTCTAGATGGATAATGGGCACTGTAAATGCATAAATTACAGCAGAACTTTAATGAAAGGAGAGCTGCGTGCAAGAAATTATCGCAGGTATTTTAATGTCATTTGATGTTGTTGCCCTCTATTTAATCTCATCAAAAGTACGTGCTAAATTTTTACTAGCACTGTGGACAGCCTTTCTTCACATGCTTTTTCCATTTTTAGGATTCCGATTTGGTGAGTGGGCATCAAACTTTTTAGCAAGTTGGACAATGCCACTTTCTTCTTTATTATTATTTTTTGTTGGATTGCAATTATTATTATCATCTAAAAACGTAGACGTACCCTTAATTCCATTACCAATAATCGCTATATTCGCAAGTTTAGATACCTTTTCAGTTAGCCTTTCTTTTGGTATGCTAAATTTAGAAAAATCTGTTTTTATTATTAGTGCAGGGGTAGCTACATTTATATTATCCTATATTTCACTATTAATCGCACAAAGATCTGAGTTGTTAAAAAGCTATATATTTAAAAGGGTTGCAGGATTAATATTAATTGTAATGAGTATATTGCTAATAAAATGGTAAGATAAGGGAAGTGGTCACGATGAATATTTACTTTGTTTGCACGGGAAATACTTGTAGAAGTCCAATGGCAGAAGCAATTTTAAAAAGCAAATCTATAAAAGGGGTTGAAGTGCGTTCGGCCGGAATCTATGCCTATGAAGGAAGTCCGATATCTGAACATGCAAATGCTGTACTGAATCAAGAAAATATAAAAACTAATCACAAGTCTTCGTTATTTAACGAGCAAGATGCTGAGTGGGCAGATTTAATATTAACGATGACGACCGCACATAAAGCAAAAATTTTATATTCATTTGAAGAAGCACATGGAAAAACATATACACTAAAGGAATTTGCGATGCCTGGGGATGCTCATGATATTCAAGATCCATTTGGCGGAGATTTCTTTGTGTACAAGCAAACATTTGAACAGTTAAACGAAGCTATTAACAAACTAGAAATTAAATTAAAGATGGAGGAGGAAATCTAGATGAAATCAGAAAAAAAATTATTTAGTTTACGCAGAAAACTGGTTCTGTTCGTTGGGATATTAGCATTAGTAACGTATACATGTAGTTTCGTATTTATTGAATATTTACGTCCTACGTTCTTTGAGTCAACAAGCAGTAGCCTATTTCAAATTATTACATACGTGCTAGGAATTTTTTGGTCATGTGCGCTAGCAGCTGTTTTTAGTTTGGTCATTGTTCGACCGTTACAACGATTAGAACATTCAGCAAATGAAGTGGCAGAAGGTAAAATTGGCAAAGATGTTGAAATGCCCAAAACAAATGATGAAATTCGTTCGGTTGGAGAAGCGTTTCAAGCAATGGTGGAAAATTTACGCAAAATGGTGGATGGAATTGAAGGAAATTACAAAACGACCGATGAAACAATTCGGGAGTTATCGGATCAAAGTTCATCGGTCACAAGAAATGCTGAACAAATTACGATGAATATTTCACAAATCTCATCAGGTGCTGAATCTTCAGCCATCGCCATTCAAGAAACAGCAGAGGCTATCGAGGAAGTGCGTGAGCTAGCATCAGGAGTAAATGATAAGGCTATGCATTCAGCCGAGCGTTCAAAACATCTATTAGAAAATTTAACAACGACAACAGAAGCAATCAATGGTGTCGTAAATAGCATTCAAAAAATCGCTACGAATAATGAAAATGCATTAGTAAGCATTCGCGAGCTCGAAAAAAATGCCGAACAAATAGAGCGTATTATTGGTCTAGTAGGCGATATTGCAGGACAAACGAATTTATTAGCATTAAATGCATCGATCGAAGCTGCACGTGCAGGCGAACATGGGAAAGGTTTTGCCGTTGTAGCAGAAGAAGTGCGGGGCCTTGCCGATGAAAGTGCCAACGCCGTACATGGTATTACAACACTTATTCAAACCATGCAGCAAAACGTGAGCATTGTCGTGAAACAAATGAATGAACAAGTAGCGTTCGCGGTAAATGAGTCATCACGCGTTTCAGAAACGACAGCAGCTGTTGATAGTGTATCGGTTGCAATTCATGAAATGACAGACAACGTAATGAACATTTCAAACTTAGTCGATCAACAAATGAAAAATATTGAGCGTACGTCACGCCAATCCCAAGAAGTTGCGGCAATCGCACAGGAAACGTCAGCAAGTGCTCAAGAAGTAAGCGCCGCATCAGCTGAACAAGCCTATGCAATCAAACAAGTCGAAGCATTGGCTAACAATCTTCAACAACAATCAGCCGAGCTCTATAAAATGATTCAACAATTCGATCGTTCGAATTAAGACGCAACCAGTACTCGCCTAAAAGTGAGTGCTGGTTTTTTAATTCATTAAATATCGGGGCAAAGGGGATAGTCCTAGCTAGTTTTCTTCTAATTAAGAGTTTATGAAAGTGTATCGGGTATGGCAGGCTGGGCGCCCAGAGTCGCAAAGATATGTTGCACATATCTGTACGACTCTTCTTTGCGCCTTGTGCTAGGCCTGCCAAATCAAAGTGTAATCCATTCTACTTTTGCATGTATTCAGGGGCGGCGCTGTTGACGAGCAAAGGCGCCGTTTACTTTTAAAGTGAGTCCGTTGAATTTTGTGAGTTGAAGGGATTGTCAAGCTAGTCATATTCTAATAGAGATGTTATGAAAGTGTATCGGGTTTTGGCAGGCTGGGCGCCCAGAGTCGCAAAGATATGTTGCACATATCTGTACGACTCTTCTTTGCGCCTTGGGCTAGGCCTGCCAAATCAAAGGATTGTCCATTCTATTTTTGCATGTATTCAGGGGCGGCGCTGTTGGCGAGCAAAGGCGCCGTTTTTCTTTGAAGCGAGTCCGTTGAATTTGGTGGGTTGAAGGGATTGTCAGAGCTAGTCATCTTCTAATAGAGAGGTTATGAAAGTGTATCGGGTTTTGGCAGGCTGGCGCCCAGAGTCGTACAGATATGTTGCACATATCTGTACGACTCTTCTTTGCGCCTTGTGCTAGGCCTGCCAAATCAAAGTGTAATCCATTCTGCTTTTGCATGTATTCACGGGCGGCGCTGTTGACGAGCAAAGGCGCCGTTTACTTTTAAAGTGAGTCCGTTGAATTTGGTGGGTTGAAGGGATTGTCAGAGCTAGTCATCTTCTAATAGAGAGGTTATGAAAGTGTATCGTTTTTTTGGCAGGCTGGGCGCCCAGAGTCGCAAAGATATGTTGCACATATCTGTACGACTCTTCTTTGCGCCTTGTGCTAGGCCTGCCAAATCAAAGTGTAGTCCATTATGCTCTTACATGTATTCAGGGGCGGCGCTGTTGGCGAGCAAAGGCGCCGTTTTTCTTTAAGGCGAGTCCGTTGAATTTGGTGGGTTGAAGGGATTGTCAGAGCTAGTCATCTTCTAATAGAGAGGTTATGAAAGTGTATCGTTTTTTTGGCAGGCTACCGCATATCAGCAGCAGGGTCACGTGGTACGTGTCCCTACTACTGATACTGTTGCGGTATGCTAGGCCTGCCAAATCAAAGTTTAATCCATTCTACTTTTGCATGTATTCAGGGGCGGCGCTGTTGACGAGCAAAGGCGCCGTTTTTCTTTGAAGCGAGTCCTTTGAATTTGGTAGATCAAAGGGATTGTCAGAGCTAATTATTTTCTAATAAAGATGTTATAAAAGTGTATTGGGTTTTGGCAGGCGACCGCATATCAACAGCAGGGTCACGTGGTACGTGTCCCTACTACTGATACTGTTGCGGTATGCTAGGCCTGCCAAATCAAAGGATAGTCCATTCTACTTTTACATGTATTCAGGGGCGGCGCTGTTGGCGAGCAAAGGCGCCGTTTTTCTTTTAAAGTGAGTCCTTTGAATTAAGTGTGAAAGGGACTGTCCCAGATTCTCTTTTTGTAAGGGGGTGAATATATGGATAGATAAGGTTCAATAGTTGTCGAAGCCTTCATATTCTATAATGGTAGGATAAATACATTGTGATTTTACCTACTTTATAAAAAGATTCACCCAATAAAAAGACTGGCGCCTACCACTGTAAGCGCCAGCACGTGAATATAAGTAAAAGGAAAATGGATACACCTTATATTGGCAGGTCTTTCACGAAGCACAAAGGCGAGTCGTACAGACATGTGCAACATGGCTGTGCGGCTTGCGTGCGAAGAACCTGCCAAAAATGACTACACCTGAATAACCTTTTCATTAGAAGACTGAAAGAGGCTTTGTGAATGTGCTACGCCCGCCCAAACGAAACACCCGAATACCACTTTAATAAAAGGCAGATTCACTGAACTGTATCTTTCTCTACTTTATAAGGAAGATTCGATAAATTTAGAAGACTGGCGCCTACCACTGTAAGCGCCAGCACGTGAATATAAGCAAAAGGAAAATGGATACACCAAGTATTGGCAGGTCTTTCACGAAGCACAAAGGCGAGTCGTACAGACATGTGCAACATGACTGTGCGGCTTGCGTGCGAAGAACCTGCCAAAAATGACTACACCTGAATAACCCTTTCATTAGAAGACCGAAAGAGGCTTTGTGAATGTGTGCTACGCCCGCCCAAACGAAACACCCGAATCACCCCTATAACAAAGGATGAATTCACTATGATAAACCCTACTGTATAAAAAGATTCACCCAATAAAAAGACTGGCGCCTACCACTGTAAGCGCCAGCACGTGAATACGAGCAAAAGGAAAATGGATACACTAAATATTGGCGGATCTTTCACGAAGCACAAAGGCGAGTCGTACAGACATGTGCAACATGGCTGTGCGGCTTGCGTGCGAAGAACCCGCCAAATGACTATGCTTGAATAACCACTTTAATAAAAGGCAGATCCATTTGAACTTTCTCTACTTTATAAGGAAGATTCGATAAATTTAGAAGACTGGCGCCTACCACTGTAAGCGCCAGCACGTGAATACAAGCAAAAGGAAAATGGATACACCAAGTATTGGCAGGTCTTTCACGAAGCACAAAGGCGAGTCGTACAGACATGTGCAACATGACTGTGCGGCTTGCGTGCGAAGAACCTGCCAAATGGACTATGCTTGAATAACCACTTTAATAAAAGGCAGATTCACTGAACTGTATCTTTCTCAACTTTATAAGGAAGATTCGATGAATTTAGAAGACTGGCGCCTACCACTGTAAGCGCCAGCACGTGAATATAAGCAAAAGGAAAATGGATAACACCATGTATTGGCAGGTCTTTCACGAAGCACAAAGGCGAGTTGTACAGACATGTGCAACATGGCTGTGCGGCTTGCGTGCGAAGAACCTGCCAAATGACTATGCTTGAATAACCACTTTAATAAAGGATGAATTCACTATGATTTCCCCGATTTTACAAAAAGACAGATTGTGACATTATCTTGGCTGTGCGGCTTGCGTGCGAAGAACCCGCCAAATGACTATGCCCGAATCACCACTTCATTAATATCCCCCTATACATAAAACACCCCCACCCTTATTAAATCCAGAAACAAAATAATTAATGCGATTTCCGTATGTTACTGACAACCAAATCGTCAAATATACGCAAAAAACTAACGATTATGTATTTGTAAGCTAGAATATTCGGATTTTATGCGAAAATCAGAAAACTTCTCACTAAAATACGTGTTAATCTAAAGCAATAAATGGTACACTGTTGTTGAATATAATTGAAAGAGGGAACTTCACATGAAAATTGCGATTTCTTCCGATCATGGTGGCAATAATTTACGCAAAGAAATTATGTCGCTATTAGACGAACTATCAATCAGCTATGAAGATTTTGGTCCACAATCAAATGATTCAGTCGATTATCCAGACTATGCACGCCCAGTTGCTGAGAAAGTTGCAGCAGGTGAGTTTGACCGCGGTATTTTAATTTGTGGTACAGGAATTGGTATTTCGATTGCTGCGAACAAATTTAAAGGGATCCGTTGTGCATTAGTGCATGATGTATTTTCAGCAAAAGCAACACGTTGTCACAACGACTCAAACGTATTAGCAATGGGTGAACGTGTTATCGGCCCAGGACTTGCACGTGAAATCGTTACTACTTGGTTAAATACAGAATTTGAAGGTGGACGTCATACTCGCCGCGTAGAAAAAATTTCTGAAATTGAACAAGAGCAATTGTAGGTGACGCAGATGACAAACTTACACGATTTGCAAAAGAGTTTAGCGAAAGCTTTACAAGAATTTGAGCAACAAGTGAAGTTTAATGAAAATCAGTTATTTGTAGTTGGCTGTTCTACTTCTGAAGTCATTGGTGAAAGAATTGGAACTGCTGGAGCACTCGATGTTGCGCAAGCTCTTTATGAGGAATTCTCGAAATTTGCGCAAAAACATAAGCTTTATTTAGTTTTTCAAGGCTGCGAGCATATCAATCGAGCATTAACGCTTGAAGAGGATGCCGCCAATCTATACCATTTAGAACCCGTCTCCGTTGTGCCAGTACGTACAGCTGGAGGTTCTATGTCCGCGTATGCCTATACACAGATGAAGTCACCTGTAGTTGTTGAAACAATTCAAGCACATGCAGGAATCGATATTGGACAAACATTAATCGGTATGCAGTTAAAAGCTGTAGCCGTCCCAATTCGAACATCTGTAAAACAAATAGGAAACGCAGTGATTACATTAGCTACAACACGTCCAAAACTAATTGGTGGCGAACGTGCGCAATATAAAGTAAACCTTTAAAGGCACACTTAATTAATCATTTTGAATTGGAAACTCCGAAAATTTTTCGGAACAATATTTAGGGGGATAATATAAAATGGCATTTGAAAAAGCAGGACAAGACAAAGCAATCTTAGACGCAATTCTTTTAGAGAAAAAGCGTCAAAATACAAACATCGAGTTGATCGCATCAGAGAACTTCGTATCAGAAGCGGTTATGGAAGCTCAAGGTTCTTACCTTACAAATAAATATGCAGAAGGTTACCCAGGTAAACGTTACTACGGTGGCTGTGAATTCGTTGACATAGTAGAAGATATCGCTCGTGACCGTGCAAAAGAATTATTCGGTGCCGCGTATGCAAACGTACAACCTCACTCGGGTGCACAAGCAAATATGGCGGTTTACCATACCATCTTACAACCAGGTGACACTGTCTTAGGGATGAACTTATCTCATGGTGGTCACTTAACACATGGTTCACCAGTTAACTTCTCTGGTATTCTTTACAACTTCGTAGAGTACGGTGTAACAGAAGACACAAATGTCATCGATTATGAAGATGTACGCCAAAAAGCATTAGAATCTAAACCAAAATTAATCGTTGCGGGTGCTTCAGCTTATCCGCGTGCAATTGATTTTAAAAAATTCCGTGAAATTGCGGATGAAGTGGGCGCTTACTTCATGGTAGACATGGCCCACATCGCAGGTTTAGTAGCTGCTGGTGAGCATATGAACCCAGTACCATACGCTGATTTCGTTACAACAACAACACACAAAACATTACGTGGCCCACGTGGTGGTATGATTTTAGCTCGTGATGCAAAATGGGAAAAAGAATTAAACAAATCAGTATTCCCAGGAATTCAAGGCGGTCCATTAATGCATGTCATCGCTGCGAAGGCAGTGGCGTTCGGTGAAGCATTACAACCAGAATTCAAAGACTACGCAAAACAAATTAAATTAAACGCAGCAGCATTAGCGGATTCATTAATCAAAGAAGGCGTTGAAATCGTTTCAGGTGGTACAGATAATCACCTATTACTATTAAACGTAAAATCTTTAGGGTTAACGGGTAAAGTGGCTGAGCATGTGTTAGATGAAGTAGCGATTACAACAAATAAAAACACAATTCCTTACGATACAGCATCACCATTCGTCACTTCAGGTGTTCGTGTAGGTACAGCAGCGATTACGACTCGCGGATTTAATGAAGAGGATGCAATCGAAGTAGGTAAAATCATTGCATTAGTTCTTAAAAATCCAGAAGATGCAGCAACAAAAGTTGAAGCACGTAAACGCGTAGATGCATTAACTGCAAAATATCCTTTATATGCATAATCAATGAATTAAAGCCTTTTTATCTATTTAAGGTAGATAAAAGGGCTTTTTTTGTTTCTATGAGGACGAATTAACGAAATATTCAAATGTGCCATATTGTATTACTACTGTCAATTAGATTATGATAATTATAACTGTAAATGATAGATACTATTGTAATAATTTGTGGGGGAGGTAAATAGGTGAAAGAATTAACATCGTATATATCAGAAGAGAAAATGATCCGATTATTAGATTTTACAAATGAGTTAATTATTCACGAAGGGTCTTTTAGTAGTAAATTAAAAAATTTATGTATAGAACTAGATGCGATACATCAAACACATACAACTTTTACGGTCGTATACGAAAAAGAAATTCAACATTTACCTTCTCTACGATTTAATGAGGAATTTCAAATACAAGAAGATAGACAATTATATAAGTTGTTGTTACAAGATCCAATCCCAATTGGGTGGCAAGATTTAGAACATTTAGCGCTACATCGGGATACACATTATTATGTGACAAATCAGGGATTTAACGCGCATTATTACATACCGGTATATACAAAGAAAAATAATCCAATTGGTTATTTTATTTGTTATTATGACCAACATAAAGACGAACATATGAATATCGCACAGTTTACTGATAAAATAACAAAGATTGTTCAGCTCATCCATAAGATGCAACGTTATCAAACTCAAATTGCACAGCTCACATTAGTTGATGCACATACGAATTTACCAAGTTATAAGCAGTTTTTGAGAATTATTAAACAACACAAGGCAAAAAATAAAACAGGTGTTATTAAAATTGTTGAACCTGGGGAATTTTCAAAAGTGGTAGAGCTTTTTGGCCGTCCAGCGGGGGATGTCATGTTGAAAGAGCTTGGTAAGAGGCTGAAACACTTATCAGCTAGTGAAAATAGTGAAGTGGCGCGATTTACGAGTTCTTCGCTCATCATGTTTACTCCAATAGATTTTCATACGATAGAAAAAACAAGAAATGCACCGATTACGGATGCGGCAAACAGCCCCTTCATTATTGCCGGGCAACAAATTTATACGACATTAAAAATAGGGATTGCCCCATTTGAACAAGGTCATACTGAATATGATGCCATACGCTTTGCCGAAAGTGCTTTAACTGATTCTAAATTGGTTCCTGGTACGCAAATAAATTATTATATAGAACAATCTAATCGAAACGTAAAGCGTGAATTATTGTTATTGAATCATTTAAAACAAGCGATACAACAAAAACAAATTACAGCACACTTTCAACCGAAATTTGAAGTGCGAAGAGAGCGTATTGCGAGTATGGAGGCTTTAGCTCGCTGGATTTCACCGGAGCTCGGCTTTATTTCACCGGGGGAGTTTATTCCTATGGCTGAAAGTTCGGGGTTAATCCGTGAAATCGAGCTACAAATTATCGAACAAGTACTGCAGTGGCAACAGCAGCGTCAATATGATGGGAAACGCATTGTTCCGATTGCGATTAATATATCACCAGAACATTTTTATCATCCGTTGTTTATCCCAAAATTAAAAAGCTTAATAGGACAATACTATGCGGACCCTCACTTTCTAATTATTGAAATTACCGAATCGATGAGTTTGTTTGATTTTGAACGGGCGAAAATCATTTTAACAAAGCTTCGATTGCTTGGAATATCAACAAGTGTAGATGATTTTGGAATCGGTTATTCGTCGCTTAGCTATTTACAAAAGTTTTCATTTGACGAATTAAAAATAGACCAAAGTTTTTCGCGGAAAATTGATGAGCTCGCAACGCAAACAATCGTCAAATCGATTATCCAAATTGCGCATATGCTCGACATGACCGTTATTGCAGAAGGGGTCGAAACATTAGAGCAGTCGACTATTTTAAAAGAACTAGAATGTGATGTCATACAGGGCTTTTATTATTCACGACCACTATCGATCGAGGATGCTTCAAAGTTGTTAGACGAACAAATACATTCTAAAAAAATCCAGTTTAACCATTAATGGTATTAGAAAAAACGAACATTTTGAAAACATCATAACGATGGTTTTCGCATACGCTCTTTTCTGTTATACTAATTTAGATAAAGTGAAACTTCAATCAGGGTGGAAGCCCATACTGATTGTTAGCCTTCACCACAACAGTTAGGAGATGTCACAGTGAGCAAAGTATACGTATTTGACCACCCATTAATTCAACATAAGTTAACTTATATTCGAGATAAAGAAACAGGTACAAAAGAATTTCGTGAATTAGTTGACGAAGTGGCAACATTAATGGCATTTGAAATTACTCGTGATTTACCATTAGAAGAAATTGAAGTGGAAACACCAGTAACAAAAGCAAAGGCAAAAGTTTTATCAGGTAAGAAAATTGCAATCGTTCCAATCTTACGTGCTGGTATCGGCATGGTAGATGGCGTATTAAAATTAATTCCTGCTGCTAAAGTAGGTCACATCGGTCTTTACCGTGATCCAGAAACTTTAAAACCAGTAGAATATTATGCAAAACTTCCTGCTGATGTGGAAGAACGTGACTTCATCATTGTTGACCCAATGCTTGCAACAGGCGGTTCAGCAATTGAAGCGATCAACTCACTGAAAAAACGCGGCGCGAAAAGCATTAAATTCATGTGCTTAATTGCAGCTCCAGAAGGTGTAGCTGAAATTCAACGCTTACACCCAGATGTAGATATTTACATTGCATCTCTAGATGAAAAATTAAATGACCACGGCTATATCGTACCTGGCTTAGGTGACGCTGGAGACCGTTTATTCGGAACAAAATAATATTATTTAAAACGTCCGTACAAGTTTGTTGCGGGCGTTTTTCATAGTAAAAGACTAAATGGAAGGAACTTTAACATGACGAAAAAATTTAAAGTAATGACGATTTTTGGTACACGCCCTGAAGCGATTAAAATGGCGCCACTTGTATTAGAACTACAAAAGCATCCGGAGCAAATTGAATCCATCGTGACTGTAACTGCACAACACCGTCAAATGCTTGATCAAGTGTTAGAAACATTCAAAATCACACCAGATTATGACCTTAATATTATGAAGGATCGCCAAACATTAGTCGATGTAGCAACGAATGCCTTAACTGGTTTAGACCGTGTTATGAAAGAAGCGAAGCCAGACATCGTATTAGTACACGGTGACACAGCGACAACTTTTGTTGGAAGCTTAGCTGCTTTTTACAATCAAATTGCAATTGGACATGTAGAGGCAGGGTTACGTACAGGCCAAAAATATTCACCATATCCAGAAGAAATGAACCGTCAATTAACAGGTGTGATGGCAGATTTACACTTCGCACCAACAGAACAATCACGTCAAAATTTATTGAAAGAAAATAAAGTAGACGAAGCAATTTTTGTAACAGGAAATACTGCAATCGATGCATTAAAAACAACAGTTAGTGAACACTACTCACATCCAGTACTTTCAAAAATGGGAACAGATCGCATGATTCTATTAACAGCGCACCGTCGTGAAAACTTAGGTGATCCAATGCGCAATATGTTCCACGCGATTATGCGTTTACTGGCTGAACATGATGACATTCAAGTAGTGTATCCTGTGCATATGAACCCAGCTGTACGTGAAGTAGCCAACGAAGTACTAGGTGACAACCCACGCGTACATTTAATCGAACCATTGGAAGTATTTGATTTCCATAACTTTGCAGCACGTTCGTTCATGATTTTAACGGATTCTGGTGGTGTGCAAGAAGAAGCGCCGTCACTTGGTAAACCGGTATTAGTACTGCGTGACACAACAGAACGTCCTGAAGGAATTGCAGCAGGAACATTAAAACTTGCTGGAACAAATGAAGAAGTCATTTATACAATGGCGAAAGAATTATTAACAAATAAAGAAGCATATGATGCGATGGCACATGCATCGAATCCATATGGTGATGGGTTTGCCTCACAACGAATTGTTGAATCATTGTTAAAATTTTTGAATAAGTAATAAAAATTTCTTCAACAGAAAATTCAGACATCAAATTTGATAGAAATTATTCTCTTTTTTTCTTTTCTACAGCTAAAATTGCTATCAATGCATAAAAATTTTTTTCTAAACGCTTCCATTAATATAGAAAACGAAAAAGGTGTGCAAAATAGCTAATTTATACGTATACGAAAAAAATAGAGTTTATATTATGTATATCTATACATAAATTTGTCAACAATTTGACAAGGAATTACACTGTGTTAAGTTTTTCACCATTACCAATTGACATCAAAAACCCCCTATTGTATGCTTACAAAGGGTAAGAATGATAGGGGTTTCGTCTGGTCAAATGACGTTGAAACACTTGTTATATCAAGTTTCTACTAGATTGGCAGTTGAAATTCAGCTCGTCAATTTGCAACGTTTTATGCGTCTGGATTAAAGTCCGTGGGAATTTAGAGTCATTTAGAGGTATGGAATGAATGATAACTATGGAAAAAATTGTAGTTAAAATTATTTAGTACTTGTAACGGCCTCTAATTTTTTGTAGTGCATTTATTACTATTTAAATTCACTTAATGGTCGATGAACGCTTTCTTTACTCGAAAAAATGTTTCAGGAGATTAAATGCCAATGCTAGATTTGCATCACATTTTTGCAATGCAGAAGAAAGCGTTATTTTTTTTGCTTGCTGTTTGTGCGTTAGGCTGGGGATTTTCACCATATGAATCCGTATTTGCTGGTATTGCCCTGGGTGCGTTCTTTGGTACGTATAACTTTTGGATATTGGTTCGACGTATGGAGAAATTTGACCGCTCCATAAGTGAGGGGAAAAAAGTAGCATCTATAGGTACGGTACTACGTTTTGGATCAGGTGTTGCCGCAGTCGCAATCGCAATATCGTTGCCACAATATTTTCACTTAATAAGCACGGTCATTGGACTAATGATTCCGTACATCTTTTTAGTAGTAGAAAGAATCGTACATCATTCTAAAAGCCATTAGTGTGCATTTGAAAGAGAGGTGAATGAAGAAATGGATCATACAGCTCCAGAGTTTGATTTGAATTTAGGCTTTATGGTGCTAACATTCAACGGAGGTACATTGTTAACTCTTACTGTATCCGCTATCATCGTATTTTTAATCGCGTTTATTGCTACGCGTAAATTAGCATTAAAGCCGACTGGTATGCAAAACTTTATGGAATGGATTATGGATTTCGTGAAGGGAATTATTAAGAGCAACATGGACTGGAAAACTGGTGGACGCTTCCACGTTTTAGGTATCACATTAATCATGTTCATTGCAGTTTCGAACTTACTTGGGTTACCATTAGGTGGTATCGTTGTGAACGGTGACTTATGGTGGAAATCACCAACAGCCGATCCAGTTGTTACAATGACATTAGCAACATTAGTTCTAGTATTAACTCAGTATTACGGTGTGAAAATGCAAGGTACTGGCGGATATACGAAAACATTCTTTAAACCAATGTCATTCATGTTCCCATTAAAGATTATCGAAGAGTTTGCCAACACGTTAACTCTTGGTCTACGTCTTTACGGTAACATTTATGCCGGTGAGATTTTATTAGGCTTACTTGGCGGTTTAGCCGGAGCAAGTATTTTTGGCTTCGTAGGTGCGATCATTCCAATGATGGCATGGCAAGGGTTCTCGATTTTCATCGGGTTTATCCAAGCTTTCATTTTCACTATGTTAACGATGGTTTATATGGCTCACAAAGTGAGTGCAGACCATTAATTATAAAATTCCACATTCATCGTAATGAGGCAATTTGAAACAAAAAAAAATTACAAATCCAAGGAGGATATTATCAAATGGTAGGTTCAGTAGGTTTATTAGCAGCAGCAATCGCAATCGGTTTAGCAGCACTAGGTGCAGGTATTGGTAACGGTTTAATCGTTTCTAAAACAGTAGAAGGTATCGCTCGTCAACCAGAAGCACGTGGCGTTTTACAAACTACAATGTTCATCGGGGTTGCATTAGTAGAAGCATTACCGATCATCGCAGTAGTAGTAGCATTCATCGTAATGAACAAATAATCTGTAAAAGATTATTCTTAGTGGCGGAGTAGACTTCTTAATAAAAGCCTTCGCCATTCCTTTTGTATTAACAAGGGTTTCTCCCTTTTATTACGACTTTTCAACTTGAAATTAAAGTAATACACATTATAGATTCATTAGATCTCAAAGTTCTTGAAGGGAGTGAAACAATCGTGTTTTTAGATTATCTTGTACTTGGTTCAGGTGCTGAAAAGCTTAACGGTGGTGATATCATTGCAACTTTATTTATCTTCTTAGTTTTAATGGTACTTCTTAAAAAGTTCGCTTGGGGTCCATTAATGGGCATCATGCGTGAACGTGAAGAATTAGTAGCAACTGGTATCGATGCAGCTGAAAAAGCAAAAAAAGAAACACAAGCACTATTAGAAGAACAAAAAAGTCTTCTAAAAGAAGCTCGCACGGAAGCACAATCGATTATCGAAGGTGCTAAAAAGCAAGGCGAAGCATCTCGCGAGGAAATCGTTTCTGTTGCCCGCGCTGAAGCAAACCGCTTAAAAGAGTCTGCTGTTCGTGATATCGAAGCAGAAAAAGAAAAAGCAATTATGGCTGTTCGTGAAGAAGTCGTTTCATTATCAGTACTTGCTGCGTCTAAAGTTCTTGGGAAAGAAATTTCTGAAGCAGACAATAGCGCATTAATTAAAGAAACGATTGCGAAGGCAGGCGAAGCGAAATGAGTCAAACGACTGTAGCTAATCGCTATGCACAAGCAATTTTCGAATTAGCTTTAAAACAAAATGTTCTTACTGAAGTAGGTGCAGATTTCCAAGAGCTTAAAAAAGTATTAGCTTCAAACGATGAGTTTATGGCATTACTAAACGCTCCAAAAATCTCTGCTGACCGTAAGAAAGAGCTTGTAGCGCAACTTTTAACTGGTGCACAACCGATTTTAATAAATGCGGTTCAATTCTTAATTGAAAAGAAACGTTTAAACGAATTATCGGCTGTAGTTGAACAGTTCCAAGCATTAGCAGCAGCTTCTCAAGGTTCTGCAGATGCAAAAGTATACTCTACGCGTGAATTAACTGCTGAAGAGCGTGCAGAAATTTCTGCTGCTTTCAGTAAATTAGTTGGCAAAAAGCAACTTAACATTACAAACATTATCGATGCGTCATTAATTGGTGGCGTACGCGTTCAAATCGGCAACTACATCTTCGACAGCACTGTAGCTTCTAAGCTAGAGGACTTAAAACGAGTATTAGTTGGCTAAATCTTAAGAAATGTGAGAGGTGAACATACATGGGCATCAAAGCTGAAGAAATCAGCAGTCTGATTAAACAGCAGATTGAAGGTTATCAATCGGAATTACAAGTAAGCGAAGTAGGTACAGTTATCACTGTTGGTGACGGTATCGCTCGTGCTCATGGCCTCGACAACGCCATGGCTGGAGAGCTTTTAGAGTTCTCAAACGGTGTTATGGGTATGGCACAAAACCTAGAATCAGGTAACGTTGGTATCGTAATTTTAGGAGACTACCTAGGCATCAAAGAAGGCGATGAAGTTCGTCGTACAGGTCGTATTATGGAAGTACCAGTTGGTGAAGAACTAATTGGTCGTGTTGTAAACCCACTTGGTATGCCAGTGGATGGATTAGGTCCAATCAACACAACAAAAACTCGTCCAATCGAAAGCCCAGCTTTCGGTGTAATGGCTCGTAAATCAGTACATGAACCATTACAAACTGGTATCAAAGCGATTGACGCTTTAGTACCAATCGGTCGTGGTCAACGTGAGTTAATCATCGGTGACCGTCAAGTTGGTAAAACATCGGTAGCTATCGATGCAATTTTAAACCAACAAGGCGAAAACATGATCTGTATCTATGTTGCTATCGGTCAAAAAGAATCAACTGTACGTGGTGTAGTTGAAACTTTACGTAAACATGGCGCATTAGAATACACAATCGTTGTGACTGCATCTGCATCACAACCAGCTCCATTATTATACCTAGCTCCATTTGCAGGTATCTCAATGGCAGAAGAATTCATGTTACAAGGTAAGCACGTTTTAATCGTGTATGATGACTTATCTAAACAAGCATCAGCTTACCGTGAACTTTCATTACTATTAAAACGTCCTCCAGGTCGTGAAGCATACCCTGGTGATGTATTCTACTTACACAGCCGTCTACTTGAGCGTGCTGCGAAGTTAAATGAAACTTATAACTGTGGTTCTATCACAGCTTTACCATTCGTTGAAACTCAAGCTGGCGATATCGCTGCTTACATTCCAACAAACGTAATTTCGATTACAGATGGTCAAATCTTCTTACAATCTGACTTATTCAACTCTGGTGTACGTCCAGCAATCAACGCTGGTTTATCAGTATCACGTGTAGGTGGTTCTGCTCAAATCAAAGCAATGAAAAAAGTAGCTGGTACATTACGTCTTGACTTAGCAGCATTCCGTGAGTTAGAGTCATTCGCTCAATTTGGATCTGACTTAGACGCAATCACACTTGCTAAATTAGAGCGTGGTAAACGTACAGTTGAAGTTTTAAAACAAGACTTAAACAAACCACTTAAAGTTGAAAAACAAGTAGCAATCCTTTATGCATTAACTAAAGGTCACTTAGATGATATTCCAGTACAAGATATCGTTCGTTTTGAAGGTGAATTCTTAAGTTGGTTAGATACAAACCACACAAACGTTTTAGATCACGTTCGTACAACAAAAGAACTTGCTCCAGATGCAGAGTATGTAGAAGCTCTTAAAGAGTTCAAAAAATCTTTCGCTAAATCTGAGTAAGAATTGATTGGCTTTTCATGCACGTTTATAAAACGGCGCGTGAAAAGCTGAACAACTCTTTTTTTTAGAACTTGATAAAAATCAAAAGGTGGTGAAATACCAGTGGTAAATTTACGCGAAATTAAAGGTCGTATTAACTCTACAAAGTCAACAAAACAAATTACGAAAGCAATGCAGATGGTTTCTTCTTCAAAGTTACGTCGTGCAGAGCAAAACGCTAAGTCTTACGTTCCTTACATGGAAAAGATTCAAGAAGTAGTAGGCTCAATCGCTTCAGGTACAAAAGACAGTGGGCATCCAATGCTAACTTCTCGTCCTGTTAAGAAAACAGCTTACTTAGTAATTGGTTCTGACCGTGGTTTAGCAGGTGCTTATAACTCAAGCATTCTACGTGAGGTTCAAGCAACAATCAACGCTCGTCATAACTCAAAAGACGAATACGTGATTTTAGCTGTTGGTCGTATGGTTCGTGATTACTTTGTAAAACGTGATCATAATGTTATCGCAGATGTAGTTGCTCTACCAGACCAACCATCATTTGCTGATATTAAAGAAATCGCTCGTAATGCTGTTGGTATGTTCATTGATGGTACGTATGATGAACTTCATATGTATTACAATCACTTCGTATCTGCAATCGCAAACGAAGTGACTGTGAAAAAGGTTCTTCCTTTAACTGATATTACACCTACATCAAGCAATGCTTCTTATGAATTCGAGCCATCTGGCGAAGCAATTTTAGAAGTATTACTTCCACAATATGCGGAAAGCTTAATTTACGGCGCTATATTAGACGGAAAAGCAAGTGAACATTCAGCGCGTATGACAGCAATGAAAAACGCTACAGACAATGCGAACGACCTTATTGCAGATCTTTCTCTACAATATAACCGTGCACGTCAAGCGGCGATTACACAAGAAATTACAGAAATCGTTGGCGGAGCTGCAGCTTTAGAATAGGTGCAAGCTCTGTCCGACGTCGTATAAGAATACGATAGGAGGGTACTCAGTAATGAACAAAGGACAAGTTCTTCAAGTAATGGGTCCAGTAGTAGACGTTAAGTTTGCTAATGGTCAATTACCTGCAATTTATAACGCTTTAACAGTTACAATTGAACGTCCAAATGAAGCTCCAACTACTTTAGCTTTAGAAGTAGCGCTACATTTAGGTGACGATTCTGTTCGTACGATTGCTATGTCATCTACTGATGGTTTACAACGTGGAGCAGAAGTAACAAACTCAGGAGCACCAATCTCAGTACCAGTTGGTAAAGCTACACTAGGTCGCGTATTTAACGTACTTGGTGAAGTTATCGACTTAGGTGAAGAAATTCCAGCTGATGTTACTCGTAATTCAATTCACCGTGAAGCACCAACATTCGATCAATTATCAACTTCTGTAGAAATCCTTGAAACAGGTATCAAAGTTGTAGACTTATTAGCTCCTTACATTAAAGGTGGTAAAATCGGTCTATTCGGTGGTGCCGGTGTAGGTAAAACAGTATTAATCCAAGAATTAATCAATAACATCGCACAAGAACACGCTGGTATCTCAGTATTCGCTGGTGTAGGTGAACGTACTCGTGAGGGTAATGACCTATTCTTCGAAATGACTGATTCAGGCGTAATCAAACAAACAGCGATGGTATTCGGTCAAATGAACGAACCACCAGGCGCACGTATGCGTGTAGCTTTAACTGGTTTAACAATGGCAGAATACTTCCGTGATGAAGATGGTGCTGACGTACTATTATTCATCGACAACATCTTCCGTTTCACTCAAGCAGGTTCTGAGGTTTCTGCCCTTTTAGGTCGTATGCCATCAGCAGTAGGTTACCAACCAACACTTGCTACAGAAATGGGTCGTTTACAAGAACGTATTACATCTACAACAAAAGGTTCTGTAACTTCTATTCAAGCGATTTACGTACCAGCCGATGACTATACTGACCCGGCTCCGGCTACAACTTTCGCCCACTTAGATGCAACAACTAACCTTGAGCGTAAACTTTCTGAAATGGGTATCTATCCAGCGGTAGATCCATTAGCTTCGACTTCTCGTGCATTATCACCTGAAATCGTTGGTAAAGAACACTATGCAATTGCAACAACTGTGCAACGTACAATCCAACGTTACCGTGAATTACAAGATATCATTGCTATCTTAGGTATGGATGAATTATCTGATGAAGATAAACAAACAGTTGAACGTGCTCGTCGTATCCAGTTCTTCTTATCTCAAAACTTCCACGTAGCGGAACAATTCACTGGTCAAAAAGGTTCTTATGTACCTGTTAAAGAAACTATTCGTTCATTCAAGGAAATCCTTGAAGGCAAATGGGATCACTTACCAGAAGATGCTTTCCGTTTAGTTGGTTCTATTGATGAAGTAGTAGCGAAAGCTAAAGATATGGGCGTACAAGTTTAATTAGCTGACGAGGAGGAAAACATATGAAGACAGTTACAGTCAATATTGTCACTCCCGACGGCCCAGTATACGATTCAGAGGTAACGATGGTTATCGCTAAAACAACTTCAGGTGAAATTGGTGTCTTAGCTGGCCATATTCCTATGGTTGCTCCACTTGCTATTGGTGCAGTGAAGCTTAAAAAAGCAGATGGTACTACTGAAGTTGCAGCAATTAGCGGTGGTTTCATTGAAGTACGTCCTGATAAAATTTCGATTTTAGCTCCTTCTTCTGAAGTTGCTTCTTCAATCGATGTTGCACGTGCTAAAGAAGCTTTAGTTCGTGCTGAAGGTCGCCTTCAAAAGAAACAAGATGACGTCGATTTCCAACGTGCTGAACTAGCGTTAAAACGTGCGTTGAATCGTATCAACGTTCAAGAGGGTAATATCTAAGTTTCATCTTAAGCGGGCAGAGCAATCTGCTCGCTTTTTTAAATAGAAAAAGAAAGGAAGAAGTTTAATGGATCTTTTTGTTCAAGCAGGTCAACAAGCAATTACAAATGTATTAGCTTATATTATTTTTATAGGTATTTCATTCTATGCGCTACAAGGTCTTCGGATCGAGCAGTTATTTAAAAAGGGGAGAACCTTTCAAATCCAGTTGTTCTTTGTTTTAATAAGTATCGTTATTGGTTCAGCTGTGGCTGATTTCTTTATTAACTTCCTAACTTGGTCTCAAACGATTCCCTACATCTTTAACTAGATAGGAAAATATACAAATTATTTATTTTTTGTAGGGGGAGAACAAAGTCTTGTTTATCGCTACAAGAAATGAAAATTTCCTAGGAAATTATATACGTTTACAGTTTTTCCTAATGTGGGTAGTTATTTAGGAATGACACTTTTTGAGGATTTTTGTTTATTCACATTAAATACTTGTGCTGCGTAATATAAAATTATAGCAATTCCAACAAATTTAGCTTAAAATAATGTTTTTGGTGCTTGTATTAAAGCTCTAGACGATGTAACATGGTCTTTGTGTGTGAAAATCGAAGTCAAATGAAATTTAAAATAAATTGAACTAATTAATTAGGATAGATGAATCGAATTCGGAGGGACGAATTGTGGAGAGAATTATTGTTACTGGGGGCCAAAAGCTTAAAGGTACTGTACGTGTTGAAGGTGCCAAAAATGCTGTGTTACCTATTTTAGCTGCATCTCTATTAGCTTCAAAAGATAAAAATATTATTAAAGATGTGCCCAATTTAGCAGATGTAAAAACAATTAGTGAAGTATTGAAAAGCTTAAATGCAATTATTGAATATAATGTCGAAAAAAATGAAATGATCATTGATACGTCAATGGAACTTTCAAGTGAAGCTCAATTTGAGTTCGTAAGTAAAATGCGTGCGTCAATTTTAGTTATGGGTTCATTGTTAGCACGAAATGGTTTTGCTCGTGTTGCTTTACCAGGTGGTTGTGCAATTGGTTCACGTCCAATTGAATTACACTTAAAAGGTTTTGAAGCTATGGGTGCAGAAATCTCATTTGGTCATGGTTATGTTGAAGCAAAAGTAAAAGAAGAGCTTAAAGGCGCTGAAATTTACTTAGATTTCCCAAGTGTGGGCGCAACAGAAAATATTATGACAGCAGCCGCTCTTGCAAAAGGTACGACAGTTATTGAAAACGCAGCAAAAGAACCTGAAATTGTGGATTTAGCAAACTTCATCAATGCAATGGGTGGCCGAGTAATCGGTGCTGGTACAGATACGATTCGTATTGAAGGTGTAAAAGAGTTAAAAGGTTGCGAACATTATATTATTCCAGACCGTATTGAAGCAGGTACATTTATGGTAGCTGCAGCAATTACACGTGGGGATGTATTCATCGAAAATGCAGTACCTGAACATATGACGGCATTAATCGCTAAAATGCGTGAAATGGGCGTTGAAGTGATTGAAGAAGGCGAAGGCGTTCGTGTGCGTGCAAACGACCCATTAAAAGCGGTGGATATTAAAACGATGCCACACCCTGGTTTCCCGACAGATATGCAATCTCAAATGATGGCGTTAATGTTAACAGCAGAAGGCACAAGTATCATCACAGAAACAGTATTTGAAAATCGTTTTATGCATGTTGAAGAATTCCGTCGTATGAATGCCGATGCAAAAATCGAAGGACGTTCTGTTTTCATTGAAGGCCGTAAAGCGTTACAAGGGGCAGAAGTATCTGCAACGGACTTACGCGCAGCAGCAGCACTTATTCTTACTGGTTTAGTATCAAATGGAATAACGCGTGTAACGAAACTTCATCACTTAGATCGTGGCTATGTCGATTTCCATAAAAAATTAGCTTCTCTCGGTGCAACGATTGAACGTATTGATTCAGAAAAAACAGTAGTTCAAGAAAGTACTGTTACAGCTTAATAGATTTGTCTACTAGCATCCGAGAAGAGTTTATCTTTTCGGATGTTTTTTTGTTTTCTAGAATTTTTTTGAATTGCTATCATACAATGTGCTATGAAAAAAATTCTATTATGCATTGTTTGTATCCTCTTATTTTTGCTGCCACTCTATTTTGTGAAAAAAGGGAAAACAGAGAAAACAGAACCACAGGTACTTAAAGAAAGTTGTACATTATTAATAACGGTAAACGGACAACAAATTAAGTTAGATGACTATTTAATAGGGGTCCTTGCAGGGGAAATGCCTGTAAGTTTTCATGAGGAAGCATTAAAAGCACAGGCGATTGCTGCAAGGACGTATGCGTTAAAACAGACGGAATATGGTACGAAAGAAATTAAAGCGACGACTGCACATCAAGTGTTTCAAACGACGGAAGAACGTCAACAAAAATGGCAAACCGCTTTTAAAACAAATGAAGGTAAATTAGCACAAGCCGTTCAAGAATCTGCAAATCTCGTAGTAACGTATAACGATCAACTTATTACAGCAATGTTTCATTCCGCTTCACAAACGATGACAGAATCTGCTGAAAATTATAGCGGAAATGGCATTCCTTATCTTCAAACTGTCTCCTCACCAGAAGCGCAGCCAAAGCAACCCACACTCTTTTCATTTCAACAATTAAACAACCTTTTAAAGCAATCTTTCAAAGCAAATAGTTATAAAAAAATAGAGTTACTGCGAAATAGTACAGGTAGAGTTGCTAAGGTACGTTTAAACGGGAAAACGTGGACTGGTAGAGAATTTCGAGAGCTACTCAGTTTGCGTTCAACAAATTTTGACTGGCAATGGTCAGCAAATGGTGTGACGATTACAACCTATGGCTATGGACATGGGGTAGGTATGAGTCAGCACGGTGCGAATACGATGGGGCAAAGTGGTCAAACAGCCGAGCAAATTTTAGCGCATTATTATCCAGGAACCGTACTGGAAGAGGTAGATTTTTGTGAGCGACAAGAAATTTCTGACTAACGATGTTTATTTTCACTAAAAAGGGTACAGACTTCCTTTTGAGGTGATGAAGATGAGAGAAGATAAACAAAGTCCTTCTCAAAAACCATTTATGCAAAGACCATGGTTTTGGCCGGTCATTTATAGCAGTATGGTTGTCATGATTGTAGCTGTTATTTTTAGTTTCAATGAATTGTACAAGAACCAGCAAGAAGAAAGTGTATTAGAACAAGCACCTGTGCAAGAGCAAAATTTAATATCAACATCGACAAAGCAAGAATCGTTAAAGTATCCATTCAAAGAGGAATATTTAAGCGAAGTGACGCTGTTACAAAATTTCTATGACGTGAGTGCGGATGAAGCGACACGCGAAAACTCATTACTTGTTTTCAATCAAGTGTTTACGACGTCTACAGGTGTTACCATCGCGATGAATAGCGAGCCCTTTGAAGTAGTAGCCGCCATGAGTGGAACCGTTTCTAAAGTGAAAATGGATGTTTTCACGGGGAATACAATTACGATTGACCACCCGAATGGCATGCAAACGCGTTACAGCTCTGTTGCAGATGTCCTTATTAAAGAAGGGGATCAAGTATCACAAGGCGAGCAAATTGCCACATCACAGGAAAATGAATCGAATCCATCAGCAGGCGTTCATTTACACTTTGAATTACTTGACCAAGGAGTCCTTGTGAATCCAGCGAAATATTTATCATTCTAACGACTCTTCATTTCATTCGAATAAAAGGAGCGCTTCAATCATAAGGTGAAGCATAACAAGAAGCTCTTTTTATATCGGGTAGAGAGGGAGAGAACGTGCACGAACATATTCGGCAGCGCTGCGTTCGATTGGGAGAACAGTTGATTGAGACCGGAGAAACGGTGCGTGCACTTGCTGTTAGAACTGGATTTTCAAAAAGTACCGTACACAAAGACTTAACAGAACGCTTAAAACAAGTAAATGAACCACTCGCAAATCAAGTTCAGCAAGTGTTAGCGTACAATAAATCAATTCGTCATTTACGAGGAGGGGAAGCCACTCGTAAAAAATGGATGACCAAGCAATTTCAAAAAAAGCATTTAGATGTCTAATCTTAGCATCTGAATGCTTTTTCGACTAAATGCACAAAAAATTGCTCTGATTAGAAAACGATGATAAAGGAAAATCCTTTCCATAAATATAGATGTAATTAACTATCCTTTATGATAAAATAAATTAGATTAAGATAGACTAGGATACGTATACATGTTGGAATCGGTGGAAGGAGAATATAAACATGTTTTCGAAAGATATTGGAATTGACTTAGGTACTGCAAACGTGCTCATTCATGTAAAGGGTAAAGGCATTGTTTTAAATGAGCCATCTGTTGTGGCAATTGATAAAAAGTCAGGAAGAGTGCTTGCTGTAGGTGAAGAGGCACGTCAAATGGTGGGACGTACACCAGGAAATATCGTTGCAATTCGTCCATTAAAAGATGGTGTAATTGCCGACTTTGAAGTGACTGAGGCGATGCTAAAGCATTTCATTAATAAATTAGATGTCAAAGGCTTTTTATCAAAGCCACGTATATTAATTTGCTGTCCAACAAATATTACAAGCGTGGAGCAAAAGGCGATTCGTGAAGCGGCTGAAAAATCAGGCGGCAAAAAAGTGTATTTAGAAGAAGAACCAAAAGTAGCGGCAATCGGGGCTGGGATGGACATTTTCCAACCGAGCGGCAACATGGTTGTAGATATTGGTGGCGGTACAACAGACGTAGCGGTTTTATCAATGGGTGATATCGTAACAAGTGAATCGATTAAAGTCGCAGGGGACGTATTCGACAATGACATCTTGCAATACATAAAAAAAGAATACAAGCTATTAATCGGTGAGCGTACTTCTGAAAATATTAAAATAACAATCGGTACGGTATTCCCAGGTGGACGTAAAGAATCAATGGAGATTCGTGGTCGTGATATGGTGACTGGCTTGCCACGCACAATCGAAATTCACTCTGAGGAAATTGAACTGGCTTTACGAGAATCCGTTAGCATGATTGTAGAAGCGGCGAAAACAGTATTAGAAAAAACACCACCAGAATTATCAGCGGACATTATTGATCGCGGGGTTATTATTACAGGTGGCGGTGCGCTATTACACGGTATGGACCAGTTATTAATTGAAGAGCTAAAAGTACCGGTATTCATCGCAGAAAATCCGATGGACTGTGTCGCTATTGGAACAGGGATTATGTTAGATAATATCGATCGCGCTGTGAGTATGAAGTAGTTTGTGTTTATCTCGCAATATCACTTTAGTAACTTTCTAACATTTAAGTCATTTCTACCGATATTATATAAATATAAAGTAATTCGAGGTGAAGCAAATGTTTAAAGGATTTTATACGGTTGCTACAGGAATGGTCGCTCAGCAACGTAAAACTGAAATTTTAACAAATAACATGGCAAATGCCAATACACCAGGCTTTAAATCAGATCAAACAACAATTCGTTCATTTCCAGATATGTTAATGTCAGCGGTAAATTCAACAACAATCCCAACTGAAAATGGCTTTGCACTGAAGAAGTTATCACCAGTCGGCGCGTTAAATGCAGGTGTCTATTTACAAGAAACGATGCCAGATCAAACGCAAGGGACAATTTACTCAACAGGCTTAACAACAGACGTGGCATTAATTAATAATTCAATGCCAACAGATGCAACATCAGGCAATGCAGGCACGACTTTCTTCCGTTTACAAAATGAAAACGGTACAGAAAGCTATACACGAAACGGGAACTTTACAATGGATGGACAAGGCAACTTAGTCAATTCACAAGGTCTCTATGTATTAGGTGCGAACGGGGAACGTCTACAACTTAACAACGACAACATTCGCATTAGTTCAGAAGGTGCGATTTTTGATGAAAATAATGTACAAGTTGGTTCATTAGGCGTTGCGTTCTCTACAAACCCAGATGTACTTGTAAAGCAAGACAACGGACTTTACAACACAATTGATGGCGCTGCATTACCAAGCGCTTATGGACAAGCAGGCGTTCAATTTTCGATGCAACAGCAATACTTAGAAGGCTCTAACGTTGATGCTTCAAAAGCAATGACAGAACTTTTAACAGCTTACCGTGCATTTGAAGCAAATCAAAAAGTGTTACAAACATATGATAAGAGCATGGACAAAGCAGTTAACGAAATTGGCCGAGTTAACTAATTAATTTTGCTCCCTATTAAGCAGGGGCATAATTAGTTAGTTTTCATCTTCTTACACCAGATAATAAGGAGGTACGCGCATGCTACGTACAATGATTACGGCGACGAATACGCTGTCGGAAGTTCAAAAGCAATTAGACAATATTAGTACGAATATCGCAAACAGCAATACTCACGGGTATAAAGCACAACAAGCAAATTTTAATGAAATGCTGTATCAACAGTTCAACAACGATAAATACGATAAAACTGTCCGTCAAACACCAGTCGGTATTCGCTATGGCGTGGGTGCACAGATTGGTCAAATTCAATCGAATCAAGCACAAGGCTCTATTCAAATGACAGAACGTGATTTAGACTTTGCGTTAACGACAAAAAATCAGTATTTCAATGTATTAATGACGGATGAATCTGGCCAAACAAAGACAGCCTATACGCGTAACGGTGCTTTCTACGTAACGCCAACAGAGCCAGGGATCGTTTCACTTGTGAATAGTGACGGCTATCCAGTAGCAGATGCAAACGGTCAAGCCATTACATTCCCAGACAATGTAAAAGAGTTTACGATGAATTCAGATGGTACATTAGTTGCTAATTATCCAAATGGTCAACAACAAAACTTCCAATTAGGGATTACATCATTGCAAAAGCCGCAAGTAATGGAAAGTCTTAATGGTGGTACATATATTGGGTTACCACAAAACCTTGACGAATTAGGCTACACAGAGGCAGAAATTTTAACGAATTTACAAGGGGCAAATCGTCAAGTGGGTATCCAAAAAGGCGCTCTAGAAATGTCAAATGTTGATTTATCACAAGAAATGACAAACTTAATTCAAGCACAGCGTTCTTATCAATTTAACGCACGCGCGGTTACAATTGCTGACCAAATGCTTGGATTAATCAACGGCATTCGCTAACAGGCTTTTTGATAAGGGAGAAAAGTTTATGACAAATGAGTTTGAACGAGCTGTACCAGAAACACCAGCTAAAAAAACGAGACGTAGATTAAGGGACCCCAAGGACTCTGAACCTAAAACGGATCAGCCAATTCGCTGGGTTCAGCTCCGTATCATTCCCATTTGGCTCCGTGTTATTCTCGTTATTATTTTATGGATTGTTATCGCAGCAGTGGGATTAACAATAGGCTATAGTTCTCTCGGAGATGGACAAGCTAAAGACGCACTAAAATGGGGCACTTGGCAGCATCTACTAGATATTATGAACGGCAAAAAGTAAAAGCGTCTTTTTTCAAGGCGCTTTTTACGCACTTAGTATAGTAAATTAAACGAGTACATACGGATCAAACAGTTGTAACAAAGGGGGAGTTTTATGTTAAACGCTGAACAAATTCAAGGGATTTTACCACATCGTTATCCATTTCTATTAGTCGATCGAATTTTAGAACTAGATGAAGGAAAGCGAGCGGTTGGTTTAAAAAATGTTTCGATTAACGAGCCGTTTTTCAATGGACATTTTCCAGGATATCCAGTGATGCCAGGTGTTTTAATTGTGGAAGCACTTGCACAAGTTGGTGGGGTAGCCTTACTGAAGGCACCAGAATATAAAGGGCGTCTCGTATTTTTAACGGGCATTGATAATTGCCGATTTAAACGTCAAGTTGTACCAGGGGATCAATTGACGCTAGAAGTAGAATTTTTGAAACTGCGCGGTCAAATGGGTAAAGGGCGCGGCACGGCAACTGTGGATGGCGAGTTAGTATGTAGTTGTGAAATTCTATTTGCGGTCGGTCCAGAACAGCCAAAATGACGGAATTTGCAATTAAGTGTTAAAGATTATAAAATATAAAGGTTGAATAGAATCAAGAAACAATGAGCGAAGTTTGGCTTTAAACGTAGGAGGTTTTAAAATAGATGTATAAGCAACTGTCTTCAGGCGTAAAAATTAGTATTACACGATCAATCTCAACATCGTTTGAAGCGTATTTAGCGAGCATTGGTTGGAATGAAGATAAATTTTCAATGGAAGACTTTATGGCATTCTGGCAAAATTATTTTAAAGATAATGCTGCTTGGATCGATAAAGTACCACAAGAGATTTTATTGAGCACAGAATTTCATGAAGAAATTGCAAAAAAAATTGATGAAGTAATTGCAAAAATTTTAAATGAAGAACCAACAGAAAAACAGGTTAAAGAAATTGCGCAATTACAAAAACAACTTGGCACAGACTACAACTTTGATTGCAAAGCAGAAGCAGCTTATGTAGAGCAGCTTTTAAAAGATAAATTAAAATAGCAAAATTTTTAGTGGATAGAAATCATTGGTTTTTAATGAAATCCACATGAAAGAAAGGCATTATTTCGCACTTTTTTGGTGCAAATATGTTTTTCTAAATCAGGATAGATCCTTCCTTTCTCGGGCAATCTATGTACGATCACTTAGGTGGTTGAACATATTTCACAAAAGAAAAGGAGGGATTTTTTTATGTGGAAATCAGTGCTTTTCGTAACAAGTATGTCTCTGATGTTTTTAGCTGGGTGTAATAACGATGATGATAACGCCAACAACGACAATACACCGATGGGAGACGTAGAAAACGGGGTCAAAGATGCCGCGGACAATACACGAGATGCCATTGACGATACAGTGGATACCGTTGATCCAAATGGAACAAATGGAACAAATGGGACAAATGGTACAAATGGGACAAATGGTATGAATAATGGCGAAATACCAAGTCAGCCCGGTACAGTAAATGACGGGACTGTAGATAATGGGGTGAACACGCCAAATGGTACAAGTGGTCAGAACGGTGAAAACGGCGTCACTTCACCTGGCACACCAAGCAGCAACCAGGACGGCATCATTGACGACAATGATCGTTAGACAATGATAATGTAGACAATCATTAAAAAAGAACTCAGCTGAGTAGCACTACTCAGCTGAGTTTTTATTATTTCGTTATTTGGTGATTTTCTAATTTTTCATTGCGTTGCTCGAGCGTTGGACGTTCACGCATCCCTTGTTCGAAAGCCTCGAGCAGTTCGTCGTTACGTAAGCCTTTTTCGAGTAGCTGTGAAAGTAATTGCTCAGCATACTTTTTGCGCTGAGCCATTAAGCGACCTTTTAATAGCACCGAAATATTGCCATCGACGTCTGTAATCGAATGGGCGACGACCGAAAAAGGCGCGGGCTCATTGTCTGGTAATGAAATAACGGCCCGGGCATCGACCACTTCACCAGAGACAATCAGTTTATTGAAGAAATCGCGGTATTGTACGGATATATAAAGTTCTAAAATCCACATTTTATGGCTATTTTCTTGGTTAATGATGATGCCATCGATTAGAGGGAAATTCTGTATTTTCCCTTCGTAAAACAAGTCAAAAGAAAGCATTTTAAAGGTTTTCAACGTAACTTGGCCCCCAATTCATCAATTGTAAGTGATTTTAGTATACCATATAAAAATAGCGAAATCGGTAATATTGCAGCTGATTTTAGTGAGTAAGTAAGAATAACTTTCTGAGAAAATTCACATGAGACACAGCCTTTACGTCCATCATCTGTCCGCAAATACTTAAAAATAATGGACTTAAAATTCATTTTTTCAATCGCTAAAAGGGTTCAAATTGTCTCTTTTCTAGTTTTGCACTAAAAGCCAGCTTCCTATTACGATAAAAGCATCTTAAAGGAAGGGAGGTCATGAGAATGAATCAAGTCGGACTTGTCGGTAGAATCACAAAAGATCCCGCACTTCGACAGCTGTCTGAGGAGCGAAATCAAACGAGCTTTACGATTGCTATTAACCGAGGATTTAAAAATAGCCAGGGTATGGTGGATACAGACTTTATCTATTGTGTAATGCATGGAAAGTTAGCAGAGCATATCGTGAAATATTGCGGGAAAGGCTCATTAATTGGCGTAAATGGTCGAATTCAAACTGGTTCCTACATCAATCGTGAAAATCAAAAAGTGTATACAACAGAAGTCGTTGTTGAAGCTGTCCGATTTTATGCATTAAAATCCCCAAATCAAACAACGAGCACAGAACCTCTAGAAAACCCTATGCAAACCATTCCCGCAGATTTTGTATTACCTGAACAAATGACTTAAAAAGTTCTCAGCCACTCGAGCGACGTTTTTTAGCTACTGCAGACCGCATAGTAGGAAAAATAATTTCCGTTTGCTTTATGAATCGAGCACATGAAGCAAACAACAATCCTAAATCATTGAATAAAGGTGAAGTAAGCAAAAGAGTCTACTTCATGGCGTAAAAGTAGACTCTTTCCTCTTATTTTAAATTCGATGTATCTAGTAGCATTAAGTCCATTAATTCCATATCGTCAAGCTCTGTTAACCACTTACTTGATTGGATTAGTTCTTCTGATAATGCCGATTTCATCGTAATCATTTTATCGATTTTTTCTTCAACTGTCCCAATGGTCACGAACTTATGCACTTGAACGAATTGCGTTTGTCCGATACGGTAAGCACGGTCTGTTGCTTGGTTTTCAACTGCAGGATTCCACCAACGATCGGCATGCAACACATGATTGGCCGCTGTTAAGTTTAACCCTGTACCACCTGCTTTAAGCGATAATAAAAATACAGGGAATTCACCAGCCTGGAAGCTATCAACTAATCGGTCACGTTGATGCTTAGGCATGCTACCTGTTAAAAACGGCACATCAATATCATAAAGTTCCGATAAGCAATGCTGAATTAAATTCCCCATCCCAATGTACTGAGTGAAGATTAAACATTGCTCCTTGCTATCAATGATTTCCTTTGAAATTTCAATAATGCGTTTTAATTTCACGGAACGATTTACCATGGAAGAGGCATCCTCAAATGGCTCTTTTAAATACAGTGCGGGATGATTACATAACTGCTTTAATTTATTGAGCATTTTTAAAATGCGTCCTTTTTTCTCAAAGCCTGATAGCTCTTCAAGCTGCGCTAATGTATCTTGAATATAGCCTTCATAAAGCGCGGCTTGCTCGGTAGTAAGGGCACAAAACTCATGTGACTCCTGCTTATCAGGTAAGTTCAGTTGTAGCTCTGGATCACGCTTCGAACGACGTAGCAAGAACGGCTGAATTTTCGCACGTAAAACCTGCTTATGGGACTCCGATTCATCGCGCTCAATTGGAGTGATATACTGCTCTGAGAACTTCCCAAAGCTACCTAAATAGCCTTTATGAATAAAATCAAAGATCGCCCACAGCTCCGATAAACGGTTTTCTACAGGTGTCCCTGTTAACGCGATATGATGGAGACCCTTTAACTTACGAATGGAACGCGATTGCTGTGTATGCATATTTTTTATATTTTGCGCCTCATCAAGGGCGATGGTAGACCAGTTGATTTGCTGGAGTTCATCCGCATCCTGTGTGACCATGCCGTACGTCGTCAAAATGATGTGAGGCTGTTCATTTGCTAAATAGCTTGTTAACTCCTCACCCTTATAACGGCGTGAACCGTAATGTGTATAGACGTTTAAATCAGGAGCAAAACGCTCTAACTCTTTTTGCCAGTTGCCGACTACAGAAGTCGGACAAACGATGATTGAAGGCTTCGTTTCCTGTAAGGCATAGGCTGTATAGAGTAAGTACGTAATCAGCTGTACCGTTTTACCAAGTCCCATATCATCGGCTAAACAAGCACCGAACTTTTGCTCACGCATAAAGACGAGCCATTCAAAGCCCTCTTGTTGATACGGACGAAGCTCGGCATGTAATTTAGGCGGTACCGTTACAGCAGGTAAGCCTTTTTTGTTTTGTAACTGTTCGATATATACTTTAAGTGATTGCTGCATTTCAAATGCAAATAACGGATCGTCGCGCTCGGCATCATTAAAGTCATCTTCCTCTATAGGTGCTGTCAATGTCTCAGGCAGCTCACGGAACAGTAGATCCTTCACCGTCCAATTTTCCTCTTCGGCTTGCTCCATTAATTCCTTCATGTCATGTAACCAGTCAGCATCAATGCGGAACCATTCTGTGCCAATGCGGACAAACTCACGCTTTTCCTCCACGAGTTTTTTAAATGCTTCTGCAGAAATACTTTCACCATTCATAGAAAACTGCCATTTGAACGTCAGTATGTCATCAAGCCCCGCCACACTACGTGCTGATTGGCTATTCGCACTCACACGGACTTTCATTTTCGATTGCTTTAATTCCTTTAACCAAGCAGGTAAAATGACTTCAAAGCCCATCGCTTGGAGCTTCACTAAATCATGACGTAAAAATGAACGCACCTCATCATCTGAAAATTCCACACGAATAAATTGCGCGCCATTTGCATCTAATTGAATTAAATCGACAATTTGAAGTTGTGCTTGCTCGATTTCACTCGCTGCAGATAACCATTTTTTCGGTAATGCCTCTGCAATCCCGAATTTTCGTTTCCCAACAGCAGGGGTCCAGTGTTTAACAGAGCCTGCCCCTGTTAAGACCGTTTCTAAAATCCAATTTTGTTGCTTCTCTTCTGGCTCGCTTAAACGAAGGGCCATTTTCACGCCGTCAAAGGAACGTGACGTTTGCATCGGCCAGCCGCCATTTTGGAAAAACGGAATGAGCGACAGTGCCTCTACTTTAGAGAGCCCTGCATTTGCGAGTTTCTGTTCTGCGGCTTGTTGTAAAAGCGGATGACCTAATGAGAAGCTGTCTTCGGTAAGTGTTGCTCGTTGCCATAACGTCGGCGCATTCCATAAAGGTAATGCCTCACGAAGCTCATCAAATCGCTGTGTCGTTTCGTCATTCACCGCTTCGAAATCTAAAAATGGATGCTTAAACGAAGGGGACAGCACATCCAGTAAATCCGAACTTGAAATGATTAAATCGCGTTCTTCCAGATTGGTCATTAGCCCATAAAAATTCGGTTCAAAGTTAAAGAACAGCGTAGGCGCCCAAGCAGCAGGGGGAACGATTAAATCTTGCTGATTGTACGCAGTTAGACGGTAAAGTCCAGCTCGATGCTCTGAAATTTGAACGCGAATTACTTTTAGAAAAGGGGATTTCGTTTGAAATAATGTTTGCATCATCTTTTGCGTAAAAACGCAAATTCACCTCCTACTTTGTTTTTTCATATTTTTTATGGTTAAGGAAATTATAAATTCATCGTGAACGGGCACTTTAGCTTTAGTTATATGAGTAAATTACTTTTATTAATTTCTTCTTGTAATGCGCGAAGACGTTTGTATTGCTGCTGCACGGCTTCCATATACGCTGCGAAATAATCGAGCTTACCAGATTTTTTTGCAGCAGATTTCATCGAACGCCAAATGCGCACCGCTTGTTTATAATTTTGACGAGATTTTTGCTTAATCTCATCAACCGCATAAAAATGATATAACGGTAAAGCGGCTTCTGGAGCGCTCGCTATGACATCCTTTAGTCCACACTGGTCTAAGTAGGAAATTGAAGAAGGGTAGAGCTGGTGCAGTGCCACCCAATCATAGTAGCGTTCGTTTCTTAGTAAATAATCTGAAAACGAATCAATGCCGTATTTTCCAAAAGCGGCATATAAGGTCATTTCGTCCGTTTCCGATAACGGTACTTGTGCATATAATGTATGAAGCAGACGTGTAAATTTTTGACGACGAACAGGGGAAAGATTTTCCTGTATAAATAGCGGAAGTAATGGCAATGCTTTTTTCAAAATGTCTTCCGCATACAGTGCGTACCCATGTATCAATGCAAACTGAGCAATTTCAATATAGGCCTCTATATTAAGAAGTGTCATTTCTTCAAGCGCCTGCTCAAATGCAGTTTTTGCATCTAATAACAGGTAATGCACAATTTTAACCGTCGTCAAATCAATATCCGACTGCAGATCACTCATCGATTCTAAAAGGGCTAACTCTTTTGTCGCACGCTTTGGATCATTCAACAACTCCATCCAAAATTTCACGTAAAACGTTAGACGGTGATGGGGCGAACCTTTTTCCATAAGTGCAATTGCCCGTATATTTTCCTGCAAGGCATCGATAAATGGCTCCGCTGCAAATAATCGTTTCGTATTGCTTAACTCATTCATTGCCTGCCACATACGGGTGAAGGTATTGTCCAAATAGTAGCCGAAGTAGTTGCCTTCAAGCGGCATTTTCGTCTGAATCGAATGCGTGTATAAACGCTTGAGCATCGCCACTTCGATAAATAAATCAAACAGATCTTGCCATTCACGCTCAAATGGTCGCTGGCGCTGTAATTTTAATCTTGAATTGTCCATGAACGAAGCGATTAAAAATCCTTCGATGGGACGATTATCTTTAAATGTATAGTTCATCACTTCATCCACCATACGCTGCCAATTTTCGGGACTGCGATTAGCGGCTAATGATTGAAGTGGAATTGTTTTTTTCGAACGCCATTTCGTTGCCCAATCCTGTAGGGAAAGAAAGTACTGTGAAAGCTTAAAGATGACCGCTAGTTGATGACGGCACATTTTTGCTTGCGGACAGCTACAGCTAATTTGTTTGCGCGGGAAGTTGATCGTCACTTCCGCAAGGCGAACGTCTTGTATTTGGCAAGTTAAAATCTGGTTGAACGGTGAATAATTTCGCATTCTAACCGCTTGATTGCGTACCGAAAACATCGCACGTGTTACAAGCTCGGCATCTTCCTTTGAAGAAGGATGCAGTTGTTGTTCAAATGCATTCAACGTATTTTGTATAAATTCCTGATGGGGGCGGCTTACTTCCGCAAACGTTAAACTCACCATGATCCCTCCTAAAAAAGTCGTTCTCTCCATTATAATATGAAAACGGTTAAATGAAACGTATTATGTAACGCTATTTATTTCCTTACACATTTTAAGGATGGATTTCCAATCGATAAAGGATGCATTTGGAAGTTTGAAATGTTGAAAGTATGGGGAAACTATTATTAAATATTAATTTGATGTGATTGGCACAAATAGCGCGCGTGATTGGAGAAAAATGATTTCCGATTAGCTATATAATAGGGACTTTTGGCATAAAGTAAAAATAGAGCGAAAGAATTAAAAGCTTATAAAGGAGGAATTCACATGATTCAAGTTCAATTTATGAAACCCTTTTACACAAAAATTTCAGGGACGAAATTACGTTTAGTCTTTGCGTATCAATATTTTTCAATTACGAAGGATGAAGAAATTTTCCATTTCATTCCGATTGAAGGTAAGGAAATGATTGTGGATTTAAATACGATGCAGGTCGAAAATTTATCTGAGGTGTTTGTATTCCAACGCGGCAATCGTTTCGTGCGTTTACCATTGTACCAATTACTATTAGTATCGAACGTACATGAACATTTAATGCCACTTATCGAAAATGTTTCAACACATGTGAAGCCAGCAGTGCAAAAAGAAGTGTATGAGTTCAATGAGGAAGTGGAAGGCATTGTTCGTGAGCTCGAGGAAACCAACTTGGCGCATCTCATTGATGAGGCATTAGCTAGCCGCAATGAGGAATTATTCCAACACTTAATGATTGCGAAGGCGAAACTCACGGGAGGATACGCATCGTGATTGTTGCTCATATGACACTTAGTCGGTGGAATTATAGAAGGATGTTCAGCACAACAAAAAAATAGCCTACAACGAAGTGAAATTCGTTGTGGCTATTTTTTTTATTTTACGTCTAGGCTAAAGCGCCAGCCCCTCGGTCAGGGCTGAACAGGCGCTTTAGCGCTTTTGTCCTTTAAATGTCTCTAATGCAAGTAGCGCTGTATTTTGAGCTTCTACTTGTAACTGTGCGACTTGAACGCGGAGTGCTTGTTCAATGATAGCGTGGTCACGTAGCATATCAACAGCCTTTTCAAATAGCTGCACGCCGTTCCAATCATCTTTTTCAACATGCCCCATATTCGGCTGGTTCGCAATAGCAGCAAACGCATCGATTTTTGGATCATAAGAAAGCGCGATGAACGGAGTGGCTTGAATCGCTGAGAAAATAAGAGAGTGCAATCGCATACCAATAAGTAAATCCGATTGTCCAATAATCGTTACCTTTTCCTCAATCGATAAATTCCCAGGAGCAACGACGCTTTTTTCTTTCATCATATGCACAAGCTCAAACGACGTTTTCTCGTCATGCTCATCATGCATGGGGATGAAGACAATTTGGTGTCCTTCTGCTGCTAGTAAATCTAAGCTATCGACAATTTTCTGCTTGAAGTTCACTTCAGATGGCCAATCACGTACACTGACTGTAATATAGCTACCTTCAAACGCTTGACGCGTTAGCCAATCACTACGGAACGAAGAAGCATCTAGCCCGATAACAGGGTCAGGTACAATGCTCATTTGTTTTTTCACGCCGATTTGTTCAAGCAGCTGCTTAGATGCCTCATCTCGAAGCGTAATATGCGCAACCTTATTTAATGTGCCTTTCGTAATGAAACGACTCATCGGATGATTAATCGGCCCCATTCCTTGTGCGTACACAAAGACCGGTGTATGCACAAACTTCGCCATACGCATAATGATGCAGTAGTACGGAATGGTTTTCATGCCTGTTTGGTCTTGCAGTAAGCTACCGCCACCACTAATCAGTCCATCTGCTTTTTTTAACGCACGCGCAATTTCTTTTAGCTGCCAGCGATCAATAGCCTTCACATCGTACGTTTTCGCCGTTTTTTCAGGATTGTTTGAAAGTACGGTTAATTCGACAGCAGGCTGTTGTTTGCGAAGCGCGGTGATGATCGACAGTAAAATCGCCTCATCACCCACATTATCAAAGCCGTAATAGCCAGAAAGTACGATATGCATTATGACCACCTCGCGATAAATTTCTTCACGTATTTATAAAGAATCTTAAAGATCACGATAAACACTAATCCAACGACAAAGCCAAGCACAACACTATACGCTGAACGTAAAATCGATACGCCTACAGGGATGTGTAAGTGTGTGAATGTATTCATCATCGATAGGAAGCCGATAACCCCAGGGATTAATAAAATGCTACCTAATTTACGGTTAATACCCATTGCATATAAAGCCGTTACAAAGATCGGGAAACCGATTAAAAATTCCTTCGTACGTGGGCGTATATACAGTGTATCCTCTAACAATTGGCGAAGCGCTAACTCAGTTGCCGTCGTTGTACCGGAGTTACCAGTACGGCCAATGTAAAATAAACCAATCGCTGCGATAATCACGAACAGAATTAAATGCCAGTAACGTACTTCTTTATTCGAAATTTTTACTGTACGAGTCAGGGCATTTTTGTAGCCATTATCGAAAATGCGATAAATAGACATAATGACCATGACAATCACACCAGCAATCGGCACAACATACACAAGCTTAACGCCGCGGAATGTTTCAAAACCTGTTAAGAAACCATTGCCGTTTAGTAAACCAATGACAATGAAAATCCCAATAAAGCTAATTGCTACAGCCTTCAAGTACTGCAACGCGATTTGCACAATATTTTTAGTCCCTTTCGCAGAAGACATGACCGCATAAATTGGTGTTAACACGGCGATAATTAATGCAAACGCTTGAATGAATAAAATGCGATCAAGTAAGAAGTAAGCTGCTGCTAATACAAGCATACCTGCTGATGCCACATATTGAATTGGCTTGCATTTTAGTAAACCGAACATGATGTAAGTGAATAGGACACCCGCTATTAAAATCAGTAACTTCGCCCATGCAGGTACGTCGATGTTATCAAATGGTGTAGGAATACCTGCATTAAATGAAGCTGGCATACGATTTGGTACATCATTTAAGTAATCAACGGCTAGCTCTAAGTTTTCAGCAGAATCGCCAGTTGTTTTAATATGATAGAAAATCGATTTGATGTTGCGTTCTTTTACAGCACGAACGGAAGCATCAAGCATCATTTGTTTTGATGTATACTTTGAATTTTTGTTAATGTCGATACTTATTAAACGAACGAAATTATAGCTGTTTTGACGAGCAATCGCCTGTTCGCCTTTTAACTTGCTGCCTTCAATTAAGTAGAAGAAGTAGCCAGCATCATCAAGCTCTTGAATAAATTTCGGTTGAGATACTTGACCAAAGCCAAGCGCTTCCATACCAGATCCTAAAAGACCCGCTGTCGTATCTGATTTTAAAGTAACTAACTGATCAACTAATTTCCCGTTTACTTCATCTGTCATTGCATTTGTCACGCGGAACACATGGGATAAATTATGGCTCTCAACAGCAGCTAATGCATGTTCATCGTAGCCAATCGCTGTCGAAGTATCATAAAATTCATCTGAACTTGCTAGGAAGTAGAACGGCTCGTCACCAATCATAACATCCTCAACATCCATTGCTTCAGTGATGAAGCGTTGGTAATAGTCGTCCTCAGGAACAGAAATATAGTAACCTGTTTTCTTCACATCAATAGCATCACGATACTCTGTAAAGTGTAGAAGTGCGGCTAAATCACTTTCTTCATAAATCGTAACGATATTTTGAGTTTCTAAATCCGTCAATGTTACTGGACTTAGACTGACCGTTGTTAAACCAGCATCCTCTAATTGTGTCAGTACCTCATCCACAGATAAGCCACTTTCTTGTGAAGTCGTTAAAATTTCTTCATACGGAATAATGACCTCGTATGTTTTGTTGTCTTGCTCAACCTTCCATCGATTGATGATGCCAATAGAAGAGGCGAGTAGTAGTACAACAATTACTGCCCATAGCCATGATCGGTTCTTTTTCATAGATTGTCTCGTCTCCCTTTCTCTCTCTTTAAGTTGTAGTTTCTTCCCGATAACCGGGATACGTTTTAAATCTTCTGGATAAATAGCATGTGTGAACCATAGTAACGCGAAGTACACAACCGCACCAATCGCAATGGCCACAATTGAATAGCCAAGAGCTACTAGTCGACCCCAGCTTGCTACTTCAAACAGTAGGGTAGGGGCTCCGACAAAAATCGCCATTATAATAGAAGAAACTATGATTTTTACAGTTGTAGCATTAAATGCTGAGAAGCGAATTGAACGTAAGATGAAGAGCGTATTGACGATAAAGACAACCGCATATACGATCAATGTCGACCAAGCAGCACCCTCTAATCCGTATTGCTGGATAAGGATAATGTTCAGTACAATTTTTAGAAGTACACCACCAACAATGATGTACGCGCTTAATCGTGCTAAGTTCATCCCTTGCAATACGCCGGTACTTACTAATGTTAACGAAGTGAACACAGCACTCGCATTAATAATCGCTAGCATCATACTACCTTCTAAGTTTGTATAAAGTGCTAAGTTTAATGGTAATGTCAGTGCAAGTAACCCCATTGCAGCGGGCCATGTAATTAAATGCGTCATGCGGTACGTTTGCTCAATAACCGAGCGCGTACCTTTTTCGTCTTTTTGCGCAAGTTTCGATGTAATCAGCGGAACAAGCGGCAAAATAATCGAAGACGCGAATACGGTCGTAATTTGTACGAGTGTGACACCACGTCCGTAGAGTCCGTATAAATAGTTGATTTCTTTTTGCGCGGTTACACCCGCTTCTTTTAGGGAATAGGTTGCAGTGAACGAATCGACAAAGTTGAACAGTGCCATCGTGACCGAACCAATCGCAATTGGAATCGAAATTTTTAAAATCGTGCTACTCCATTTAGAGAAATCACTTTTCGTATAAGGCTCAGCGGATACAACCTTGAGTGGTGAACGGCGGTATTTTAAACGTAAGAATATTAATGAAGCAAATGCTCCTAATACCGAACCAATCATCACACCACCTGCGATAATCTCTGTAGATAACTCCATTTTAACAAGGATGTAGGCTGCTGCGATAATGAGTACAGCACGTATTAACTGCTCCAGAACTTGTGACACCGCAGTCGGGCGCATATCACCGAATCCTTGGAAGAACCCACGATACACCGCCATATACGGTGCAACGAGTAATGTCAGTGCCACGATGATTAACGCAAAGCGCGCTTCTGGTCCACCGAGTGCATTTGCGAGCGTATGCGAGAAGCCAAAGATAACGGCAAAGCTGAAGATCCCGAAGCAAATAGCTAAGATACTCGCTGTTAGATAAATTTTCTTAATGCGTTGCGGCTTGTCTTGGGTATTTGCTTCTGCGATGAGTTTCGAAATCGCGAGTGGAATCCCCGCTACGGATAAATACAATGCGACCATATAGACTGGGTAAACAAGGCTGAATATCCCGAGCACCTCGTCGCCCGCAATATTTTGCAGGGGTACGCGGAAGATACTGCCTAAAATTTTCGATAACAACGTCGCAAGGGTCAAAATAAGCGTGCTTTTCACTAATGTTGACTGAATCATAGGCTTATCGTTGTCCTTTACGTTTCATTGAAAAGACTTTTAACGCAAATTGTGGGAGTACGAGCATACGTTTAAAACGAGTTGGCTGTTTTAGTAGGCGGTAAAGCCATTCTAAATTCAGCTTTTGCCAAATGACCGGTGCACGTTTGACAGTACCAGCGATTACGTCGAACGAACCACCAATCCCCATAAATACTCCGTGCGAGAACTTGTCCATATTTTCGTAAATCCATTTTTCTTGGCGCGGTACACCTAGAGCAGTGAAGATTAAGTCAGGCTGCAGTTTAGCGGCCTCTTCTGCAAGGTTATTGTTATTCCAGTCGAAGAATCCGTCATGATAGCCGACGATCTCGACGTTTGGATAATCTCGCTTAATGTTGGCTACTGTTTTTTCAATCGTTTCTTTTTGTGCGCCGAGTAAATACACTTTAAAGCGCTTTTCGTTGCCGACCTTTAATAGCTCGATCATCGTATCATAGCCCGTTACACGCCCAGGTAAGTCCTCGCCTAGGATGGAAGCCGCCTTTACGACCCCAATTCCATCTGCACAAATATACGTTGCTTCATTAATATACTGCATTAACGTTGGGTCCTCATTCGCACGCATCACAATTTCTGGATTGGCTGTAATGACGAACGTCTTTTCCTTATTAATGGCACGTTCGACAAGTAGCTTCGCAAAATTGTTCTGATCTATATGTAAGAAGGGAATCCCCATAATCTCTACATGTCTCATATTCTTTTTGACAACCTTTCTATTTAAGAGCATTTCACTGCCATTTATCATACCACAAAAGTATTAGAGAAGTTACTCCCAATAGGAAAGAAACCGATTGCGGCTAACGATTTGACGTATGGAAAAAGGAAAGGTTCGACGATGTAGGGGAAGGGGATGAGAATGGAACTAGGAAAGGGTTTTGAAAATCTGTTGTCGGTAAATTAAAATGATTCGAAAAATATATTACAATTGAGTTACATTATTTACACTTTAGTTACTAATAATGGTAAATATGTGGCGTTTTGAAGGGGTTTTACGTTTGTTATTTTAAAGTATTTTCCAAATAATAATGATAAATTCATATTTCAATAAAAAAATCGCATTTTACAAATGTAACAAATTTTTGACTTAAAATGGTTTTTATGCCTACTTAATCTATGAAAAAGGTGATTGTAAACCTAATTATTGGGAAAAATCATACTGCAATTCCTTTCGACATACTATATAATTGTTACATGAAACCCAGTAAAAGGTTTTTGAGGATATATTGGTATGTTTGTAATTTACCATTCTAGGTAATGAACAATTATTCGAATATATCCTTGTGTTCTAAATTAATAGATGGTATATTATTGAAGTAATTAAATGTGCTAAATTGATACTGCGGTACCAATTTATGTGCATTTAGGAAAAAAAACCTTTTATCTAAGTGATTGAGGAAGCTAAAACGCATCGCTACATAGCATTTTGCGACTTGCTATCAATAACTTGATAAAAAGGCAATTTAGGAGGAAAAAATTAAATGGCAAAAACAAACAAAGGTCGTAAATTATTCGCGACAACTGCAACTGCTGCATTAGTAGCATCTGCAATCGTTCCGGTGGCATCAGCTGCACAAGTTAATGACTTAAATACAGTTTCATCATATGCCCAAGAAGCGGTACAAGACTTAGTAGATCGTGGAGTAATCGAAGGCGATGCAAAGGGTAACTTCAACCCTAAAAACTCAGTAACTCGCGCTGAAGGTGCTACTATCTTAGTAAAAGCTTTAGACGCAGATACTACTGCTACTATCAACTTCACTGACGTGAAAGCTGGCGCTTGGTATTACGATGCTATTAACGCTGCTGTAAACAACGGTTATTTCCAAGGTCAAGGCGCTGGTAAGTTCAACCCATCAGGTAACTTAACTCGCTCTGAAGCTGCAATCATCTTTGTAAATGCTTTCGGTTTAGAAGGTTCAGCTAACCTAGCTGATTTCTCAGATGCTGCATCTGTGAAATCTTGGGCTAAAGAAGCTTTAGAAATCGCTGTAGCTAATGGCGTAATCAAAGGCGACAACGGTAAATTAAACCCGAACGCTAACATCACTAAACAAGACTTCGCTGTAATGTTCTCTCGCGCTGAAGAAGCTTCTGTAAATCCAGCTGCTGATTTAAAAGCTGCAGTAGAAAACTTAAAAGAAACTGTTGGTAAATTAGCTGACAAAGTAACAGCTGAAAACGCTACTGCTGCAAAAACTGCTGTAGCAGATACAAAAGCTGCAATCGAAGTTACTGAAAAAGCATTAGAAGCTGCTAAAGAAGCTAAAGTTGTAACTGACGAAGAAGTTAAAGCTATTGAAGAAGGTATCGCTGCTGCGAAAACAAAATTAGAAGCTGCTGAAAAATTAGTTGCTGCTTATGAAGAATCTTTAACAACTGTTAAAGTTGAATCTGTAAGTGCGACTAACCTGAAAGAAGTAGTTGTGCAATTTAACACTACTGTTTCTGCTGAAGAAGCAGAAAAAATTACTAACTACAAATTAGATGGTGCTACATTAAATGCTGTATCTTCTGCTACATTATCTGAAGATAAAAAATCAGTAGTTATTAACTTCTCTAGTGATGGTCCAACTCTAACAAACCAAAAAGTTCACAAATTAACTGTTAGCGGTATTACTAAACTTGCATCAGCAGAATATACATTTACGGCTCTTGATGTAACAGTACCTGAAGTGAAATCAGTTGAAGTACTAGGTAATAAAGTTATTAATGTACACTTTAGCGAACCAGTTAAAAAAGACAGTGCACAAACTCGTATTAACTATAAAGTTAATGGTTTTGTAGTAAATGGTGAAGTGGAACTATCTGAAGATGGCAAAACAGCAACAATTACTCTTTATAGCCGTCTTAAAGCTGGCGTAAACAAAGTTTCAGTTGCAGGCGTACAAGACTATGCAAACATGACAATTATCAACTACTTAGATAAAGAATTCACAGTAGCGGATGATACTGCAGCTCCAGCTTCATTCTCAATCGTGTCTGCTACATTAGATGCAGCAATTGTTAAGTTTGATGAAGCGGTAGATGCAGAGACTGTTAAAGCATCTAATATCTACTGGACTGATAATGACGGTGTAGTTAAACACGGTGCAAATAGTGCAGTAGCTACTGATTCTACATTCACAACTTATAAAATTATCTTTGCTGATAATAAATTACCAGCTAGAGAAACTACTTTAGTTATTGAAAAAGCAAGTGATTTATTCGGTAATGTCGCTTCTAAATTAAGCACTAAAGTAACTGCTACAGTAGACGTTACACGTCCTGAAGTTTCATCATTAGGTATTTATACAGATGAATACGGCAACTTTACTGCAGCTTCTTCATCTCAATTAGATATTAAATTCAATAAAGCCATCAGCACTTCTCAATTTACTGGTGTGAATTCTGAAAATCTTGTAGTTAAGAATGCAAAAGGTGAAGTAGTTGCAGTTGCTTCAAGTGCAGTTGCAAAAGCTAAGCACACTAACACTTTAACTGTTACACTTTCTAATGCTCTTGAAGAAGGTAAAACTTACTCAGTAGAAGTGAAAAATGTTGTAGATGGAACAGCTTTAAATAATAAGATGATTCCTCAAACATTTACAATTGCAGTACCTGAAATTACAGCTCCTACAGTTACAAATGTTGCAGTAGTAGATGCTGGTGCTGAAGGAACTAAAGTTCAAGTAGTATTCAGCAATTCAATGGCACTTGATGGAGAATACTCAGTTCTGAAATCAGATCGTTATATGATTAAAGTTGGTACTTCATGGTACCTATTACCAGCAGGTACAACTTTCCAACCAACATATGATAGCAAGGCTGTAATCATCACGATTCCAAAAGATGCTAAATATGACGGTACTAATGTATTAACTGCTGGAGCTATTACTGGTTTCAAAACTACATTAGTAGCAGATAAGAATGGCAATAAACTAGCTGGATTAACAAAAGAAATTTTAGATACTGACACTCCTCTATGGGGTAATACTACTGCACAAATCATTCCTGCTAAAACAATTGCAACTGCTAAAAATAAGGTTAAAGTAGTATTAGATCGTCCATTACAAGTAGTTTATGCTTCTGATTTCTTAGTGAATGGTACTATTGTACCAACTTCAGCTTCATATGAAACTGTTGATGGTCAAGGAGTTGTTACTTTAACATTACCTACTAACTTATCAGCTAATGTAACAGCTACTGTATCTACAGTTGCACAAGCAAATGTTAGATCATTAGATTTATTAGGAAATAAAATTCCTACAGTATCTGGCTTAACTGTACAAGATGGAGTAGCACCTTCATTAGTTGCTTCAACTACTAATACAGGTATCAATGCTATTGATTCTGACACAATCGAATTACATTTTGATGAAAATTTATCTTCAACATTCGATGCTGCTCCAGCAAATAAAGCAGCTCTAGCTGGTATGTTCACAATTAAAGTTGGTTTAAACCAATCAAAAACTCTAATTGCTGGTACAGATTATGTAGCTGATATTAAAGATACTGATACAAGCGTTGTTGAAATTGATTTCTTAACACCATTAACTGCAACTGAAAAACAAAAAATTACTGTTTCTTCAAATGATGCAGCAATGTATATCTTCGATTTCAATGCATTTAACTTAACTGGTGGATATACTTATGCTAATAAAGTTAAATTTGGTACAACTGCCGTTGGTAATGCTGGGATTTTAGATGTAGCAGCAGCGGCAGCAGCGGCAGCAGTACAAGGGCAAATTGCGTCACTTCCAGTTGTAGGTACTTTAACTTATGCTGATAAAACAGCAGTAGATACAGCACGTGCAGCATATGACGCTTTATCAGCTGATGCAAAAGCACTAGTAACTAACGTTGCAACTTTAACAGCTGCAGAAACAGAAATTACACGCTTAGGTAATGTAATTACTTCTGTAGCAGCTCCATCAATCACAACTACTACAGGTACTCATGCAGACAATGCAGCAGTATTAGCAGCATTAGGAACAACTGTAACAGTTACTAAAGAAGATGGTACTATAGCAACAGCTAGCGTAGCATGGACAGCTTCAGCTGACTATGATGCAGCAACAGCAGGTGATACAGTAATTTATACTGGTGTAGTTACTCCAACTGCTCCTACTACTCAACCAACAGTACCGGTTAGTGTTACAGTAACAGTAACTAAGTAATTTTTCCTAGTGAATTTCGTGTACTATATACACTAATGATTCTGACAATCAATATTGTGCACCGGGTGCACAAACAATACTGACAATTCACTACAATTCCAGAATTGACAAAAGGCTCTACATGGCTACGGCTGTGTAGGGCTTTTCTATTTGCCCTTCAGCCTGCGCTTATGTTCTGAGTCGTAACAACGACTTTGAAATATTTAATATAGATATGAAGTAATTAATGAATGCCTTTCATTCCGAATGTGGAGTGAAGGGCATTTTCTATTTTGAAGGAGGAGTTACAAATGGAAGAAAAATTAAAGAAGGAACCAGGAAAAAGAATTCAGTTGGTGGATGTGGTGTTGGAACGCAGTGGGAGCCAGATGTTCTCAGGAAAAATATCGTGCACCGGGTGCACAAACAATCCCGACAATTTAATACAATTTATGAAAATACATGGAGTACGTTAGAAGGATTGAAGTCTTGTATGAGGAATTCCGTGCACCGGGTACACAAACAATTATGAAAATTAACTACAATTCCAGAATTGACGAATGGCTCTACATGGCTTCGGCTGTGTAGGGCTTTTCTTTTTGCCTTTCAGCCTAAGTTATGATTAGAGCAATAATCGCAATTAAATGACTATATAAATAAAGCTTTAGCTGAAGATATTGATAAAACAGATTTAAATTTATTCTCCGATAAAAAATAATTTCTTATAGTTGCTCAAAATTCATTAGGGTCCTATGCGAGAGAATTCTTGCATAGGACTTCATTTTTGTTTTCAAACATAGCTGTAGCGATCTAACTCCAACAATCTGATATTATATATTATAACTTCTAATTATCATTCACTACACAAATAGCTCTCTATCCCTATAAGAGAGAACGATTTTATGTAAACGTGTACCTATTGCACAAAAAAAATTAAGCACTAAATTTCCTTAGAGGAATTTAGTGCTTTTTGTAGAATTAACTTAAGTAGATTTGATCACTTATATCCATAAAAAAGTGTATTCAAGGAGCAAATAAATGAAATTACAAATTGATTTTTTAATGAGGATTTTTCAAATGCGATTAGTGATGGTATAATATGAAGTTTTAGTATATTACAAAGGGAAGGAAGAGATTTTATATATTGGGGGAATCTAGAACTGTGCTGAGTCGATGTGCGGATCATCTTATAAACTGGAAAAGAACATATTTTGGATTTACAAGTGAAAATTTAGAGAATGAAAATATCAAATTGATTTTAAATTAAACCAGAAAAACAGTGATGTCATTTGTCGAAAACAACAAGAAAAGCAATTAATAATATTAAAACAGTCATTGCTTCAAAGTTGGATAGGAGATAGACAAAAAGATGAAGCGGGTAGAACAAAAACAATGCAATTATTTTTAAATCAATGATTAATGTTGGATTTTACAACTTAAATATGTACGAAATGGTTAATACTATAAATTTATATACCCGTTATAGTTATACTTCTTTTTATAATACTCACTATAACGTGGGTTAATACGGATCATAATTTTATTTAGTGGGCTATTACTTGAATAAGCAAATGATAATGATCGTTCATTAGGCAAAGCAATCAGTGTAAAGGAGGATCGGTCGTGAACCTATTGCAATACATGAAAAACACTGCAAGATCAGCTACTACTTGAAATATGTTTTGACGACAATTGTTTGTGAACGCACCCGATATATCCAATAATTTTGCGCCAAATTTTATATGTAAGTTACTTCTATTAATAACATACTAAGCATATAATATTTACGGAATATAGAAGGGGTGGAAAAAATGGAGAATGAAATGTTTAAAAAGCTCGGAAAGGGGATTGGTACAACAATCTTTGCTAGTATTTTATTATTTTCACAAATGACTGTCTCAGAAGCTGCTGTCATATCAAAAAAGGTTGAGACCGACCCTAAAATTAAGATTCTTAATAATAATGTGCCAGTGTCTGGTAATGTTTCTCCAATCCTTATTGATGGTACTACTTATTTACCTGTTCGTTCCTTATCGGGAGCGCTTAACAAGAACGTTCTTTGGGACGGACCATCTAAATCAATCTATATCACAGATAATGTAAATCCGAATGAAGTTAATTTAAAGAATGAAATTTATAATTTGGAAAATTATGTTAGAACAAAAGATCTAAGAATTACGGAATTAGAAAATGCGGGTAAATCAAAAGATGCAAAAATCACTGAATTAGAAAATGTAACTAAATCAAAAGATGCTAAGATTACTGAACTAGAAAATGCTATTAAATCAAAGGACGTCAAAATAGCTGAATTGGAAAAGCAATTAAAAGCCAAATCTACTATTTCCCTTAAAGACTTAGAGAAGCAGTTAAATAAGAACTACAAGAATTGGAATAGTTTGGCGTTTGACATCACACTAAGAGGAAACAAAGATTATATTGATGTCGAAATCGAAATCGATTTAGGCGTAGTTAATTACAATAAAGAATGGTACAAACTTCAAGATACAAAGATTGAAAAATTTTTAAATAATATCGCTGGCGATATTTGGTATGAATATAAAGATGCTGAAATCACGGGTGAAGTAATTAATAGTAAAGATGATAAATCATTAGTTATATTCTCTGGTGATAAAGGTTATTTAAATAAGATTAGAATTTACAGATAAAGGGTATTTATCTATAATAAAATCACTTTCTATATCATACACAGAGTGTGCAAACAATTCTGATGATTAACTGTAATTTCAAAATTGACGAAAGGTTCTACATAGCATGGCTGTGTATGCCACCTATGATAGTATCTTATTAAAATATCAATAAAGCTCCATACAGACATAACCCCCGTTCTAGGTTTGGACGGGGGTTAAAATAAAGTTGTTAATATTTGATCCTATTTTATTACAAAGACATTTTTTATTTTAAAATTTCATAAGAATATCGAATGCCATCGTCTGTCGTGCCACTTATTTTATCATCAGATGAAAAAGGATCGTCAATTGCTTTACTTCCAGCAATTTGTACAGCCCAATAGCGGACGGTTTTCCCTTTTGTGAAGAAATCATCTGTTATTTTTTCAAATATACCATTTTCACCTTTCTCATAGTACCATCCATCTATCGTTCGAGGTGTCGTGATACCAAATTGTTCTGCATTTACTGAATTAATAAGGAAATCACCTACTTGCCCTTTAGTAGAACCATTATACATACTATTTAAAGTGGTTTTTTGATTTGGTGTTGTTGTGTATTCGTAATATACCGAATAATAATTTTTATTTAATCTTTCACCAAACACCTTCTGTTTTGGATCTGCATTAAAAAACATATCCTTATAAACACCTTTTGCTTGTGATCCTCTCGTGTCCACAAAAATGGCACGTTCAATTGTGTTAACAGCACGTTTGTTGTTCAACGTATACGGTTTCCCTAGCACATCCTCGAAACCACCTATCTCTTCCCCTGAAACAGGGTACTTAAAACCCTCTCCAAATTCCATTTTAAGATATTCGTCTAAATTCATATTCTTTTTATTTGCAGCGTCTTCCATGACTCTATCCCAAATACCATTATCGTCACCAAATCGTGCTTTTTCATAATTTGTGAGTGTCAAAATATTCGTTCCGGTTGTTGCGACTTCGCGTAATTCATTCAAGTCACTAAACAAGTTTGGCTCTTTCGATAGGATGTCTTGGATACGGAATAACATAGCCACGACCTCCGAACGAGATGTTTTGCCACTTGGACGAATTGAAAAATCGGAATAGCCCGTTATTAAGCCTGTACCGATTGCAACACCAAAGTATGGAATGTCCTCTTTCTTGAGTCCACCTTTGTAAAACTCTGTCACTGGCAACAAGGTTAAATCAGAATCCAATTCCTCTAAAATGGTGCCGTATTCTAAATTTTTTGACACCAATCCATTGACCAACCACTTCACGATTTCATCGCGTGTCATTGCTTGGTCGGGGCCAAATTTGTTGTTTTTGTAATCGTTTGGTTTGATAAAACCGAGTTCAATCCCTTCGTTAATGGCATCGATTGCCCAATGATCTTGTGGAACGTCTATAAAGGTATGACTACCTCGTTCTGTTCCGTCAAATACGCGTGATAGGAAGGTAGCAAGTTCTGCTCGTGTCACTTCTCCATTCGGTCGAAACAACCCATTATAGCCTTCTACAAGTCCTTGCCGACTGGCTTTCACGATGGATTCATACGCCCAATGATTGACTGGCACATCGCGGAAGTCGGTGACGGCTGCAACAGGTTGGATTAGCGCAGAGTCAAGGTTTGTATTCGCAAGGGTGGGCTCTGCCATTGGAATGACAAATGCTGGTGTGACAACTGCCAGTGTAAGGGCTGAGAATAACCGTGCGTTGGGTTTGTTTTTCTTGTTCTTGTTCATGAATCGTTCCTCCTTAGTTTTGGTCTAATATAGTATAATATCGATTCACCATAAAGTAAAAAATGTAATTTTATACAATATTAGTTAAAATTCTAAATCTACCTTACCGTAAATGCATGTAGTCGGTTAGGATAGGAGAAAGTCCTTTGTGAGAGCAATCTTGCAAAGGGTTTCTTTTTTGTTCTGGTTTCCACACAATCGTGCACCGGGTGCATGAAAAATTTTACAATTCGATGTAATTTGGTGTCAGTGTAAAGGAGAATCAGTCGTGAACATATTTTAATACACGAAATAACACTGCAAAATCAGTTATTACTTGAAATAAGCCATGACGATAATTGTTTATGCACCCATCCGATAGACAATAATTTTGTGCTAACTTTTAACTGTAAATTACTTCTATTAATAATATATTAAGTGTATAATATTTATGAAATATAGAAGGAGTGGATAAAATGGGAAATAAAGTATTTAATGGGCTCGGAAAAGGGATTGGTACAACGATCTTTGCTAGTATTTTATTATTTTCACAAATGACTGTCTCTGAGGCTGCTGTCGTATCAAAAAAGGTTGATACTGACCCGAAAATTAACATTCTTAATAATAATGTGCCTGTGTCTGGTAATATTTCTCCTATCCTTATTGATGGTACGACTTATTTACCTGTTCGTTCCTTATCGGGAGCGCTTAACAAGAACGTGCTTTGGGACGGGCCAAAGAAATCTATCTACATCACAGATAATGTAAATCCCAATGAAGTTAATTTAAAGAACGAAATTTCCAATTTGGAAAACTTTGTTAGAATAAAAGATTTAAGAATTACGGAATTAGAAAATGCGGCTAAATCAAAAGATTCAAAAATTACGGAATTAGAAAATGCAGCTAAAACAAAAGATGCTAAAATTACTGAACTAGAAAATGCTATTAAATCAAAGGATGTCAAAATTGCGGAATTGGAAAAGCAATTAAAAGCCCAATCTACTATTTCCCTTAAAGATTTAGAGAAGCAGTTAAATAAGGACTACAAGAATTGGAATAGTTTGGCGTTTGACATCACGTTAAGAGGAAACAAAGATTATATTGATGTCGAGATCGAAATCGATTTAGGCGTAGTTAATTACAATAAGGAATGGTACAATCTTCAAGATACAAAGATTGAAAGATTTTTAAATAATATCGCTAGTGATATTTGGTATGAATACAAAGATGCTGAAATCACGGGTGAAGTGATTAATAGTAAAGATGATAAATCATTAGTTATATTCTCTGGTGATAAAGGTTATTTAAATAAAGTCAGAATATATAAGTAAATACATGTAGTCAGTTGGGAAGTTCTTTGTAAGAGCAATCTTGCAGAGGGCTTCTTTTTGATATGATTGCCAAATCATAGATTCGGCAATTACGAAAAATTGAAAACCTAGTATGTTTTGGATAATGATTATCTGACATTACTACTTCGATACAGATAAACTTGCTTAAAAATTATGAAAGGAAATTTTGATAGTTTGTCTAAACTATTAGTAACGACTTATTTATAGGAGGAATTTACATATGATTTTTAACTTTGTAGTAAAATACATTTTTAAAGCCCAGACAGAAGCGGATCGATTAAGGGCTTCGATTATTTATGGTTGGGCACTTGTGGGAACAATAGTTACGTCAATATGTTTATTAAATATTGAAATAGTTATGAGAACCTCACCGTTAAACGAAATATTTTTTAGTTTATTTTTTATTGCATTAGCCTTATTAATCTTCCGTTATAATTCTGTAAAACCAATGCTAGGTGCAGCTTCAGCTGGTATTACAGTTGTTGCCTTTACTGCTTTATTCGAAAATATCTTTTCAAGAAGAAATGACAACTCGCATACAGTAGGTGCAATTTTTGGAGTGCTTTTTGTAATAGTATTACTAATTATGAAGAACTTAATTTTTTCAATGTATTATTTAATTCGAGAGAGCATCCGTTATTATCAATATAAGAAAAATTCGCATGAGTTGGAGAATACAGTGGGAGTTTTTTTGAATTAATAAACATCTACCGAGTGCATAATCAACTCCTGCAATTCATTGCAATTCCAAAATTAGCAAAATGCTCTACATAGCCACCGCTGTGTAGGGCTTTTTGCGCCGTGCACCAAACACACAAACCAATTCCTACTCCCAAAAACAATTCCAAAAATTCACTTCACACACTTTCTACTATTGGAAAATTTTTTATTAAGTATATAATACAAAAAGTATCTTATTCTACCTAATAACAAACGGACAGGATAGTTAGGTATAATAGTAATTATTGCTGTAAATGAATGGAGTGTTGAAATGGACAAATATAATTATTTTCAGCCATTATCGCAGCCTTCTCGCTTAACGTATCAGCTAGAAAATAGCGAAAATGGCAAAATAGCAGGATATAAAAAATGGGTATGGGTCATTTTTGGCTTTACGATGTTCTACTATATTATTCGTAATATATGGGGCATGAATACGAGTCATTTAACGTATTTATATGCCAGTGGGCAAAATGATCAATATAGTTATGCGAGACTAGTATATTTAATCGGCTCGCTTATGATGGGAATCGTATTTTTCCTCTTTCACTATTATGTTGTCCCGTACATCCTATACGTATTTACGAACAATATCGAGTATCGATGGATTCAAAAAGTACAGCTTTATGTAATTCCGGTCATTATCATTGAGAAATTTATCACACTAATCATATTTATGCTATTTGGTATTGCAACGCCTTTTACATTTTTCTCATTGGCGCCGATGATGGCGTATGTATATTACGCGGATTTTCTGTTGTATTTTCTTAACCAGCTAACGGTTGCGACGATCGTGACGGTTTGGATTCACTATACATTTTTATCACAGTGGCAGGACACAAAAAAGGGACTGCTAGCAAAACTGATCGGTATTCAAATTGTGTTTGCTCTACTAATTGCATGTATTAGCATCCTGCCAGTGTCAATCTGGTTTGAAAGGATGTTTGATATTTAATGAAACGAACAAAAAAGGTAAAAATCACAGTAATTATTGTTCTATTACTGGTCATCGTTAATGGCTATTTATTGTTAAAAAGTAATGATGTGATTTTAAAAAAATATTCTTTACATGATGCACAAGCTGCCGCCGAAAAGGAATACGAAAAGGTCCTCGAAAAGGATGCAGTTGTTTCGGCATTAAATGAGCATTATATTGCAGCTCCTGTACAAGCAATTCGTGAGGTGCTTGTTACAAAAGGACAAAGTGTCGATGAGTTAAGTGAACTCGCTTTATTTAAGCCGGAACAAGCAGAGCGCGAACTGACTAATTTAGAAAACGAGCTAACTGCATACAATAAAGAGCTTGATGAATTAGAAATGATTTTATCGCAGCTAGAAAGTGAAACACAGGAATCGGAGCCTTATACATCAAGTGATTCTACGGTATTTGGTGATGATGAAAGCTGGCAAGTCGATTTAACATTGGAGTTGGGCATTGACCCAAGTACACCAACTGCAGAGGGCATTGCGATGATTCAGCGTTCAATGGCTGAAACGAAGCGCCAAATTGAAATTTTACAAAAACGCATCGATCAGCTCGATGAAAACGGGACACTTACTTCGCCTATTCAAGGGATTGTGAAGGATATCATTTTAGAGGGAGATTCCATCACATTCCACATTCTTTCAAACGATAAAAAGCTAGTCGTTTACGTCAATCAGAAGGAATGGCAAGACATTGAAGTAGGGCAACCAGTGGAATATACTTTCGAAAAATCCATTGCAGATGATCAAACTTTAGATGGTACAGTTTTAGAAAAACAACAAATTCCAGCAATCGAATCTATTGCTTATGAGGAAATGAACAAGCATCAAAAGCTAAAACCAAAAGAAACGGTATATGAAGTAAGTATCGACGCTTCAAATATGGAGACCCTTACTGAAATTCCAATTGGGACATTCGCACAAGCTCGCATTACAACACACTCAGTTGATAATAACTTTGCGGTACGTGAAGATTGGCTTGTTCAATATGAGGGACAAGATATAGAGGATCAGCAGTATGTGTATGTTGTAGGATACGATGGGCGAACTTCTTTACAGCCCGCCGAAGTCGCCTTTAAAGACAAGGCGAAAATCGTCTATGACAAGCCACCTGTAATAGAAGTTAGCGAAGAAAAAGCGGACAAAGAAACAGATAATTTGAAAAAGGCCCGTGTTCAAACCGTTCAGCTAATGGACTCTACAAAAGAGCAAATTAAGGAAGAAAAATTAGAAGATATCGCAGTCATTAGTGGAATGGACGAAGCGTATCAAATTTTCATTAATAACAAAGAGAAAAACTTGTCTGCACCAACATTCCAATCCTACCCATTCCACAAATTCGATAGCGCAAATATCGACAAAGGCTGGAAGGAAATTATGGGCATTCTTTTTAGATGCACCGTTTGCACAAATAACTCTGATAATTAACGACAATTGCAATATGGAGGAAAAGCTCTACATAGCTAAGTTTATGTAGAGCTTTTTTGTCATACGTCTATGCTCATGCTTACGCCCAACGATTGCTAGGAAAACAGTCTATTATATTTCTTTTTGCTTTGACTTCTGTAAGTTAAATAGTGTTTTTACCTATTCTTGTAATTTATTCTGATTTATATAATAAGAATCTATGTTTTTTAAAAGTTTTTTTCTTTTTTTAACCTAATTTTAACCTCCTTTTAGTATAGTTTATTCGGATTTATAAAATTTACTTTTGGAGGCGAAACATGGGAAAAAACAAATTATTTATTTCAACTTTAGCAGTAGCGGTAGCCGTTGCTTCAAGTGGAACGGTTTCAGCTGCATCAGCATTTTCAGACGTATCCAAAAACAACACTCACTATGATGCCATTATGGAACTGGCCAATCGCGGGATTATTAACGGCTATGGGGACGGTACATTTGGGCCTGGTAATCCTGTAACGCGTGGACAAGCATCGAAAATGATTGCAGGCATTTTAGGGATGAATGTTGGGACTGTGCCGAGTACGGGCTTTAGTGATGTGTCGGCTAATCATGAGTTTGCAGGTGCAATCATGGCACTAAAACAGCTTGGGGTTATTGGTGGTTATACGGACGGAACTTTTCGTCCAAACGCCCCGATTTCTCGCAATGAGATGGCGATTATTTTAACGCGTGCACTGCAATTACAAGTAGATGAAGCAATGAAGCTACCATTTACGGATGTACATGCCGATTACAAAGGTGCAGTAGCAGCCATGTACAAATACGGTATTACACAAGGGGTTACAGAAACGACATTTGGAGGTAATACCGCTGTGACGCGCGGTCAGCTTGCGTCATTCATTGTAAGAGCTGAAAAGTTGGTAACGCAAGCACCAATAGAAGAAACGGCAACAGAAGTAACGTTCGTTGTAGAAGATATTGAAAAAGGGTTAGTGAAAACAGCTGATCAACAATTAAAAATTGGTAAAACCGTTCAATCTTTCTTAAATGAAGCCAATGCCAAGGCATTAACAGGCGCGACGGTTCAAGCCAAAGTCGTAAATGGTGAAGTTGTCAGTATTACAGCATTAGAATTGAACGCTTCTGGCGCAGAAGAAGCACGAGTAACATTCGACGCTGGGAACACAACATTTGAAGGCGATATGAGTATTAATGCCGACTTTGTTGAGCTGAAAAATGTCGTAATTGCAGGTAATGTTACGTTAACAAGTAGTGCAGTAACAGGCTTTGCCACTAATCAAGTAGAGGTAAAGGGTGAATTCGTTGTAGAGGATGCTACCGTTAGTCCAGTGGCATCCCTTGCTAAAGTTGCCAATTCTTCAACTACTTTAACTATCGACTTCAAAGGAAGTTCCATTGCAGTATTAACTATCAATCGTTCTAACGTACATGTTCATTCAGATCAGATATTACTAAGGGTGGTTTTACAAGACAATGCGAAAGATACTGTGATTAACGCCAATATGAATCAATTAATCCTTCGTTTTGTACAATTATTAGATGTAAAGTTGGCTGGAACAGGAACGATTAATCGACTTGAAATCCCTGAAAGAACGAATCAATCAACGAATCTGGATCGTTCCAAAATGGAATTTGAGCTACTATGGAATGGAACAATCAATGAATTTTCAATATTAGACACTTTTGTTCAAATTTTAATTAGTAAAGATACTAAAATGACACTCGTTATCATTCCAGATGGTATTCATCCAACCTCAATATTTAAAAATTTAACGAGCTTTTTGCGAAACTTCGGTAAATTTATGCTCCAGGATGGCACTATAATAATAGTGCAAGATAGTAGCTATGGAGACGATTCAAATAATTCTTATGTCCCGTCACCACCAGCACCAACAGTACCAGCAGTACCAGCAGTACCAACAGTACCAACAGGATTAGTGGCAACAGCGGTCACTGCTGCAGGTAATGATGGGATAATTTCTGGCACAGTAGCAGGGCAAGAATACCGCAAACAAGGTGATTCAAACTGGACAGCAATTACAGGCCCGACAGTAACAGGTCTAGAAGCAGGTACGTATGAAGTACGAGTGAAAGCAACTGCAACGTCATTAGCAAGTGCTAGTACAACGGTAACAGTAAATTCATATGTACCAGCACCAACAGTACCAGCAGCACCAACAGGGTTAGGCACAACAGCCGTGACTGCTGCAGGCAATGATGGGATAATTTCTGGCACAGCGGCGGGGCAAGAATATCGCAAACAAGGTGATACAAATTGGATAGAAATTACAGGGTCGACAGTAACAGGCCTAACAGCGGGTATTTATGAAGTCCGAGTAAAAGCAACAGCAACGTCATTAGAAAGTGCTATTACAGCTGTAATAGTGGATGCATATGTACCAGCACCAACAGTACCAGCAGCACCAACAGGGTTAGGCACAACAGCCGTAACTGCTGCAGGCAATGATGGGATAATTTCTGGCACAGCGGCGGGGCAAGAATATCGCAAACAAGGTGATACAAATTGGATAGAAATTACAGGGTCGACAGTAACAGATCTAACAGCGGGTATTTATGAAGTCCGAGTAAAAGCAACAGCAACGTCATTAGCAAGTGCTAGTACAACGGTAACAGTAAATTCATATGTACCAGCACCAACAGTACCAGCAGCACCAACAGGGTTAGTGGCAACAGCGGTCACTGCTACAGGGAATGATGGGATGATTTCAGGTACATTAGCAGGACAAGAATATCGTAAACAAGGTGATCCAACTTGGACAGCAATTACAGGACCCACAGTAACGGGTCTAGAAGCAGATACGTATGAAGTACGAGTGAAAGCAACTGCAACGTCATTAGCAAGTACTAGTACAACTGTAACAATAAATGAATTTGTACCAGCGCCAATTGTGACTTATTCAGCGATTGTTGAGGAAGTCAATACTACACTTTCAGCAGTTGAACCTACTATAGCTATAGGTTCAACACAACCAACAGGCTATGCAGTTAAATCTGGTTCATTGCCGGCTGGATTATCGTTAAATCCTATTACTGGGGCCATTACTGGTATACCAACTGTAGTGACAGCTGCTGAAACCGTAACAATTGAAGTAGCTTATCAAGATGGTAACGGAACAACAAGAACGACTGATGTTACAATATCAATAACAATAACTCCTCAACAAAAGTAAACGAAACGTTACGCTATAAGCTAGGGAACTAGTGAAATGTGTGGAAAATGGTCAAGTGAATTAAAGTTTAAATTCACAAGCTATTTCTAACTGTTAGGATGTAATCATTGGTGAAATTCCAATGCATGAGCAACAGTTCCTATCTGCTCATGTGCCTAATCCTCCTGCGTCCAATGCGTGCACTATCAGCACAAAGGGGCGAAGTCAGGTGAAGTCGTAATTGGTGAAAGTCCAATGCGGGGTTCTTTAAAAAATGACTATGGCTAGGTAGACGAATCCATGGAAGCTGCGAATGGTACGTATGAATGTGTAAAAGCTAAGCTAGGAGTTCATTCATACGCCGATTATTTTCAATAATAATGAGGGAGTCTGAACAATTCGGAACTGTTAAACAGACGCTTCATTCGTAGGATAGTGGAAGCCTAAGGTCATTAAAAAGAGGGAGCAATCTAATGGAACGTTTGAAGTCTAATACAAAGAGGCAGATAGAGCTGATGAGGTGTATTAGATGACAGCGGGTTTGTAGTAGTGTCAATCGCTAGCCACATGTATTGTCATGGTAACATGGCAAGAGGAGAAAACTAGCAGGAGCGAAGAAACCCAGTCAGTGACAAGCTGACGGATCGCCGTGTGCGGTGAAAGCCGCCTGCATGGTGAAGGCTCGTTATAATGCATAAGACGAGAATAGCACACCAACAGTACAAGCTATTACAGTTACAACAGCACCAACAAAAGTAAAGTATTTAACAACAGATACATCGTTAGATTTAAGTGATTTAATTGTAACAGCAACAAAATCTGACAGTACAACAGCGGTAGTGAATGCTGGTGATTTACAAGTATTACCTGTGGACTTTACTACAGTAGGAACAAAAATGATTACAGTTACTTATGAAGGGAAAACAGCTACCTTTGATATCATTGTGGAAGAGCCTATTAATTATAGTAGTAAAACAATTCAAAGTTTAGACTTCTCAACGGTGTATGCAACACAAGCTCAAGCTAAACTGGTTAGTAAACCTGTAACGGTAGGAGATTTTACAGGAAATCGAAAGGACTTTACCATTGTGATTAATGGGGAACGAATTCCAATTTATATTTCATGGGCTTTATCAACAGATTTTACTAAGGGTGCATCTATGGGAAGTGTAGTAGACAGTCATATTCAAGATTATTTCTTCCAAAAAAATGGCGTCGATGGCATAATGAATCGTACAGTAACAGCTTTTGGCTTTGATGATACTTTCCAAATAAGCACATTCCAAACGGGTTCAACAGCTGCCTTTACTTTAGAAGGTGCAGATTGGTCGTACTTCTTTGATCAATCATCCGCACAAGGCACAAATGATGATACTTCTAAAAATCGTACTTTTACTATAGCTGATGGGGCAAATACAGTAGCCATTTCCTTAACTAGTAAGTACACAACGATAGATCAACTAATTACTTTATTAAATAATCGTTTACGCGATGCGAATATACAAGCACAAGCTACAAAGGTGGATGGTCAACATTTCCAAATCACAACAACCGCTGCAGATGTTAATTTAGTGTTTGCGGGTGCAGATAAAAATAGCTTTTTTGATTAAAATGTCGGTGTTACGTAAACTCATAATTTACTTGAGATTTATGAAAATGCATTGAGCGTGTAACAATGAAGGAAGTCTCTGTGAGTGCAATCTCATAGGGGACTTCTTTTTGCATTGGAAATCCAATATTTTACATAAAAGTCCATCAACCCTTTAAAACAACTCAATTAAAACCTATAATAAAAGATAGAATAGTTTAAACGAGAGGAGTTGCAGCATGAATAAAAGAAAAATAGTTATTACTATTGGAACTTTAGCGAGCCTTGTAGTAATTGCTTTAATAATCAACTACATAACAAAACCAAAAATAATGGCGCAGTCCTATGAAAAGCCCGTTGCAATCGGAAATTTGGAAGCGCAATATGACGTCATTGTCATTGGGGGAGAACCTGAGGGTGTAGCAGCAGCGGTCATGGCGGCGCGCAGTGGCTCGAAAACCTTACTGATTGAAAAGCGCGAGGATCTAGGGGGGCTCTTTACGTTTGGAATGCTGAACTTTTTAGATATCCCAAAAAGTAAAAGTACTAGACAAATTAGTCGCGGTATTTATAAAGAATGGCATGCGTTAGTTGGTAAGGACAATGCCTTTAATATTGAAGATGCAAAGGCTGCGTTTAAGCAATTAGTTTTTGCCGAGGAAAACTTAACTTTGTCTGTCAGTACAACCGTTGAAGAGATATTATTAACCGGCAATACACTAACTGGTGTCAAAGTAAAAAATGCAAATGGTACATACATAGTAAAAGGGAAAGCTTTTATTGATGCTACTCAGGATGCGGATATTGCGGTTATGGCGAATGTCCCATACTTTGTTGGTGGGAAGGACATTGGCATTGAAGATAAAAAAATGGCGGTAACCTTAATGCTCCATTTAAAAAATGTCGATTGGAAAAAGGTTAAGGAAACAGCAAAATCCGAGAAGTTTGGCCAAGCGGAGGTAAAAAAATCGGTCGCCTGGGGATTCACGAAGCTGCACGATCTATATACGCCGGTTGAGGAAAATACCCGTTTACGAGGACTTAATCTAGTAAAAGAGGGCGACGACTATTATATTAACGCGTTGCAAATTTTTGATGTGGATGGCTTAAGTGAAACAGCGAAGGCAGAGGCGATTGAAAAAGGAAAGCGTGAGACGAAGCCTATTGTAGATTATTTAAGAAAGGAATTTGGTGGCTTTGAAAACGCAGAAATTGCAGGTTACCCAACAGAACTGTATGTACGTGAAACCCGCCACATTTTAGCGGAGTACCAGTTACCGATGTCGGATGTTTGGAAAAATAGCGACCATTGGGATAATATCGGCTACGGTGCCTATCCGGTAGACGTGCAGGCGCAAACACCACACGATTATGGCTATGTCATTTCAACGCCGAGTCAATATGCGATTCCATTTCGTTCGCTTGTTCCTTTAAAAATTGATGGGCTTTTAGTCGTCGGGCGTTCAGCGGGCTATTCATCGTTAGCTGCAGGCAGTACAAGAATTGTCCCAACCGGCATGGTAACGGGCGATGCAGCTGGAACTGCGGCGTCATTGGCCATTAAAGAAGGCGTCACATTCCGCGAATTAAGTAAGGATGAGGCCTTAATCGAACAACTACGCGCGAACTTAAAGCATCAAGGCGCATTTGTGAAGCAGGTAGAAGCTAGTTATCCATATGAGGACGAATGGTTTGATCAATCTGTACAAACACTCATTAACTACGGTTTAGTGATAGGTGGCTATGACAATGATTTAATGGTAGAAAAGCCCGTAACGACGCATAATTTTATGAATATGCTAATGGGCTCTGTTAATCGCATACAGACAGAAAAGGCTATCGAGCGTAGTGAGCAGTTGCAAACCGTATATAATGAAATTTTCTACAAGGAAAATGAGCCGCTTGATTTAAATAAAGCGAGTGCTATTGTAGCTGGAATTTTCCTAGATCAACCAGCAGATGAACGTAATTGGACAAGCTTAATCGAGGCGGGGATCATTAGTAAATCCACTTCTGAAAATATCGATTCAGCAAACCATCACTTAGTCGCCAAGGAAATGTACGCCATTTGCGCGGATGTTATCGGATTTCTTAGTTTGTAGGATGGGACAGGCAGTGCGTGTAAATAATATAAAATAAATAGAGCCCTATGCAAGAGTAATCTTACATAGGGCTTTTGGGTTACCTAAATTTCCCTTTACTGCTTTGAAAGGAGTAACCGCTATTCAACTTCCAACTCATAAATGACTTTGCGTTTCATCGTTTCTGTGTACCAAATAATTTTATTATCTTTCACGATTGGTTGGGCCGTTGATAGTAAGAAGCCTGGCTTTGTTTGGATTGCAGAAATTATTGCACCCTGCTCGTTTACAGAAACATATTTTAAGTCCTTAATTTTTCCTTCATTTGTATATTCATTCCATAGTATAACGAACTTTTCATCGCTTATTTTTACAATCGTTGGTGTTGTCGTGTAAAAATCGGTGTTTTCATAATGTGCGATTTCAGTTTTCATACTTACCGTGCTTGAAGAATTGAAATCTTTATTGATTGCATATACATAGATATTTCGTTTATTTATATCGCCATTTTCTAGCTCGTATGATGTGTACAGATACGAATTATTTTGATTAATTGAGTTAAAGGCCACTAAAATATGATTTTTTGAAATTTCCATACCACCGATTGATACGCCTGTTACGTTTGCTCCAGTTGCTCCTGAAATGTCAAAAATGTTTAGTTCTTCACGATTTCCAGTTGGACTTTCTTTCTGCAGAACAAGTGAACGTGGATAGGCATCACCATGATCTAAATAGATCGTATTGCCATTATCGAAGGCCACATATTGATCGAATGAATGGCTTACGTGATTCCATTGAAATGGCTCCAGTTTATTGATGACTTCCATTGTATTCGTATTGAGCATAAGTGTAAGTTGGGATTGATGATTCAAGCCGTCATTACTTGTATAACGCTCACGTGAAGTATGATAGGCTAGTAAATCGCCATGCTCTGCCATTCGACCAGTAGCAGCATCAAATGGAATGGTCGTTATGATTGCATTCCCATAAATAGAGGCTGCGCTTATGCGATTGAAATTTTTATCGTATTTGACAATACGAATGACTTCCTTGTTTGTTTCTTCTTGGTTGGGTTGACCAAAGGAAATATAGTTGTATTGCGCACCGCTATAAAATGTCCCGAAAATCGGTAATTCGAAAGGAATTGATTTTTTAGACGTCGTTTGATAGTTTTCGTCATAGGTTGTAACTGAAATAGTGTCATCTACTGTTAATACAGAAGTTTGACCTTCTATGTCGAATACAAATTCTTGAATAGTAGAGGCCCATCTAGGATGATTATAACTTTTGATGTTATCGATAGTGCTAACATTTACACCAAGTGGGTATTCTCCGGGAATGCCAGGTGTTGTAACTGTGATTTTCTGTGTTTTAGCATCATAGCCAATTGTTATGTTTAATAAAGAAGTAAGCTCTCGTAGTTGAAAATAAGTTGAACCATCAATTACGTAGGCGTTCATCCGTTGCAACTTATTTGCAACTTTAATTTTAGTTGGCTGATTAGTTATGCTATATGGCTTGTACTTTGATTCACTGTATGTAGGATAATCGAATTCATATTCTTCTTTTGGAAGGATTTCGATAACTTTACTTTTAGAATCCCAGCCGATGTTGAACCGACTAGATTCATCAACTAAAATTTGAGCTAAATCACGTAATTGAAAATAGTTATTACCGTTAATATTATAGACACCTGCTTGGATCTCATGCTCGTTTACTAAAATTGTTGTGTGAGAAGGTGTTGCTTTAATTGATTCGGCTTCTGCGTTAGTAGTAGAGAAGAGTAATAGTGCTAAAAATGTAAAGAAAAATACAACTGGCTTTCTCATATGGTACACTCCATTCTTATGATATGAATTTAGTATAAACTATTGGGAAATAAAGTAAATGAGGTAATTGGATGCGTCTTTTGCGTTTGAAAGCTGAAATGCGCCATTTGTGCGGATGTTATGGGGTTTATTCAGCATGGGTATCTTTAATGGACCAGTACATAGCTTCGGCTGTATAGAGCTTTTCTTTTTGCCCAAATAACAATCATTCCCTCACCGTCAACCAATCATAAAACGGCACAGGTCGCTTGCTTTTTACTTGCTGCATTTCAACTTCTTTCACGTTTGGCCTAACAACCGCTCGCTCATAAGCCCCTTTATACACCGCACGTAATGTCGTTTGAATCGTCAGCTTACCATCTTGTACATCATGAATAATACGCAACATGGCATCTCTTGCAATCGTAAACTCGCGCATAGTTTGAATAGGTGTTGCTAAAATGGCTTTATGTAAACCTTCTTTTAGCTCGTCCTTCATCGGAAAATCTTGCAGAAATTCACAAAGCGTATTTTGCCAATTATTAATTTGTGAGAGTCTATTAATATATATTTCATGTAAAGAGCTTGTTTTAAAAAGATTAAAAGAAATAGATTGGTTGGCAGGAATATCCTCACAAACCTTGATGTCATGCGTATTTTCAGTTGGGACCCGCTCGGACATTTCCGATGGGACATGTAAAAGTTGATAAATATTCGCACCCTTAATGCCGTTTAGTTTTGTGCTAGCGACAATGCGTAAAATGCCTAATTCATTTAACTTTTTCACAGCACGATATACCGTTTTGGTGCTAACCCCAACATGATCCGCAATCGTTTTAGCCTTTAAATGTGCAGCACCTGGGTAGGCAAGTGCGGATTGTGAGATGCGTAAAGTAACATTGCGTTCTGCTTCTGTTAAGTCATGACTTTCAAGATGAATTGCCACCACTTCGTCCATTTCTGCAACCGTGTTAAATGTTTGATAGTCCTTTAAATAATCAAAAACCATATAAATCGCTCCCTTCATAATACATATAGAAAATTTGACTACTCGAGGGGACATGTTTTTGAAAGTTTTTTAATTCTTTTCAATAAGAAGGAGCAACCGCTAGAATGTGGCTGCTCTAAATACCGTGTAACTTGTATAAAATAATACAAATAAAACGAAGCAGCTCTCACCAATAAAGGGAAGCTGCTTCGTTTTATATTTTTTTAGGAAATCCCATAGGACGTGTTTAAAAATATTTATCAGATAATTAGGAATTATTTTTCGATATATTGTCGAAATGTTCAAATGATAATTTTTTGTTAGTTCTAATGACGTATGCGATTTTTTGTTGGCTAATTCAAGGTTTTTTTGTATATCACTGGAAAAAATTGAAGTTGTATATATATATATAATCCTAAGGCACTGATTTATTTCAATCTAAAATGATTCTAAAGAACTTATTTGAATGTGCATACAAATGTCTATTTTAGTCGTTGTATATCTTTTTTATTACTTAATTTCCTAAAAATATGGAAATTATGTTCCAAATAAATTACAATTGATTAGATTCATATTTCAAAATATGACAAATAACTACATTTTAGGAGGAGTTCGAATGGGTAAAAAAAGTAAGAAACATAATCAAAAAGCTAAATTTATTAAAGCAACCTCAGCTGCAGTGGTGGCTGCATCTGCAGTTGTAGTAGCTGCACCAGCCGCTACAGAGGCAAGTACACTGAAGGATATTAATTCTTCACAATATTTCTATGAGGATGTATTAAATCTTAACGCACGTGGGATTATTGGTGGGTTCCCAGATGGGACATTTAAACCAGGTGAAATTTTAACACGTGGTCAAGCAGCAAAAATTATTGCAGGTGTACTAAATTTAGATACGACAAATGTTGTAAACCCTAACTTCAAAGACATTCCTAAAACACATCCATTCTACGGGTCAATTGCTGCATTAAAACAAGCAGGAATTATTGGTGGCTATGAAGATGGAACTTTCCGTCAAGATCAGCCAATCCAACGTAACCACGTAGCAAAAATTTTAACACTTGCGCTAAATCTAAAAGCAAATAATGTAAATTCACTACCATTTACTGATGTAAATCCAATGTATAAATCTGCAATTGCCGCTTTATATGAAAATAACATCACAACTGGTAAAACAGCTACGAAATTTGATGGAACTGCAAACGTAACGCGCGGTCAAATGGCTTCATTTATTGTACGTGCAGAAAAAGCAGCTACTCAAGAACAAACGATTACATTCAATGTTAATGATTATACAAATACAGCAATTACTGTGGATGGAAATACATATTCATTCGATTCAGCAGTAAAATCAATCTTCACAGAAGCTAACAAGGTTGCTTTAGCTGGTGCATCTGTAACTGCCGTTGTGAAAGATGGGGTCATTAAATATGTAAACAGACTTGTATTAAATAACGCAGGCACTGAAGAGTCACCTGTTGTATTTGAAACAAATGCATCAATTGGTTCATTAGTAATTAATGCAAACTACGTAACAGTGAAAAATGCACACGTAACTGAAAATGCGACAATTACTTCCAACGTAAATTCAGAAGTAGTATTAGACGGCGTAACGGTCGCTGGTGAAGTCGTTGTAGACAACTCAATCGTTGGCGCATTAGCCTCTATAGATAGCAAATTCGCTCAAGACGAGTTAAAAGGACCAAAATTAAAATTAGTAAACGCGATTGTACAATCATTAAACGTAAAACGTGACAATACCTCAATCGAATCAAACACAACAATTCCACAAATTACAATTGCTGCAACAGTTGAAGTAGTAAATGTAGATGGAACGGTTACGAAAATTACAGTTGAATCAACTGCTAAATTAGAAATTACAGGTAATGCAACGATCGAAGAATTAATTTTAACAACTTTAGCTGAACTAGCATTAAACATTGCTGGTCAAATCGAATCATTAGTAGTTGAAAACCCAGAAGCAACTGTAACAGTTGGTACGGGAGTCAAGGTTAATGAATTAACAGTTCCAGAAGGTTCAACAGCTGCAAGTATTATTGATAACTATTCTTCAATTGCTTCTCAAATTACAAAAGTCGTGATTGGGGACTCTACAACTGGCACTGGTGAGACAGCTACTGGACAGACGCCAAGTACAGGTGGCGGGTCTAGTTCTGGAGGATCAGGAGGTTCAGGTGGAGGAACAACACCAACACCAACACCAACACCAACACCAGTAACAACGCATGTAGCAACAGCTAAAGCAGCAGTAGAAACTGCAAATACAGCTAACAAGTATAAAAATCTAGTATTAGTAAACGGAATTACACTTCTAAATGCATTAACAGCTGAAATTAAAGTGAATGTAAATAACATTGCGGTAACAATAGAAGTTGCAAAAACAACAACAGCGGATACATTTACAGTCACTCTAAAAGCAACTGGTGAAGCAGACGCAACGATTACAGTAACTGCAACTGAAAAAGTGGATGGTGACCAAACTACGGTAACTAAAGCAGCGTTAAACACAAAAGTTACTGATGCGAAAGCAGTAACACCAGTAGCAGTATCTTTAGACGGTTCTGATGTGTTAACAACAGAACAATGGACAACACAAGCAGAATTAGATGCCTTTACTGGAGCAATTGCAGCAGCAGAAGTAGTAGTAGCTGATACAAATGCAACACAAGGTGCGGTAGATCAAGCAGTAACAGATTTACAAGCTGCAATAGATGCTTACGCATTAGCACAAGAAGCTGGAACGAAAGTTGCAGTAACTAAAGCAGCGTTAGACACAAAAGTTACTGATGCGAAAGCAGTAACACCAGTAGCAGTATCTTTAGACGGTTCTGATGTGTTAACAACAGAACAATGGACAACACAAGCAGAATTAGATGCCTTTACTGGAGCAATTGCAGCAGCAGAAGTAGTAGTAGCTGATACAAATGCAACACAAGGTGCGGTAGATCAAGCAGTAACAGATTTACAAGCTGCAATAGATGCTTACGCATTAGCACAAGAAGCTGGAACGAAAGTTGCAGTAACTAAAGCAGCGTTAAACACAAAAGTTACTGATGCGAAAGCAGTAACACCAGTAGCAGTATCTTTAGACGGTTCTGATGTGTTAACAACAGAACAATGGACAACACAAGCAGAATTAGATGCCTTTACTGGAGCAATTGCAGCAGCAGAAGTAGTAGTAGCTGATACAAATGCAACACAAGGTGCGGTAGATCAAGCAGTAACAGATTTACAAGCTGCAATAGATGCTTACGCATTAGCACAAGAAGCTGGAACGAAAGTTGCAGTAACTAAAGCAGCGTTAGACACAAAAGTTACTGATGCGAAAGCAGTAACACCAGTAGCAGTATCTTTAGACGGTTCTGATGTGTTAACAACAGAACAATGGACAACACAAGCAGAATTAGATGCCTTTACTGGAGCAATTGCAGCAGCAGAAGTAGTAGTAGCTGATACAAATGCAACACAAGGTGCGGTAGATCAAGCAGTAACAGATTTACAAGCTGCAATAGATGCTTACGCATTAGCACAAGAAGCTGGAACGAAAGTTGCAGTAACTAAAGCAGCGTTAGACACAAAAGTTACTGATGCGAAAGCAGTAACACCAGTAGCAGTATCTTTAGACGGTTCTGATGTGTTAACAACAGAACAATGGACAACACAAGCAGAATTAGATGCCTTTACTGGAGCAATTGCAGCAGCAGAAGTAGTAGTAGCTGATACAAATGCAACACAAGGTGCGGTAGATCAAGCAGTAACAGATTTACAAGCTGCAATAGATGCTTACGCATTAGCACAAGAAGCTGGAACGAAAACAGCGTACGATGCAATAGTAACAAAAGTACCAGCAAACAATACTGATGGAAAATACACAGCAGCAAGCTGGGCATTATTCGAAGCAGCAATCGCAGAGGTTAATTTAACGTTAACAGCAGCGGATGGTCAAGCAGCACTTGACGCAGAAGTAATCAAAATTCAAGATGCGTTAGATCTATTAGAACTTGAACCAATTACTTACACAGTAGGTAATGAAGTAAGTGCAGATGAAATTGTTCTAACATTCTCCAAAGCTGTTGCTACTTCTGATGGAACAGATATCACGAATCAAGTAGGTGGTACAGTTGCAACAACTGATGGTTATGAGTTAACGATTACTGTCGATGCTGATACTACTGAAGTAACTTATACTCTAACAATTGGTAGTATAAAAGTAGATGTTACAATGAATTGGGATGGAGCTGCGTGGACAGTCACTACAGATCCAGTAGGTGTTTTAGTAACTCCTTAATAAAATTAAACGAAACGTTACTTTATAAGCTAGTAATTTACTAGTGAAATAAGTAGAAAATTACCTCATGATGAAACAGACATTATAGAAAGCTTAATGAATAATCTATTAGTTTGTGTCGTCATGGGGTTTTTCTAACTATCATGATGTATTTGTCGGGGTAGGTCCGACAGGTGAGGAACAGTTCCAACCCTCATCCGCCTAATCCTCCTGCATCCAGTGCGTGTGTCTATCCACACAAAGGGGTGAAGTCAGGTGAAGTCGTAATCGGTGGGAGTCCGATGCGGGGTTCTTTAAAAAATGGCTATGGCTAGGCAGACGAATCCATGTAAGCTGTCGATCTGACGAATGTATGTGAAAAAGCTAAGCTCGGAGTTCATACATTTGCATTGAATGTGAGATCATTCAACTGGTATCCGAACAATTCGGAACTGTTAAACGGATAAACGATCGATAGTATAGTGGGAGCCTAAGGTCATTAAAATAAGGGAGCATCATGATGGAACGTTTGAAGTCTTGTGTAAAGAGGCAGATAGAGCCAGTGATGTACACAAGATGGCTGCGGGTTCATAGTAGTGTCGATTGCTAGCCGTTTGTATTGTCATGGCAAGAGGGTAAAACTAGCAGGAGCGAAGGGACCTAGTCAGTGGTAGTAGGATTTTTCTTACGATTTTCACTTATTTCCCCAAAAGTAATGTAAATCGGTAAGATCTCATTTATTAGTCAGCCACTTAGTAATAAGTGGCTGACTTTTTACCATTGATGGATCGCCGTATGCGATGAAAGCCGCCTGTACCGTGAAGGTCTAGTGTGAACTAGAAATAGCGAATTATTGAAACTAGAAAATTTAGTAGTTCAATCAGGAGATCGAAAAGCAAGTTTATCTTGGAACGCAGTAGAGGGTGCAACAAGCTACAACGTGTATCGATCGACAACTGTCGATGGCACTTTTGCAGTAGTTTCCAATATAGATTCTTTAACCTATGAAGATCCGGGCTTAGAGGTCACACAAACGTATTATTATTATGTGACAGCATTGAAGGATGTAGTGGAAGGTCCGGCATCCGAAAAAGTGTCGATTGTCACAAATTTAGACCAACAAGGAGCGATTTATACCGGAGATTACGTTGTCATCAGTAATGAGTCAACGGATATTTTAACAGCTGAAACTACGGGTACATTACCGACTATTATGCAGCAATTTTCAATGTCAGGTGGTGTAGATTTGCCGGATTATCGAGAGAATCCTCTTATTTCTTTTGAGCCTATTAAAGAACCCGAACAAGATCTATCTTTTGACATGACGAACGAAATACAGAGTGAGATACTTTATGTAGGTAGTAGCAGGCTATTTAAAGTCAAAGATAGAAGAAATAATACAACTTCTGAAATTCCGGCTGTCCTTTTATATAATGGTGAAAAGGCGCAAATTTGGGTTCATGATGGTGTGATTTCTCAAGCGCAAGCAACACAACTAGGTAGTGAATTCGATAATAATATTTACCAAAAAATTGTCGATAATTTTGGAGCACCGTCAGACGTAAACAATGATGGAAAAATTGCTATTCTTACGTTTGATATTCAAGATGGCTATACTGATGCTGGATCAGGCGGTTATATAGGTGGCTACTTTAATCCAAATGATTTGTTGAATACTTCTTACACAGATAACTACATGGAAATTTTCTATATCGACACCTACCCTACGATGGGAAAAGACGAAAATAATCTAGATGTCACTAAAGCTTATTCGACTCTAGCACACGAGTTTCAACATATGGTGAATTTTAGTCAAGATATAATTGAGGGGAATATTTATACAAACTCGGTAAATCCGAAAATGGATACTTGGTTAAATGAGGGCTTATCCATGGCAGCAGAAACACTGGTATACAATCAAAAGGTTAATGAAGATCGAGTAAATTATTACAACAATCCTTACACTACTGCAATTCATGATGGTCGTTCTTTATTGAATTGGGATAGTAAAAATGACACCCTTGCCAATTATTCACTTTCATTCCTATTCCTTCAGTATTTAAAAATACAAGCTGGTAAAGGGAATGCGATTTTCCAGGAAATTATTCAACATGAAAAAGGAAACTATGAAGCAGTTGAAGCAATTATTAAAGAACATATTGACCCAAATATGTCTTTTGGTGAATTTATGACAGCTTTTCGAATTGCTTTAGTTTTTAAAGAGGACACAGGCTTATATGGTTTTAAAGGAGATTCTGTTTTAAATCAAATCCAACCTCAATTATCCACTGGAGGAACGAAAAACCTTCAGGGCGGTGGAGCAATTGTAGTACAACCATCTAAAGCCGGTGTCGATTCAACAGGTAAAGGTGAAAATATTCATTATACTGGGATCTATACTAAAGAAAACTAGGTGTCCCCTTCAAAACAAATATTCTAGTTGAATCACTCTGTTTTTAATAGTGGATAGAAATTCGGGACGCGGGGAAAGGTTCCATGTCCCGGTTCACTCGGATGAGCGAAAGTAATCGTGTATGATCCATCGGGACGGTTCTCGCGCTTATCCAGAAAGCTCTGTGGAGAGAGATCTCTACAGAGCTTTCTTTTGTTTTCTAACCTAAAACCGTACTAAATAGAAAAATAATCATATATTATAATCTTGAATATTAATATCAAGCTCTAATTCCTATTTTGTGGAGTTAGGGCTATTTCTATTTTAGAAGGAATTGGTGATGGAAGAAAATCAAAAGAAAGTACCTGCAAAACGTGTCGACATTGTACAAGTGAAATTAGTAAGGGAGAAAACGATGTTGTACAAGAACCGTCGTATTCGTTCTCCACATGATGCTTATGAATTGATGAAGGAATTTTTAGGTGAAGTTGATCGTGAGCACTTTGTAGTCCTATGTATGGACACGAAAAATCAGCCAACTTGTATCCAGACAGTTCATATAGGTAGCCTTAACGCTAGTGTCGTGCATCCTAGAGAAGTGCTGAAACCAGCAATACTTTCTAACTCTGCAAGCATAATTTGTTTTCATAATCATCCCAGTAACGACAGTACACCAAGCCCAGAGGACATTGCAGTAACGAAAAGATTAGTAGAAGCAGGTGAAATCATAGGCATTGAAGTAATCGATCATTTGATTTTGTGTGATGATAATTTCCGCTCACTTAAAGAATCTGGTTACATGTAGGAGGAGAAGCCATGAAAACAATCATTCGGATTTCAGATGTACTTTTTAAAAAGTACGGTTACTATGTTCCGATTAGCGAAATAGGCTATGAAAGCCACGAATTTTACGCTGAGGAAATCGATGAAGCACTCGTACCAAAATACGTAATTGAACACTTAGCTGAACCAATTACAACAGAAAGTGCAAGCTACACAGATGCCAATGGCGATTATTATTTAGTCATGCACATTGAAACAGGGGAGGTAGAACCGTATGAAGTGTGGATGATAAATGATGAGATAATACCTAACTTTACAGAAATGGGGGAATGACAATGAGCATCTTAAATGAGCGTTATGTACGTGTCACAATAAACAACGAAACGTATTTTCGTGAAATCGGTGTAGACGATGTATTAGGCGAAAGAATGGCAGAGGACGAGTTCAACAATCTAATTTTAGATGCCGTGTACAGCGACATCATTGAAGAAGAGTACATGGTGAATTTACAGCAGGTAAACACGATTATTCAAACGATCCCAAATGTATTTGACCGTCAAATTCTGCAAAACTTCTACAACTACGCAGTACGAATTGACGGTGAGGAGTAAGCAGCTCACGACAAAACTAAATGAAATCTGACGACAAAACTAAACATGTACAGAGGCACAAATGCGAAGTTCATGCGACACAAGGCATGAGCTATTTTTGTGTGCCTAAAAACTAGCGACAGAATTATATTACTGCCATGAGTTAACTTGAAAGGGGGTGTAACGAATGTGGGATAAAATTGTTGTACCAGTGCTAGTGACAGTGGCTACGAAGTGATAAAAGAAATTATAAAAGGTAAATAATTAACAATTGCTTGATAATTAGAAAGGAGGTGTGAAGATTGAAAATTTGTCCTTGTCCATGCAGTCATTCGTGTACTATTTGCACAATCAAAAAAATCATTGGTATTGTCAAAAGGTAAAGTTCATTGGTGTAGAAGGCATCAATGGACTTTTTGTATTTAGGGGTGATTAGGTGGAGATACAAATAGAATTTGAGAAATGGTTAGTAGAAGAAGGAAGGGCAAATGTAGGAGATGTTGATGGATTTAGAACTTACCTGGACGAGAAGACAGTTGGTGAAAATAAGCTGCTTTCTCGTTTTTCGTTTGTTCACTATAAAAAATATCTAATGGATGAAGGCTTTGCCATTGCCACGATCAATAAGAAAATCAATAGCCTAGAAGTCTACAATGATTTCTTGCAGACAAAAGGATTAGTAAATGAAAGTCATATTCAGTTAAAACATGACCGAGTGAAAATAGCGTCTGGTAGCGAACAGATGGTAACAGCACTGTCAGATGAAGAAGTTGAGAAGCTTCTCTTCTATGTTGAAACTCATAAGAAAGTGAGCCAAAAAAACTACAAATGTCAATTAATCTATGTACAAAAACGCTCACTTAACTATGTATAAAATTACTCACTTTCTGGAGTTAAATGGTTTTTCAAACGATAAGAATTACCGATGATTGTTACAATCGTTGCGTGATGTAAAATGCGGTCTAAAATCGCATTGGCTAGATTTAAAGTTAGCGTTTGTTGTAAAGATTGTGCTTCTTTTTTCATAACGCATATCGATTAACTGGAAGAAGAGTTTTGCATCCTCCAGATCAATGGGTAAATAACCAATTTCATCGATAATAAGTAACCTATATTTTGTGTAATGCTTCAAGCGGCTCTCTAGACGATTCTCTAGGCGAGCCCTTTTTAAGTTCTGAATCAAATCATGACATTTTATACAACGTACTTGTACGTTTTTTTTGCAGCGGCAATATCGATAGCGGAGGCTAAATGGGTCTTACCCACACCACTAGGGCCTAAAAATACGATGTTTTCATTACTCTTAATAAAACGTAATGTAAGAAAATCATGAATCTGTTGCGGGTTGATTGACGGTTAGAAGTCGAAATCATAGTCCTTTATCTCTTTTAAATTTGGGAAGGCACCCACATTTGTTTCGCAACACAAACAATTCTGAGAAATAACAATTGAAGATATAACTGATGTAGAAAAGCTAGTAGAACAATTAGAAGAATCGGATGAAAAAACTTATTGTTTTTATGCAATAGCCGAAGCAAAAAAATATTTAGAACATAGAAATAATGTTCATGGAATATCATCAATTTCGAGGGAATATTTAAATACTAATGATTTTACTACAAAACAGGAACTATTTATTATAATTAATGAAGTTTTAGAAAATGCAGCTTATCAAATAGATGAAAATTATTATAGGACTTCATTAGTAGATCAATCCTTATTAATCCAGTATATAAATCAGCTTGCTGAATTAGAAGGTACAGTAACGCCAGAGCAAATTAAAGATTTGGTAATACTTGTTAATAAAGAAAATGAAAATGTTTCAAGAACGACAGTCTTTGATGCCCAACTTATAAAAACAGAAGCTGATGAACAGTCATATGAATTATTATTGACATTTTCTGAAGCAATTCAAGCGACGGATTTATATGTTTCATTTGGTGGAGATTTAAAAGTTATTAATGGTTTTGAAATTGGAACGGATGAAAAAACAATGAGAATTCAAATTTCATCGGAACAGAAAATTTCAGAACCTACTGTAACAATAACCGGCGTAGAAGATAGCTCTGGGAAAACAGTTGTGATAGAAAATCTTCCAATATATATTGTACCGGTACAAACAGCGCCATAAGTTTTCTGCACCAAATCTGGCTGCTCTAAATACCGTGTAACTTGTATAAAATAATACAAATAAAACGAAGCAGCTCTCACCAATAAAGGGAAACTGCTTCGTTTTTCATATTTGTAGAGAATCCTATTTATTAGAAACTCTAATTTTTTTCGGAATCTGCTTGAGAACTTGTGATGAATACAATCGATTTACCTTCCTCAGTTATTCTGCAATATCAAATCTACCTCATATTTCCAATAATAGACGAGCGATTATCCTGCATTTTTTTAACGAAATTTGTCATTACATCAAATGCTTCATTTCGTTTGTTCGATAAAGATTGTAAACGTAGCATGTCCATTTGCTGTGAATTTGCTAATCCGTCAATTTGAGATTTTATGTTTTCAATTAGTTTATCTAAATCAGCTTTCTGCATTTCTTGGCTAATTGAGTAGCTAGCCCCGATTTCCTGTAATCTATTCTGTAGTAAATTCAATTCATCATCTGTTAAGGTAATACCTCCATCTGAATCATTTAATTCACCTTTAGCTTGAATAGTTCGAACAGCTGAAAGTAAATTATTCAGTTTCGAAACTTGATCATTTTTAGCTTGTACTGCGCTTATCTGATCTTGAAGCTGACTTTCTAGTAATGATGCACGCTGACCTTGTACGGCCATTAAAGCAGTTTCTATATCCATACTTTGTAAATTACTCATACTTATACCTGATGTATTCAGTGAGTTTATACTATTCGTAGCTAAAGTTTCTTTTGATTTGATTGTTGTTGGAGCAATCGCTGCTGTCGTTGCTACAGAGTATTGGCTAATACCATTTGCTTGAGCTGAATTTTCGTTGGAACCAATTGTTCGCAGTGCATCGTAACGTAATGCGTTATTATAAATTGTTACCGATTCTCCTATGGTAATAGCGGCCTTCGGATTGTCTGGTAGTTTATCGATTAATTTGTAGTCAAGAGCTAGTTGAAGTGGATTGTACCCATTAGCCGATCCTTGTTCTAAACCTAATGAACGTAGAATCATGACGATAAAGTCTGTATATTTCATATCTTCTTTTCTATTTAATTTTCCATCAGTTGTTCCTTTAACAATGCCATATAAGAGTAGAGCCTTTTCACTTTCAGTCAGTGCATTTGCATCTTTAAAGGATGGGATTTCAATAGGTCCAATTGCAAATTTCCCCGATTGAGAGGCAGAGAATTCGATATAATTTTCGGGTTGTAGATTATTTGAGCTATCAAACGCTAGTGAAACTTTCTGATTAGATGCTAAATCATTTGAAAATGGAAGCGTTGGAACACCAACGGGAACCCAGCTATTTAAGAAATCATCGAAGCGACGAATGCCCAGATTATTTAAATTAGCCAAATTCGGAATCGGAATTCGAACCCCAAAGTTTGTTAGAGGATTCAGTGGTAGATTAGTATTCGTATCGTTAAATAGTAAATTTACTTTAATATCTACTAGATTTATCAAACCGCTTGTATTGAAAGGAATATTGAAACCACTTCTATTTAGCAATAGCGCAAGTCCCGCTTCGTCATTGCTTGATGAAGAACTATTGAATTCAATATTCAACGAACTATCAGGTGGGGTATTCAAATTATTTACCATAAAGTTAACTTCTCCATGATTTGAGCTGAATTTTAACGTTAAACCTGGATGAGATTTCTTTAACTCGCTTAATATAGAGTTATTCATTTCAAGGTTAAAGCCACTGCCAATGTTAGATTCTAACGGTACATGAAATTCAATTGTTTGACGTGTCCCCTCTACATAAACTGAATCTAAATAGTTTACTAAATCATTTAAAATAGTGTCGGGAATCACAAAACGGCCCGCTTCATTAGGAGCTCCAATAGATGGATCAAAGCTAATTGTTATGCCATCAGGTCTAGCTGAATCAATAGTAATCCCATCAGGTAAAGTTGGTAAAGGCATTTCTGAATTTCCCTCATCTGCTGGTTCAGTAAGGGCTGGTGGTGTAGATGTATCTACCGCATCATCGTATGAGGAATCGTCGTTATCATCAGTGTCACCAGGAATGTCAGGGATTACTGGGTTACCAGTGTCACCAGGAATGTCAGGGATTACTGGGTTACCAGTGTCACCAGGAATGTCAGGAATTACTGGGTTACCAGAGTCATCAACGTCAGGGTTTTCTATTGGGCTATCAGCATCATCCGCATAAACAAAAACCCGTGGCTGCAGATTAATCGTACCAAACACTATAAGTAAAACTAAAAACTGCACAAAACTCTTTTTAATACGCTTCATTAAATCTCCCTCTTTCATCAGAATTCTATATTTAATGAATAGTAACTTATAAAGGTTAAAAATAGGTTAAAAAATAAAAAATGTATATTTCTAGGTTCATCACCGTAACATGGGGTTGATTATTGTTTTATCAGTTTGTCTAGCTATTGGCGGCCTACGTGCGAGGCCCGCCAATACAAAGTGTTGTACATTTTACTCAGTTAAATGCGTCTGATAATGCCGCTTGCGCTATCGCGAGGCGGCGGGGATTGATCAAGTTTATCCTCTATTCTTAGGGGATATTGAATCCTATTTCATTAATGGAATGAAAGTGAATGCCATGGTTTCATTTATGATGAACACTCTTTCATTTAAACTATTTTCACGTTTATAAAAGATACTTTATCGAATAAGCCTTATCTAAAACACCTTATTAGAAAAAATTTTTATTCCAAAATAGAGTGCCGCGAAGCGCAGGGGGCGACCCCTTGGGGATTAAGCGTGCGCGGAATATCCACTTGTTGCTTGCCGCCGTAGAGGCAAGTAACAAGTTAGATGGAGCCACGCCCCCAGGAAAGCGTCCCCCGAAGCGTAGCAGAACGGACTAGATTAAAAAGGAATCACTTTGAATCCTAAAATTATGTCATCCCCAACTTATGGTGATCAGCCTATTTCTAGTTAAATTCAAACAGTGGGTTTTTAGTAATCTATTTTGGTAATTCTACAATTTACCCCCCATTTTAATCTTAATTAATATAAGACATAGAGATTTTTTAATGCATTTAAAACTAATTAATGGTATAAAAGTAATTAAAAACTAAATCGTTGGAGGGGTCATATGAAAGTTCAGAATATTTTTCTGATGTTTTTAACTGTTTTGCTATTTACAGTCATGTTTACTTCGCAAGTACAGGCACAGGGAGACAAAAATGTCATTGTTCAGTACAGCTCGCTTGAAGGGAAAAAGGTTGCACAAGCCGCTGCGACAGAAGTGCTAAGTGATTTAGAAAATGTACATATGCTATCAATAACAATTTCAACAGAGCAGCTAGAGCAATTAAAGCAGCAGGAAGGAATCTCTTTAATAGAAGAAAATCAAACGTTTTCTATTCAATCGCATGCCTTATTTAAAGTGGCAACGGATGATACAACTGAAAAGGATCGTTGGAACTTAAAGGCGGTCAATGCGAATAAAGCTTGGGAAGATGGATTTACTGGCAAAGGAATTAAAATAGCCATTATCGATTCAGGGGTAGCAATGCATTCCGATTTGAAAATTACAGAAGGCGTTTCGTTTGTCGGAAATAGTTTTACAGACGGTCACGGCCACGGCACACATATTGCAGGGATTATTGCTGCACAGCATAACGGTTTTGGCGTTGCCGGTATTGCGCCAAATGCAGAGATTTATGCAGTAAAGGCGATTGAAGATGACGGTTTAGGCGACGTTAATACGATTATTCAAGCGATCGATTGGTCCATTCAAAATGGCATGGATTTAATTAATTTGAGCTTCGGAGATTTAGAGACTAGTGATGCGCTACATGAGGCCATCAAAAAAGCAAAACAAGCGGGCATTTTGGTCATTGCTGCAAGTGGTAATGAAGGAAATGTGCAGGGGACAGGCAATACGATGATTTATCCAGCACGTCATGAAGAAGCAATTGCTGTTTCTTCGGTCAATAAAAATTTACAACGCTCAAGTTTTAGTAGTACAGGTGCTACCAACGATTTCGCAGCACCAGGTGAAGAAATTTATAGTACGTATTTAAATGGGCAATATGCCACTTATCAAGGGACATCACTAGCAGCACCACATATCGTCGGGTTATTTGCATTATTAATGGAGCAATTTCCGTATTTCAATGCAGATGAGCTTTATGCAGCGATGAAGTTATACACAGAAGACTTAGGCACACCCGGTTTTGATGAATGGTACGGCTTTGGTTTACCAAAATATCAAAACGGTGAGCAGACTACGAAGCTTACGGCACAAAACGAAGCCAAAAAACAAGCAGTGCAAGAAGAAGTACAGGCATTTATTAAAAAGCCAGTTGCTGCTAACTACACAACTATTATGGAAAAACTAAATCATATCCGAGCGACTGAATTTAAGCAAGTACAGCTAAGTGAAATTGACAAGGTGACGGCTATTTTAAGTAAAAATGTAGAGAAGGTTATCGTAACTTTTGAACGCAAGCCAACGAAAATCAGTTACATGAAAGCAAGTGAAGCACTGCAAACACTACCGGCAATTGCAGCAAAAACAAAGTTAGAGGAACGAGTATATACAGCGCTTCAAGAACTAGCTAAACCAGCAACTGTAAAACTGGAACGTTACGAAAAAAATCCAACAAAGAACTATCAAACACAAGCAAAAGCAGCGATTAATCAGTTGCCAAATTCACCATTGAAATCGGAATTATTAGCACGATTAGCTCAAGTAGGTAGATAAAAATACGTATAGTGAGTTGAAATACTCTAAAGTTTCATATGAGAGCAATCTTGTATGGGACTTTTTTATGTTGAAGTATTTCATTATCTGGAATTAATCTGGAAATCCTTTATAATAAATAAGAACTAAATTAAAAGGAGTGTCAAAATGTTTAAGAAATGTTTATCCGTATTATTGTTCGTACTATTAATAAGTGTGACAGCACCCGTGCTCAAAACCGAAGCCAGCTCATACGGCGTAGTTGAAAACGGTACAAATCGCACACTTGTCCCGTTACGTATGGTAGCTGAGACTTTTTCAGTACCTGTTGAGTGGGATAATGTAAGTAAAACCGTAACGATCGACAAAAAATATAAGCTGACGATGGGCAGTAAGATGATTAAGGACGGCGCTACAGTCATTAAAAAAATGGATACACAGCCGAAAATGCTGCAAAACTCCGTATACGTGCCAGTTCGCGAAGTGGCTTACCTTTTTAATGTTCCGATGAATTGGGATCAAGTGAAAAAAATGATTTCTTATCAAGTAGGGGCGCATACATATAAGGTTTCGGTGTATCCGGAAAGCACTATTAATAAGCCAAAAGTATCTGTGACGAAAAAGAGCATGAATGCAGGTGGGAAGAATATTTCGGTAAATGTTGTAAACGTCAATTTACTAGCACCGAATACGTCGCTACACGTCGAACTTGCAAAAAATCAATTAGGTTCTGTTGCATCCCTTTCATCCATTGCAAAAGCACATAATGCAAAAGTTGCGATGAATGGGAATTACTTCGATGCGTACTCAAATAATAGCTACCGCACCGTCTACAATGGACTTGTTATGAACGGGGAACGCGTAAAAGTGTTCGATGCGAAGTTTTCCGTTTTTTATGTATTAAAAGATGGTGATGTCGGTATTTTACCAGGCGCGAAGTTTATGGAGCTATTTAATGAAGGAAATGTACAAGAGGCATTCCAAGTAGGGCCACGTTTAGTAACGAATAGTGCAGTTACAGTGGATCCAATTGCAGAAGGCTTTTCAAGTCATAAAATATTAAGTTCACCAGGTGCGAGAAGTGCGATTGGGATTTTACCAAATCGTCAGCTTGTATTTGTTACAACTTCTGGCGCAACAGTTCAACAGCTCGCATCTGTCCTAAAGCAAATGGGCGCGGTGGATGCGATGAACTCTGATGGCGGCGCTTCAAGTGGTCTTTTTGTAAATGGCAGCTACTTAACAACGCCGGGTCGCGATATTGCAGTCGCTTTATTAGTAAAATAGTTGGATTCAAAAATTTCACACTTATTTGACTCAGCTTCCCAAACAGCTCTTTGAATTTGTTAATATGAAGGTAAGTATTAATTGAGATGAGGAAGCATATGAGAATTTTAAAAACGATCATTGGGCTTGTGCTGCTCATGGCACTATTACCAACGTTTCATGGAGCAGCAGAGGAGCAAGACAATCAGCAATATATAGTTACATCACAGGACGGGGCAAAGATGACGGCCAGCGCGGATGCGAACGGTATGGTTGTCGCCAAGCTAAAAAAAGGTGCCCGCGTTCAATTTGTTCGCCAACAGGATAATTGGGTGAAGGTCGATTATAACGGGCGCCTTGGCTGGATCAGTAGTGAATTAATCGGACCATTTACAAAGGAATTGCTACCCGTTTATTCGAGCTATTATAAGCTATTGCAAAATACTGACCATATTATTTATGCATTAGTTTCAGACTTAACGCAGGACGGTGTGGAGGATTTATATATGATTCTCGATTCAAATCCCGAAAAGGGACAGTATCAGGAATTCATATACAGTGGCGATCAAATCATATATCAAAAAAATAATACAAGTGGTTTGACGGTATTAAAAAATTCGACCGACTACATAGCATGGCATCATTCCCAAACCAATTCCGATAAAAAGTACAAGCTTTCCGAGCTCAATGGGCAGGCGAAGACCGATTATTATGAAGCAAGTGAGGGCAAAGGTAGCTACGAAATTACCACAAATGCCTATTTGAAATCGTATTTAACCTTGCAATCTGGTAATGGATCTATAAGTGAGGAAACATTGATGCAAGAGCAAGTGGCGTCAAAAGACTTTTACGGAGCTGAAAAGAAAAACGACTATGAGGAATCCATTTATTTAGAAAATTTCTCACTATCCAAAGCTGGTAAAGCGCAAAATATAGCAGAGCGTGACTTTAATGAGTTGTTTGCTTCCTATGAAAAGTCGAAAATCGTAAAGGTTATTTACGAGGATGATTATAATTCTGCCGCATTGTCAGACCGCTTTTCATTTGATTTAGAACGTGTCAAAAAAGAGCTACTCGATTTAGCCACAGCCACAATGCCGACGAAGCAAATTGATTGGGACGCGTCGGAGAAGGAAGTATTACAAGAAAAGCTCGCACAATCCGTTGTGTTAGAAATACCATTTAATGAAGGTGTCTCTAAAAATGCAACGACCTATTTTAAAATGGTCGAGCAGGGAATTCTACGACAAAATTTACCTGGCTATGATTCTATTAGCTTTGGTATTGTCTCGAGTGACTTAGAAACGACATATAACCGATCTGCAGTCGATGCGCTTATTTATGATTTTTTCGGCATAAAAATGAATAGTGAACAATTCAATAATTTAGCGAATGATGAAGGCTATTCAGTAGATGATGAAAAGTACTATTCTATTATAAAAGAACAGCCAGAAGTTGAAACGTATACATACCGTCAGTTGCTAGGGATTGAAACATTTGAAAGCAATTACGTGGCACTGAAATTCACTGATTATGAAATGCCACAAGAAGTAAAAATTTCAAATGCAAATGAAAGTGCCATACTTGCTGGGACGAAGCAGGATAGTGGCTATGTAATTTTCAAACGCCTACCTTTTAAATCAGGAGTGAAATGGGCATACATCGATACAGTGGAACAGTTGGATTATTTAGACACCAATCAATACGCTACATATGAAAACTCACTAGATGGCATTCAAAAATTAATTGGCGAACATAAAATAGATCCAACAGAAGAAGTTAATGGAGTAGAGGAAGAATCCGAACCCGTTCAACAACCTATCACACCAAAAGAACAATCCAACACTTGGGTTATCTTTTTAGCAGTAGGCATATTAATTGCGTCCTCTATCGCCGTGTATCGTAAAAAGTTCGCCGGACGCTAAGAATAAATAATGAAAAATTTTACATTAGAAACAATAATAAGATATATCATTAGAAACATGCAATCCTTCCAACTATCGAAGGACTTGCATGTTTTTTGTTTGAGTTTTAATAAATATAATAATTTATTTATCAAAAGTATTTAAATAGAAGAAACTCAAAAAAAGTTTTAGTAAAAATTCAATTTTTTATACTTTTGAGTATTTTTTATGTATAATAAGAATTTGATGTATAATTTACAATAAATATATGTAATTACCTAATAGATTTATAAAATGTATTAAATTCCCTTCTATTATAATATAAATATTGCGAATTGTAATCGTTTATTAATAAAAATGTAACAATAAACGTTAAATATCGTAAAAATGTATGATATAATCAAATGGAATTATTTATCTGGGTTTCTAGTAGATATGTAATTCGGGATAAAAGCTGCAAAATTCTTTAGAAGTACATATAAAGGAAAATTAAGCTAAGTCTCAGGAAATAATGTTATGTAGGAATCAACGTGTTTTTACATCGCAATTGTCTTAGGAGGATATTAATAATGTCAAAACAAAATAAGTTTTTCGCAACGGCTGCAACAGCTGCTTTAGTAGCATCAGCAATCGTACCAGTAGCTTCAGCTGCTGAATTCTCAGATGCAGATAAAGTAGCTTCATGGGCTACAGAAGCTGTAGAAGCTTTATCTACACAAGGTGTAATCGCTGGTAACCCAGATGGTTCATTCAACCCAACAGGTAACGTAACTCGTGCAGAAGCTGCAAAAATGTTCACAGTTGCTTTAGATTTATCTACTGAAGGTACTGAAAACTTCACTGACGTAAACGGCGAATGGTTCGCAGAATACGTAGTAGCAGCAGTAAATGCTAACATCGTTAACGGTATGAGCGCTACTACATTTGCACCAAAAGCTAACTTAACTCGTGAACAAGCTGCAAAAATGATCGTTGAAGCTTACGGTTTAACTGGTGAAGCAGATCTTTCTACTTTCGCTGATGCTAAAACTGTAGAAGGTAAATGGTCTGAATCTTACCTTTCAACTGCTGTAGCAACTGGCGTTATTAAAGGTCAAGGCGAAAAATTAGCTGCAACTAATTCAATCACTCGTCAAGAGTTCGCTGTAATGTTAACTCGTGCTATGGACGCTACTACAGATAACGCTGCTGAATTATTAGCTGAAGTTGAAAAAGCAGCAACTGCTTTAGATACTGCTGTTAAAGCTTTAAACACAGAAGTTAAAGCTGATGAAATCGCTGCTGCAACTGCTGAAGTAGCAACTGCTAAAGAAGCTGCAAAAACATTAGAAGCTGCATTAGAAGCTGCTAAAGAAGTAGTAACTGAAGAACAAGCTACTGCTGCTAAAGAAGCAATCGTTGCTGCTAACAAAGCAATCGAAGCTACTGAAGCTGTAATTGCTAAAGCTGTAGAAGATGCTAAAACTTTAGCTGTTGAATCAGTAAAATTATTAAACGCTACTCAAGTAGAAGTTAAATTCGTTAAAGCTGTAGATGAAGATTCTGTAATCGATGCAGCTGGTAAAGTTGTTTCTGGTGTAGTTAACTTTGCTGAATTAGGTTCAGCATCAACAATTACAGAAGCTGACTTAACTGCTACTCTTTCTGAAGACGGCAAAACTTTGGTAATTACTACTAAAGCTGGCCAAACTTTTGAAGGTCGTTATGACATTACAATCGCAAAAGCTACTGATAAAGACAACAAAGAAGTAACTAAATACGAAGCAAAAACAGTTGAATTTGCTAAAGATGCAACTGCTCCAACAATTACTGGTACTGAACGCGTTTCAGCTACTCAAGTAAAAGTTATTTTCTCTGAACCTGTAACATTCACAGCTGGTGCTGTAACTGCAGATACTGCTAACGTAAAATCAGCTGGTGCTGCAATCAATGATTTAGCTGCAACTGGTGTAACTGAAGTAGTAGTTGATTTATCAGATGCTACAATCGCAGCTGGTAAAGAAGTTAAATTAACTTTCAACGGTGTTGAAGATGCTATTGGTAACTTAATCAACCCACAACCAGCAACTGTAACAGTTAAAAAAGATGCTGTTGACACTGTAGCTCCAACATTAACAGCTGTAACTCAAACTGGTGCACAAACATTCACAGTAACATTTGACAAAGCTACTACTTTAGGTACTACTGGTTCTGAAGTAACTGTTTCAAATGCAACAGTAAAAACTATTGCAAAAGTTTCTGATACTGTTTATAAAGTTACAACAAATGAAAACTTAAAAGGTTTACAAAAAGTAACTGTTTTAACTGGTAATGCTGCAAACATCGATGCAATTCCAACAACTACTGATTTAACAAAAACAGTAACATTTACAACTAATGAAGATGCTCCAACGGCTACTTCTAAATTAGTAACTAAAGAAGGCGTTGAATACATCGAATTAACTTTTAACAAAGATGTATACTTAAACGGTTCTAAAGAAGTTACAATCGAAGGTTCTTACGTTGAAAACTACGTAACAAAAACTTTAGCTGCTGTTGATGTAGTAGCTCAATATGCTGATACTAAAGGTGACGACAAAAAAGTTGTTCTTTTACCATTAACTGGATTAGCTGTTAAGGGTGCTGCTTATGATGTAACAATCGTAAACAAAGCTACAACTACTAACGGTATCGTAAGTGAAGCTGGCGTAGCTATCGAAGAATTAGCTGCTAAATTCACTCGTGGTGAAGACACTGCAACTGCAACTACAAACACAGAAGTAGTTACTGGTGTAGCTGTGAACGCTGTTTCTGGTAACAACGATAAAGTAGAAGTAGAATTCACTTTCAACAGCGGTTTCCAATTAGATGGTGCAACTGCAACTAACGCAGCTAACTACACTATCAATGGTGCTGAAGTTGAATCAGCAACACTAAACACTGCTGGTACAACTACTCAAAAAGTGACATTAACACTTAAAAAGAACTCAAACACATTCACTGGTACTCGTAATGTAACAGTTGAAGGTGTAAAAATTGCTGGTTCAACTGATGTAATGAAAGCAACTACAGTTAAGAGCGCAGTAATTAAAGAAAACGTTCGCCCAACATTATCTTCAGCAGTAGTTACAGACGGTAAAGAAATCACTTTATCATTCTCTGAAGCAATCACATCAACTGATGCAGCAGCATTCGATGTTAAAATCGGCGGTGGTGTTAAAACTGGTGCAACTGCAGCAGTAGTAGACGGTAAAGTAGTAATTACTTTAGCTGACGTTTTAACTAACGAAGAACTTGCTAAAACAATTACTGTAGAACCAACTGCAACATCAACTTCTACAAAATTTGTAGTTAAAGATGCTGCTGGTAACGCTCTAGAAAAATTTGAAGTTGTAAAAGCTACAATTGCTGAATAATCATTCTTTGATTATTTGAATCTAGACGAAATAAAAAGTGATTTTTCCGACCTTCATTTTTTGAAGGTCGGTTTTTTTGTGTGCCGGGCATGTCTGTCAACTAGGTGATGAAAGTTCACTGTGGGCGTCAGGATATGCGAACCACTAGCTGAAAACAAGGGTGTCCGTGGTGACGCGGAATCTGAAGGAAGTTCGAGGCAAAATCTTGGTCTGAGGAACACGAATCGCATGAGGTTGTCTCACCTGGATAAGGTTGCAAAACAAACTGAAGTCCAAAATATCCTCGGAAAGATGAGGCGATAAATGCGGCAGATGGATGAGAGGAAAGTGGGCAGACTTACCCCGGGAGATCTGATGAATAACCCATAGAGGGAACCTGTACAGCGATGTACAACTGAATCATTAGAAGTCAGCAGAAGCCATAGTACCAGTAATGGGAAGGGCTGAACGAAAGGAGTGAACGTGTATAAGGGTATTACATGCGAATGATGACACAGAACTGGAAAGTCTATCCTACAGTAAGGTACGGAATACCCCAGGAGTAGGAATAGCGTGGAATTCTGCATGTGCATTCCTTACCCACACGCGAACATATGAATGGATTAATCAACGTTATAGTAAACAGAGATAATTTGAATGATGCTTTTGAGAAAGTGCGTAAAAACAAAGGTGCAGCCGGTGTCGATGCGAAAGATATAGAGGCAACCCGCCAATACTTAAAAGAAAATAAAGTCCAAATTATCGAAGCAATTCGAGCAGGAAAATACAAACCTCAACCAGTTAGAAGGGTGGAAATCCCAAAACCTGATGGAGGAAAACGACTTCTAGGAATCCCGACGGTTACAGACCGTGTCATTCAACAAGCAGTCGTGCAAGTATTAACCCCAATACTAGACCCAAAGTTTAGTAATTTTAGTTATGGATTTCGTCCGAACAAAAGCGCTCATCAAGCAATCGAACAAGCAAGAAACTATATTGAAGAAGGCTATACGTATGTCGTAGACATAGACCTAGAGAAATTCTTTGATAAAGTTCAACATGATAAGCTGATGTCACTTATGGCGAAATATATTTTATGTAAACCAACCTTGAAATTAATAAGAAGCTTCTTAAATGCAGGAACCATGATAGATGGAACGTTTATTTACGCAAAAGAAGGAACACCACAGGGTGGACCATTAAGTCCACTATTGAGTAATGTGATTCTTCATGAACTGGATAAAGAGCTAGAGAAACGCCAACATAAATTCGTGCGCTACGCAGATGACTGCAACATTTACGTCAAAAGCGTAAAAGCGGGAGAACGAGTTAAGGAAGGCGTCACATCATTTATCGAAAAGAAACTTAAATTAAAAGTAAATGAAGAGAAATCAGCAGTGGGAAAGCCGAGAGCACGTATATTTTTGGGTGTGAGCTTCTATAAATACAGAGGTGAAATCAAGGTATACGTGCCAAAGAAATCAAAGAAGCGTTTCGAAGAAAAGCTGAAGTACATTACGAACCGTAATTACTCAATTGATATGGAATCGCGCATTCAGAAAATTAACTACTTAATTCAAGGATGGGGAAACTATTTCAAAGTTGCCGACATACAGTCCTACGCAAAGGAAATAGATGGCCATATTCGAAGAAGATTAAGGGCATGTCGATGGAAAGAATGGAAAAGAACCATATCAAAATATAGAAACCTCAAAAGATTAGGAATCAGCCATAACGATGCCTATAAAATGGCCAATACCCGCAAAGGGTACTGGCGCTCCTCGAACAATCCAATCGTCAATCGAGCATTAGACAATAAATATTGGTTAAAACTCAAGTTGAAGAACCTCGCTACAATCATAAATCCAACATAAAACTTTTGAACCGCCGTATACGGAACCGTACGTACGGTGGTGTGAGAGGTCGACTAGCCAATTAATGGCTAGTCTCCTACTCGATTGAATCTATTAAATGTTTTAGTAATAGTGATAATTGTTTCTAATATACAAAAATGGTTATTATACTCTAGCGGATTCCACGATTTACAATTAAAACTATGGTATTATTATGAAGAACTTTAAAAGAGTGATTAACCTGCACCCGGTGCATAAACAATTCTGACATTTTGCTACAACTCTAGACTTAACGAAAGGCTCTACACGGCTTTGGCTGTGTAGAGCTTTTATTTTTATCCTGCAGTTTGCGCTATGTTCAGAGCCGTAATAATTCAACCATCAAATAGTGATAGTTAAATAGAGAGAAGGAGGACATGCAAATAGAAGAAAACCAAAAGAAAAATACTGTGCACCGTTAGTACGAGGAAGCCAAGCAGAAGCCCCCCCAAGCATTGCACACATAGAATTCAAATTGATCCAATATAAGTATCTAATTACCTAATATAAATTAATTAAATATCAAAATAATAACAATTAAACCTTTAAATACTGTTTTGTTATAGATTTCCAATAGAAATTACTATTCAGTATGTTATAATCAAGTGGAATTATTTATCTGGGTTTCTAGTAGGTATATAATTCGGGATAAAAGCTGCAAAATTCTTTGGAAGTACATATAAAGGGAAAATTAAGCTAAGTCTCAAGAACCGATGTTATGTAGAAATCAACGTGTTTTTACATCGCAATTGTCTTAGGAGGATATTAATAATGTCAAAACAAAATAAGTTTTTCGCAACGGCTGCAACAGTTGCTTTAGTAGCATCAGCAATCGTACCGGTAGCTTCAGCTGCTGAATTCACAGATGCAGATCAAGTAGCATCATGGGCTAAAGATTCTGTAGAAGCTTTATCTACACAAGGTGTAATCGCTGGTAACCCAGATGGTTCATTCAACCCAACAGGTAACGTAACTCGTGCAGAAGCTGCAAAAATGTTCACAGTTGCTTTAGATTTATCTACTGAAGGTACTGAAAACTTCACTGACGTAAACGGCGAATGGTTCGCAGAATACGTAGTAGCAGCAGTAAATGCTAATATCGTAAATGGTATGAGTGCTACTACATTTGCACCAAAAGCTAACTTAACTCGTGAACAAGCTGCAAAAATGATCGTTGAAGCTTACGGTTTAACTGGTAAAGCAGATCTTTCTACTTTCGCTGACGCAAAAACTGTAGAAGGTAAATGGTCTGAATCTTACCTTTCAACTGCTGTAGCAACTGGCGTTATTAACGGTAAAGGCGACAAATTAGCTGCGACTGATTCAATTTCTCGTCAAGAGTTCGCTGTAATGTTAACACGTGCTATGAACGTTGAAGTTGTTGATAACTCTGCTGAATTACTAGCTGACGTTGAAAAAGCAACTACTGCTTTAGATACTGCTGTAAAAGCATTAAACACAGAAGTGAAAGCTAACGAAATCGCTACTGCAAAAGCAGAAGTAACTGCTGCTAAAGCTGCTGTTGCCAACTTAGCAAGTGCTGTAGAAGCTGCTAAAGAAGTAGTAACTGAAGAACAAGCTACTGCTACTAAAGAAGCAATCGCTACTGCAAACAAAGCAATCGAAGCTACTGAAGCTGTAATCGCTAAAGCTGAAGAAGCTGCTAAAGACTTAACAGTTGAATCTGTAAAAGCAATCAACGCTACTCAAATTGAAGTGAAATTCTCTAAAGCTGTTGATGCAAAATCTGCAGAAGCAACTGCTAACTATAAATTAGGTGCATTAGACAAACAAACTGCAAAAGTTTCTTCAATTATTCTTTCTGAAGATGAAAAAACTGTAGTAATTACTATGGACAAAGCAATTGAAAAACGTTTCCAAGTAAAAGTTGCTAATGTATTAGAAAAAGATTCTACTACAAAAACTGTAAAAGCTTTTGATGAAGTAATTACTTTTGCGGCAGATACTACTGCTCCAACAATCGTTTCTTCTACTCAAGTTGATGCTAACAACTTTGAATTGAAATTTTCTGAACCAATGGCTGTAGGTGGTTCATTCACATTTACAAATGCTAAAGGCGAAGTAATTTCTGATATTCCAGCTGTTTCTTACAAAGCAGGTGCTACATCAGTAACAATCAACTTAAAAGATGTTAAATCTGACGAAAAAGTAACTGTTACTATTAAAAACGCAAAAGATATGGCTGGTAACTTAATTTCTCCACAACCAACTACTGTTGAACTTGTGAAAAAAGACTTAGCTACATTTGAACCAACAATTTCTTCTATCACTCAAACTGGTGCAAAAACTTTCTCAATCAAGTTCTCTGAAGCTGTGGTATTAGATACAACTGCTCCAACTAACATTACACTTGATCCGTCAAACGTTGTTACTAAGTTAGAAAAAGTTTCTGATACTGAGTACAAAGTAACTGTAACTAACAACTTAAATGGTTTGGCTACAGTGAAAATTGCTGCAGATCAAGTAACTAACAAATTAGCGCAAACTGCTGGTGACAATACTAAATCATTAACTAAATTAGTAACATTCGCTCAAGATAAAGTTGCACCAAAAGCAACATCTAAATTAGTGACTAACAAATTAGGTAAACAAGTTATCGAATTAACATTTGATAAAGATGTTAAATTAGCTAACAATGCAGCAGTAACTGTTACTGGTTCTCAAGTAAAAGATTATGTAATTACTTCTGGTATTTCTGCTACTGAAACTGCAACATATGCAGACAGCGATAACAAAAAAGTTGTCCATGTTTCTTTAGATACAGCGGCATTAAAAGTTGAAGGCGCTGCTTACACATTAGTATTAAAATCATCTGATATCACTTCTGATGCAGATGTAGCTATGGTAGATGTAGATGCTACATTCACTGGTGCAGTTGATGGTAATGCTCCAACATCAACTAACGAAGATGTTGCAACAGTTAAAGATGTCAAAGTTAAAGATAATGACACATTAATCGTAGAATTTAATCAAGAAATTGACAAAGCTACTGCTTCTGATGTATCAAACTACTCTGTAACTGGTACAACTGTAGAATCAGCTCAAATCTTAGCTTCAAACACTAAACAAGTTGTTCTTAAAATCAAAAAGAATTCATTAGCTGATTCATTTGAACGTACTGTAACAGTTGAAAATGTAAAAGCATTAAACTCTACTGTAACTATGGAAAAATTCACTATGTTAGTTAACTTAAAAGAAAACGTACGTCCAACAGTTGCTTCTGCTAAAATTACAGGTGCTAAAGAAATTACTGTAACATTCACAGAATCAGTAACTGCAAAATCTCATGCATTCACAGTAACTGCTGGAACAACAGCTTTAAAAGCTACAACTGCTACTGCATCAGGTGAAATTGTTAAAATTACAACAACAGAAGATTTAAGTACTTTATTAAAAGAAACAATTGTATTAGAGCCTGCTAAATTAGCTAACGGCCAAGTTGATACTACTAACTTTGCAATTGTTGATGGTAAAGGTAACGCTTTAGAAGCATTCACTGCTTTAGAAATCGTTAAACCATAATTCAACTTAAATAATTTGATTACTCGTTAATCGAATAATTAAGGGGAACTCCAAGTAAGAGAAATCTTGCTTGGAGTTTTTTGGTACATGCATGCGGAAGTTTATTTAATAATACTTTAGGTGGACCGAAATTTTTACAATTGTAATATTAAGGTTTTCACTCCATCTACTAGAAAGATTATGCTATTATAGGAAAGAGTTTTAAATGAGAGGGGCGTTACAATGAAAAAATGGTTTACAGTACTACTTTTATCACTATTCATAGCAACAGCGATCAATACGGAGACAGGTTCCGCAGCAACTACTACTAAAAACATGATTGAACAAAATAATGTAACGGTCATTATTAATGGCAAGCATATTACATTTAATGATCCAATTTTAAATAATTCAGGTTCGCTACTATTACCAATGCGTGATTTTTATGAGGCAATTGGAGCGAAAGTATACTGGAATCAACAAACGAAAGTTGCAAGCAGTGTGCGAAACAATCAAACAGTTGAATTAACGATTGATTCGAAAACTGCACTAGTCAATGGCAACAAAGTGCAAGTTTCAGTGGCACCGATTGTGTACAAAAACCGTACATATATTCCAATGCGTTTTGTTAGTGAAAATTCTGATGGCCAAGTGTTTTGGGACCAACAAAATAAAATAGTAGAAGTTATTTTAAATGAAGAAACAAATGACGGTCAAAGTCCAGATCCTGGTGAAGAAAGCCCATCTGTGGAAGTACCAGTCATTGAAGCACCAATAGCAAAACATACGTTATATATGAACAATCAAAAAATTATGATGGACCACCAAGTTATTACAAAAGACGGACGTATGTATATTCCATCATCATATTTTAAAGATTATTTACAAGATAGCTATGAATCATGGACTTCGAATGAACGATTAGAATTAACGATTTCAGGAATAGGCTTCACCTTTACGAACAACAGTAACAAAATTTACGTAAATGGTGAATTATATAGTGGTGCAGAAAAACCATTTATCCAGTCAGGTGACATGTATGTACCAGTGAAATTCATTGTGGATTCATTTAAAAATGGAGGAACATTACGTTATATCGCGGAAACAAAAACGGTTTATATTTCGCTTTATGACTACATCATGACGAGTGACTTCCTTGAAAAATCATATGGCTCATTACCAGTACCGCAATTAGTCGAAAATGCCGCATTAGATGGCAATCGCGAGTTATTTGTCAGTGATAATCCGGAAGAGTTAATTCCAACGATTATTCGAGGCGCATATGAAACATTAGCAGAATATAAGGTTTCAAACTTAACAACAACAAAAGAGCAACGTATTTATGCATGGCATATTAATAAGCTCGGCGAAAGTGCAGAAATTGGAATTACAATTCAAAACACATCTAATGCAACGTTAGAGCTTACAAACTCAAAAGGAATGTCTCAAACATCAAGTAATAGCTGGAGTACTTTTGATGTAGGCTTACCTTTATCAGATGCCGTTTTAACAGGTACATTACGTGATGCAAAAGAAAAATCGATTACGATTGCACCAGGCGAAACAAAATTAATTCAATCATTTGATATCGGTGAAAATTATTTATTAGGCTTTACACATGATTTCGATGTACGACCTGCGAATGGTCAAACAGCAAGCTATACATTACGAACAGTGATTAGCTTAGAGGAAGATGCAGATTTAACAACGATCCAATCGCCAGTAGTGGAAATCAATAAATATGCAGCACATCCACGCGGGGTATGGCCAAGCTCTTCAATTAAAGTAACATTACCAAAGTATACAGTTGGCGAATCTCAAATTGGCTATAATATTTCAAACGGCAAAACAGACAATTTCCTAACTGCCGAAAATTCGATTGACCCAATGAATGGAACAGTTGGAAATCCAGGACATTTTGGTATGACGTATAAAGTTGATATTCCAGTGGCTAATACGACAGGTCAGCTGAAGTATGTATTAGTGAAAATTGCAGGTCGTGGTGGTCTTTATAGTGGGGCAGTGAAGATGAACGGTACAACTTTCTTAATCCCAACACTAAAACCAGGCGAAGAATATGTACAATTACCAGTTTTCCGTTCTAAAAAGAATAATGATACGATTAATCTTGAATTCATCCATGCAGGCGGTAGTAACTTACCAATAGCTGTGTATGTAGAGACAAGATAATTTAATAAGTTTCTTCAAAGAGATTGCCCAGGGATTTTTTGTGGTAATCTCTTTTTTTGTTAATTTTCTATTACGTTTATTTCATTTAAGAGAATTCAATCTATTTCACGTGAGAGTATGATATATTCGTTGGAGAACGTCTATTTTTTTATAGAATGGGAGAGAATTACATGTACAAAAAAATAATAGTCACAAGTGCGGCATTAGTAGCGTTACAAGGCGCAGTTTACATAGCAGAAGGTTCTGCAGCATTTGATCAAAAGATCGATAATAGTGAAAAAGCGGTATCACCAGGAGTTCAATACTTACAAGAAAAATACCAATCTAGTTCGACAACGGAAGCGGTAAATTTACTAAGTATTGACTTGAATAATCGCTATACATCCCTTGAAATCGGCATGCCAGATCCGATTAATTCACTGAAAACAACATCGGCCATTTCGAAAATACATAACGGTGAAGGACATCGAGTAGTTGGTGCAACAAATGCTTCTTATTTCCTCGGAAATGGCTATCCAGCGAATCTATTAGTAAATAATAATGTCATCGTCAATTATGGTATTTTAGGTGAAAATAATGACAGCCCGACACAGCAACCCGTTGCATTTGGTATTACTAAATCAGGTGAAGCGATTGCAGATTACTATACAACCGATTTATCGTTTACAGTAGCAGGGCAAAAAGTGGCGATCGACCGCGTTAACAATGAACGTACTGCTGGAACAAACGTATTATATACAGCGATCCAAGCATCGACGAACACCAATAACTGGGGTATTGAAATTGTCGTAACAGGTGCATCAAAAAGTACAAAATCATTAAGTTTCGGAGATTCGATTACAGGTACAGTTTCGAGCGTAACAGAATACGGACAAGCTGGAAACTCAATTATTCCTGAAGATGGGTTCGTGCTTTCTGTGCAGGATAAAGCAACGGCCGAGCAGTTAAAGGCTTCGATTGAAGTGGGTGCACCGATTCAAGTAGATTTAGCGATTGATGATAAATGGAAAGATGCGAAATATATTTTAGCTGCGGGTCCTTTACTTGTGAAAGACGGCAAGGTGAATATTTCAATGCCTGAAAGCTCATCATTTGTAAAAACGCGTAGTGACCGTACTGCAGTAGCCGTTGATGCGACAGGCAAAAAAGTATTTTTAGTAACAGTAGATGGTCGTCAAAGTGGCTATAGTAACGGGACATCGCTTACAGATTTAGCTTCGTATTTAATTTCAAAGGGTGCGAAATTCGCGATTAATTTAGATGGTGGCGGCTCAACAACGATGGTCGTGCGTAATCCTGGGGATGAAGCGCCACGCTTAGTCAACCGTCCATCTGAAGGTAACGAAAGACGTGTATCGGCTACATTACAAGTGATTAATAGTGCACCTGCTGGAACATTAAAAGCCTTTTCAATTAAAGGTTTACCGAGCACAATGGCTCTTGAAACAACAGCTACAGCAACAATTTCGTTGGCGTATGATGAATTTTTAAACCCAGCTACGATTCAAGCAGAAAATGTGAAATGGTCAGTTGAAGGCGGCATTGGTACGATGAATGGTGCAAGTTTTACAGCAACGAAAGCAGGTTCAGGAAAAATCATTGCAACCTATAACGGTGTTCGTTCAGAGTTTCCGATTCAAGTAACAAAAGCACCAGAAGCTGTACAAGTTATCGACTCATTTGATGTATTATCAAACTGGTCTTCAACAACGGCAAAAGCGAATGCAACAATTGCGGGGGCAACACAAGCAGAACCATACCGTGAAGGAAAATCATCATTAAAATTAAGCTATGATTTTACAACGGCTGAAACAGGAACAAAAGCAGCTTATGCCGTTATGCAATCATCAAATGCAATTGAAGGTTTACCGAAGCAAATTGGGGTTTGGGTATACGGGGATGCATCGAAACATTGGTTACGTGGTGTCATTACTGATGGCAACGGTGAAAAGCATACAATTGACTTTACACAGCAAGGAAAATTAGATTGGTCGGGCTGGAAGTATGTCACAATGGCCGTACCGCAGAACTTACCGTTACCGATTAAATTTGATCGTATTTATGTAACAGAGCCGAATGCAACGAACCAAAATAAAGGTGTATTGTATTTTGATCAATTACAAGCGGTGTATAAAGATAATTACAAAGAGCCTGTTTATACGGATTTAAAACCGACACACTGGGCAGCTTCAACGATTGAATATTTAAACACACATGAATTAACAAAGGGTTATCCAAACGGGACATTCAAGCCTGAAAGTACGATTACTCGTGCAGAAGCCGCAACAATCATTGCACGCGCATTAGGTATTTCAAAAACGAAAACACCGACATTTACTGATGTAAAAACAACACACTTCGCATATGATGCGATTGCTGCGGTAGCGGAAAAAGGTATTATTACGGGGCGTGAAGCAAGTAAGTTTAGTCCAGATGGCAAGTTAACACGAGCTGAAATGGCAACGATTTTAAAACGCGCTTACAATTTAGCCGGCACAACAGCACTTCCATTTAAAGATGTGCCGTCATCACACTGGGCATATGAAGCAATTCAAACCGTGTACCAAAATCAATTAACAGGCGGCTATCCAGATAATACATTTAAGCCAAATAATAGTATTACGCGCGCCGAATTTGCTACATTCCTAACGAAGATTTTACAAAAACAATAGTGGATTTGGTAGGTTCAGAAAAAGTGATATGAAAGTAGCTGGAATTCATATATTAGGACCAAGCATGATGAGAGGATGATTGTATGAAATTCAGTAAAAATGCAACAAAATTTGCAACTGCGATGTTAGTTTTACCAGTAACAGCAGCGTTTGTAATAGAAGCACCCGCAACAGCGGCAACAAATCCATATTCGGATGTAACGATAAAAGATGGTCATTTTGATGCCATCCTTGAACTAACAGAACAGGGGATTGTGTCAGGGGTGACGAAAACCCTTTTCCAAGCAACGAAAGCAGCGACGCGTGGGGAAGCGGCACTATTTATCGCCAATGCACTGGGTTTGGATAAAACTGCCGTAACCAATCCTAACTTTAAAGATTTAGCAACAACTAGCCCGTATTATGGCGCAATTGCTGCACTACATGAGATGGGGATTATTGGTGGATATACAGACGGCACATTCCGACCAAATGCGACATTAAAACGTTCTGAAATTGCTAAGATGCTAACGCTGGCGTTTGAATTAGATGTTGCCAATGTGACGACAACAAAATTCGCCGATGTCAATGCGATTAATGATTTGAATACAAAACGTTATATCCAAACATTGATCGATTTTTCGATTACAACGGGTACAACAGCAACGACATTTAGTCCGTTTTCAACATTAACGCGCGGTCAATTAGCAACATTTTTACAACGTTCGATGACTGCTGTTTCGGATGACTTTACGATTATTAGTGTGGAATAAAGGGATTAGCCATTTCTAAAATAGCTGGTAATAGTTACTGGCATTGTTCTATCTTCTTCTAATAAAGATACGATTCGGGTGTACTATTTTGGCGGGCAAAGCACAAATTCACAAAGCCACTTTGCAGTGTCTCTGCGAATTTTCTTCGTGCTTTGTGGAATGCCCGCCAATCCACGGTGTATCCACCAAACTTTCTCGTATTCACGGGGGGCGCTTACAGTGGTAGGCAAACAAATGTCCCATTCCTAATGATGGGACATTTGTTTTGTGACGAAAGCGAAGCGACAGTCACAGTTCTTGTTTTTCGTATTTAGAGGAACTTTCTTATATGGGTGGAAATCGATTATCATAGTTTGTTCTATTTATAGAAAAACAGCATTATAGCGTGTTCAAAATAGAATGATTATCTTAGGCTTCTTTGAATTAATAATGCATCTATAAAAATATAACTGTGACAATGCCTGTGTATCAATATATTTAATCGGTGCCTATTATAAGAAAACGGCGCCTTTTTTTAGCGCCGCACTTTATGAGAGAAAGTTTGGTGGACTACGCTGTGATTGGCGGGCGTAGCATACCGCAACAGTATTAGTAGTAGGGACACGTACCACGTGACCCTGCTGCTGATATGCGGTAAGCTCACCAAACCACGTACACTTCCTTAGTCTTTATATTAAAACAAGATTAGCTATATCTATTAAGAAAAAAACAAGAATTTATAGAATAAAAGAGGAATATGTCTGAAATTTATGTATTATTTGTACAATTTTTGTTAAAATGGAAGATAACTATCAGCTGAGGGAGGATCACAACGTGTTTATTAGAAAAATCAGCTTTATGATCATGGTACTTGTCTTTTCGGTTATCACAGCACAAAGCACACAAGCAGCAAAAATTACGTTTACCGATCTTTCTTCATCGCACCCAGCGTACGGTGAAATTATGCATTTAGTAGAGCTTGGCGTTTTAGAAGGCTCGATTGAAAATGGTAAACGTTATTTTAAAGCAAATGAACAAATTACCCGTGGACAAGCAGCTAAAATGGTTGTTGTGGCAATGGGGCAAACACCATTAGTTGTTCAAAAATCATCGTTTTCAGATATCGATTTGAAAACAAACGCAACATTATCTGGCTATATTGAACGCGCGGTACAGCTAGGGTATATGAATGAATACGCTAAAGGAAAATTTGAACCGAAGATTGCGCTGTCTCGTAATGAAATGGCGGTTGTTTTAACAAAGGCGTTTAATTTGGATGTTGAAAAAACAGCAAATTTAGCATTGCCATTTCCTGATGTAGCCAAAAGTGATCCTTATTATAAATACATTTCAGCCATTTATTATAATGGCATCACAAGCGGGACATTAATAGGGAAAGATATTAAATACAGCGCGAAGGATCCTGTGACACGTGCACAGTTTTCATCATTTGCAGCGCGTGCTCAGTCACAAAAATATCGTTTGAAATTACCAGAACAACCAGCAGCACCAGTGGCTGTAGTCAAACCCATTGAGAAAGAAGCAATTGGAAAAGTATTTGTAGCGGTGGACGGTTTAAATATACGTTCAACTGCGAAAAGCGAAAACCAATCGAATATCTTGGGGAAAGTCAATGCAGGTAAGGAGTTACCAGTATTTGAGGATCAAGGCTATTGGTTGAAAGTTGCTTACAACGGTCAGTTCGCTTTCGTTGCGAAGGAATATACAAAAACAGAGGAACAGCTTCAACAAGAAGCTGAAAAACCTGTAGAAGAAAAGCCGGTCGAGCAAAATCCAACAGAGGAGCGGACACCAGCACCTGTTGAGACAGAAACTCCAACTGAACAGCCAGCATTACCAATAGAAGCTGAAAAACCAGCTGAACAACCGACAATTGAAGTACCTGTGATGGAAGCGGCAACGATTGGAATTGCGACAGTTAATAATTTAAACATCCGTGAGCAAAATTCTGCGAGCTCAAACTCACTGGGGAAAATTAATCGTGGCACAGTTGTGAATGTCCTTTCTCAAAATGGTTACTGGGTTGAAGTGAACTATGAAGGTACGATTGGTTATGTCGATAAGCGTTATTTACGTTTAAAAAATACAACGGGTACTGCGGTAAAAGATCGCATTATCGTAATTGATCCAGGTCATGGTGGGAAAGACCCAGGTGCGGTAAGTGGACAAGCTGTTGAAAAATCAATTGTTTTCAAAGTAACACAATTGGTGAAGCAAAAACTTGAAGCGGACGGCGCCAAAGTATTATTAACACGTACAGGCGATACGTATCCATCACTTGATGATCGTACAAAGTTTGCATCAGCAAATTACGGCGAAATGTTTATTAGTATTCATGCCAATGCAGCGTCAAGTACGTCTGCAAAAGGAACAGAAACATTTTATAGCGTTACATCAAATGATAATGAAAAAGAAGATTTCGTGTTAGCATCGAATATTAACAACCAAATTGTCAAAAATGCCAGTATGAACAATCGTGGCGTGAAGCGAGCGGATTATGTGGTTGTTAAAGGCTTAACAATCCCGGCAGTTCTAGTTGAGCTAGGCTTTGTAACAAATGCCGAAGACCGTTCGAAGCTGATAGACGATAAGTATATTGAAATTTTTGCACAATCAATTTACAACGGAATTGTTGAATACTACGCACGTAACTAATAGAGAGTGAGCCAACTGTATCTACTTTTGGCTCACTTTTCTTTTTTTATTGTAAGAGGGAAGTAGTCCGATTTACTGGAAATTTACAATTATGTAACTTGAAAATTATAGAAATTTACCGATAGTAAGGGTAGAACTTTGTGGGAAATGTACGGGTACATAAATGGAAAGGGTGACAAGATGAAGAAAAATATAAAAGTAGGCTTAATGGCCGGTTTATTAATAACACCAGCAATCGTCGCACAAGCAGGAGCAGTGCAGGCAGAGGAAATAATACCAGGTGAAACAGACACTGGGATTGGAATGGTAACGGAAGAACAATCAAAATCCCCGTTACAAATATTAGAAGACTTAGCAACGCCTCTTTTACCTGTGAATAAAGCAAAACTAACATCTGAAGGAATAGCAGCATATAAAGATGATGTTACGGATGCAGGAAATGCGATAAAAGTTACTAGTACGAGTACTTTAGCAAAAAATAATCGACTTCCAATAAGTGATGCAGCAAGCAAATATATTTACGATATCATTAAAGAAGCTGAAACTGAATTAAATGATTTAGCTACTTTAAAGTCCAATATAGAAAAATTTAAAACAGATGTCGCAAATAAGAAGTATACTTCCGCTACGATATATACTAAGGATGCCAAAAATCTTGGGACAGCTGTAGAAAAATTAGCGGATTATCAAAAGTTATTTGTAGATAATTATAAAGACGTGGAAAACATTTTATCTGCGGAGAAAGTTGTTACCCTTATTGCAGGTCTCGATGCAAAAATTGCCTATAACACTGCGGAATATCGCACTAAAGTTGAAGATGCAAGAAAGGATTTCACAGCATTAACTCAAGAAAATCAACAACCCCTTGTCTACAATTTAACAAGACTAGTTGCAATCGAAGCAATCATCAAAGAGGTTAAAGAACTGGAGGGGCGAGTGGAAGATCCAACGGTAACGGTCAATCAAATTCCTACTATCGTAAACGACTATAATAACTCAAAATCAAATTATATTTTGACAGATGTAAAGGCTGAATTAGACAGTTGGAAATCAGCAGTTACAACGTCGGCTACAGTCGAAAAGCAAATTCAAGCGATCTCAACTGAGCCATTTGCAAAAATGGGAACTAGTACGCCAGCTACGAAAAAGACAACAGTCGAAACTTTCGTTAAAAATGTGACGAATGCCCATAATGAATATAACAAGATTGCAACGCCAGGAGAAGGAAAAATTGATCCGAAAAAGCTTGTTCAAAGCAGTGAAAGAATCATCGCCCTAAATAAAGTTGCAGAGTTAGCTAAAAATGTCGTTTCATTTTCTACTTATTCATCAAGTGATTCACAAGCAGTAGAGAATGTAGAAACAAACTTAAGTACTTTTGATTTAGGAAACGAAGCATATAATGTATTTACAACAGTTGAAAAACAAGATTTACAAAAATTAAAAGATTTCCTAATCGAATATTTAAAAGAACGAAAATCCGAGCAGGCAACCATTAAAGAAATTGATACTTTAATTGTTAGCTTAAAAACGAATGTAAAGATTGAAGATTTAGCAACTGCTCTAGAACTTTATAATTCTTTATCGAAAGAAGCAAAACCGTATGTTTCAGAATATACGTATTTACAAAACTTAGACAAAGAATATAAATCCGCTTTAAATGTTATAAACTCGATTAATAACTTAAAACCAGAAGCGAAGGATTTCACGAGCAAAACAACATCAGCAAAAACTGCCTACGACAACTTAACAAGCACATTAAAATCTGCTGTAAGCAATTACACAACGCTTGAAAGCTTATTACCAATCGCAAACTTAATGCAAGACATCAATAAATTAAAAGCAACATCGACAACGTTCCGTACAGAATATGAAGCGGCAAGTTCGACATTCAAAACGTTAACAACGGGTGTATCTGCACCTGCTGAAGGAACAACAACGGACGATAAAGTATTAGCAGCGAAACAAGAATTACTTGTTACGTATGGTCCAAAACTAGATGCATTCAAACTAGTATTGGATACCGCCGACACAATGATTGCCAGTATCACACAGTTAGGCACAAAAAAAGGTCAAGAGTTCATGGACCAGCTGACAGCTTTATCTGCACAATATAAAGCGCTCGACTCAGCGACAAAGAAAAATGTAACAAACGCAAAAACGTTAACTGACCTTGAAAAAGATTATAAGAGTACATTAAAGGTATTCAATTTAATCGAACAGTTACCAGCAAACAAAGATAAAAACTTTGCTTCAAAAGTAGTGGCTGCTGAAAAGGCGTATCAAAACTTAACGCAAAAGCAAAAAGATGATGTGTATAACTATAAAAAGCTACAAGATGTTTATAAGGCGGCAGATTTGATCGCCCGAATCGAAAAATTAAAAGTCGGGTCAAAAACATTTGATGCGGATTTATCGAAGCTTCGTTCAGAATATGATGCTTTATCTGCCGATGAAAAAGCGTTAGTGCATAACGCTTCAAAATTAACAGAAGCGGAAGATAACCGTGTACTTGCTGAAAAAGTAGTCGCACTTATTAATGAAGCCGTACCGAATGCGGAACAATATATTGCCAAACTAACGGCAGCACGCGCAGCTTATAATGCGTTAGATGCTACTCAGAAAAAGCTTGTAACGAATATTAAAGACTTAACAACACATGAAAAAGCAGTAAAACCGGTCTTGAAATTAGATGATGACATCTTAAAACTAGATCCATCAAATGCTAAGACGTTTTTATCGAAATTTAAAAGTGCGGAAAAAGCATATGATAAGCTATCGATAACTGAGCGTGGTTTACTATTAAATGTGGAAAAATTCACAGGCGAATTACGTACAATTTATAAAGTAGCAGATGCGATTAATTCTGTGAAAGCTTCAAGCAAAACATTTGTAGCGGATGTGAAGGCTGCACGTGCACTATATGATGACTTATCACCAGAATACAAAGCACAAATTTCAAATTTATCGGTTTTAGAAAATCATGAGTTAAATGTTTTAGGTGGTCAAAAGGTAGATCAGCTGATTCAAGCACTTGGCTCAACAGAACCAACTCAATTTATTACGAAGGTAAAAGAGGCCCGTGTAGCTTTTAAAGCGTTAAGCTCTGCTAATAAAAAAGCGGTGACGTTAGAGGCTGAACTAAAAGCACAGGAAAAATACGTTAAGCCGGTTGAAAAAGTCATTACGGAAATTGAAGGCTTAACGAATCCGAAAAACAATTTAAGTAAGCAATTTGCAAAAGTAAATACATCGTTACAAAAATTAGATGACAAACAAAGATCGTATATTACGAACATAGAAAAATATTCGAACCTTTCAAATGTAACGCATGTCTACGATTTGATCGAAAAATTAAAGCCAAATGACCGTTACTATCAAGGAAATCTAGCAGCAGCTAAGCTGTCATACGATAAATTATCACAAGATGAAAAATTAAAAGTTACGAATTACTACAAATTACAAGAGGCTCAATTAAATGTAGATGAATCGCAAAATATTATTAGCATTATCGCGACATTATCATCAAAATCGAGCACGTATTTTGTAGACATCGAAAGAGCTTTAGCAGCTTATAAAGAAATACCGTCAAGCTTGAAAAAACAAGTAACGAACTATGATAAGTTAAAGCAAGCTGAAAAAGATATGAAGGCTGTTAAAAAAGTCATCACTCAAATCGAAACGATTGATCCATCCGCTAAAACATATGCATCAAAAGCCAAATCAGCATTAAAAGCGTATCAAAAACTAACAGAAGAACAAAAAGATCTTGTGTCCAATTATGATCGCTTACAAAGCGCAGTAAATGAATTAAATTTATAGGAATAACTACTTGTGTTCCTGTAATAATTTGATAGTATGGAAGGAGTGTCTTAATGGACACTCCTTTTTAAAATCGAATGACTAAACGCCTTTTGCTAAGTTTATAGCAAGAGGCTTATTTTTCTGTTTTAAAGAATGCTTTGCTTTTCATTGGGAATAAGTAAGGGTTCATGTAAAATAGACATACATAGTAAGCGACCAATCACTTGTTAGGGTTAGTGGAAAGGAGAGGTTGTAGATGAAACGAATTTTAATAGCAGGATCCATGATTGCATTACTCATGCAACCAGCTCCTTCTGTTGCAGAGGCAGCAGCAACGACTCCAGTTTTTAAAGATTTAACGAGCACACATTGGGCGGCTTCAACCATTTATGACTTAGTGAATTACGGGTATATGAAAGGTTATGAAGACGGCACATTTAAGCCAAATCAATTCACAACACGTGGGGAAGCGGTTGTCATTATTGCTCGAACAATGGGCATCGACTTAACAACCGATTACAAACCGAAATTTCAAGATGTAAATGAAACACATCCTTATTATAAAGTGATTAGTAAATTGGCGGAAATCGGGGTTATTGCTGATGGAACTTACTTTTATCCAAACGCGCCTTTAAAACGCTCGGAAATTTCTAAAATTATCGCCCTTGCTTATGGGGTGGAAGTAGACAATCAAAACAAATCTGCGTTCAAGGATTTAGCGAGTAACTTCTGGGCAAAAGCTTATATTGAATCGTTAGCGGATGTAGAAATTATCAAGGGCTTCACTGCAACTACTTTTGAGCCAAACCAATATGTAACACGTGCACAAATTGCTCTGTTAGCAAAGCGCGGTATGGCATTTAAAGGACAAGTTGAAAAATTAGAAGTTGCCTACGACTATTTACAAAAGGATTACATTTCGACGGTAAATGCTTATAAAGAGTGGGAAAATAAAATTCTAGTGTTAGTAAATGACATTCGCGTAAAAAATAATTTAGCAAAACTGGAGCTTGATCCACAGTTAACACAAATTGCGATTATTAAAGCGAAGGATATGGTGAAACGTAATTACTTTGACCATTACTCTCCATTTTATGGCAACCCTTGGGATTTAGCGACACTATTTGATTATGAGTATACGAGCTTTGGCGAAAACATCGCGCGTAATTTTACAGCGCCAGAAGAAACAGTCACTGCTTGGATGGAGTCTCCGAAGCATCGCGCCAATATCCTGAAAAGTAGCTATACGCATATGGGCATCGGCATCGAAAAAGCTAAAAATGGAAAATATTATCTAGTTCAGGACTTTTCTAGTAAATAATTTGGAAGATACTAGTTTGTTATATTACAGTAGTATTACACATCAAAACCAGAATATAAAAATACTCTACTTTAAACGCCATTTTTCTACTTTATGTAGTAAATTTGGTGTTTTCTGTTTTTTTAGCCATTTCATTGTATCTGTCACATAAGTGAAAAGTTATACTGCAACAATATATGTTACCCTATTTATAGGTTAAATAAACAGAACCACATTAGAAAAAAAGCATCTGTTTATTCTCATTGTTTCTGGGAGACCTATTTGAAGGGAGTTTCAACTAACTTGAAAAAACGAATTTTATTACCGATCTTTGCGGCCTTTATGATTTTCACAGGCGTAACGACGGATACAAATACAGCAGAAGCAGCTTCAGTTGCTCAATTAACAGCAACAGCTTCAAACTATATCGGTGTTCCATACGTATACGGAGGAACAACAGCACGCGGACTGGATTGCTCAGGTTTTACTAAATTAGTATTTAATAAACTGGGGTATACGTTAAATCGTACATCTGCAGCACAATACAAACAAGGTACAGCCGTTTCGAAGGCCAACTTAAAAGCAGGGGATTTAGTGTTCTTTAGTACATCTGGTAGTGGCGTATCACATGTTGGTATTTCACTTGGCGGTTCTAAATTCATCCATGCGGGTGTAAGCACAGGTGTTACGGTTGCAAGCTTAAACACTTCTTACTGGTCACCTAAATATGTAGGGGCAAAACGTATCGCAAGCTTCAACAGTGGTACAGTTGTCGCAGCAGTAGACAATGCAGAAGTTAAGGATTCAGCAATCGACTTTAGCGTATATGCTTCTCGCGGCGAGGTAGCACTTCAATTAGCTAAAGCTTTAGGTCTTGATACATCAGATACAACTTCAGTATTCCCAGATGTGAAATCAACTTCAAAACATGCAGGTGCTGCAAAAGCCTTATATGAAATTGGCGTATTTTCAGGTGATGAAAACGGTAAATTCAATCCAGCCTCTCCATTAACACGTGCTCAAATGGCAAAAGTGTTAGTAGCTGCATTTAAATTAGAGCAACAACAATCGGCAGTAAACTTCACCGATGCTCCATCTACTCACTGGGCACATAATGATATTGCAACATTAGCTTCAAATGGCATTACAATTGGTCTTGGTAATGGTGAATTTGGTGTTAATAACAACGTGAAATTAGTAGATTTAGCAACATTTATCACACGCGCTGAAAACAACTAATCAATAATCATAATCTAACCAAACTGCTAGCTTCTTAATTGAAGCTGGTGGTTTTTTTTGTATAGGTAGGTATTTGTCTTTTAAATATGGGGGTTAGGGAAGGGTATGGGGTTTTGACGGGCTTACCGCATATCAGCAGCAGGGTCACGTGGTACGTGTCCCTACTACTGATACTGTTGCGGTATGCTAGGCCCGTCAATCACAGCACAGTCCATTAAATATCTTTTAAAAAAGTGAGGCGCTGTTGCAAGCAAAGGCGCCATTCTTGGATTAAAGCGAATCCATTAGATTTGGAGGGGGGAAGTGAATTATCAGAGTTAATGGTTTTCTAACATAGGGGCTAAGGAAGTGTATGGTAATTTGACGGGCTTACCGCATATCAGCAGCAGGGTCACGTGGTACGTGTCCCTACTACTGATACTGTTGCGGTATGCTAGGCCCGTCAATCACAGCATAGTCCATTAAATGTCTTTTAAAAAAGGGGGGCGCTGTTGCAAGCAAAGGCGCCAATCTTGGAATAAAGCGAATCCATTAGACTTGGAGGGGGGAAGTGAATTATCAGAGTTAATCGTTTTCTAACATAGTTGTTTGAAAGTGTTTCAGGTTTAGGTGGGCTGGGCGCCCAGAGTCGCAAAGATATGTTGCACATATCTGTACGACTCTTCTTTGCGCCTTGTGCTAGGCCCCCCAATCACAGACAGTCCATTAAATGTCTTTTAAAAGGGAGGCGCTGTTGCAAGCAAAGGCGCCATTTTTGGAATAAAGCGAATCCATTAGATTTGTGGAAAAGAGATTATCATGGTTTTACTTTTAATATAAATTGATGATTAAATCTATATTAAAATGATTCTCCATATAAAAGGGCAGGTGCCGTAGCTTCATATAAAATGATTCGCGATATAAGAAAACAGGCGCCTTGCGATAGCATAGCGCCAATCCGTTTTTAAAAAATTTTTAAGAGATACACCTTGTATTGGCTGGCCTTACACACAGCACAAAGAACATTTGCAAAGACTCTGCATAGAGGCTTGTGAATGTGTGCTGCGTCAGCCAAATGACTATCCCCAATACGTTTATCGAAATTCAATCTGTAATGCTCATTTGACTATTAGGGCTTTCACCTGACTGCGAGGACTTACAGTATTAGACGAATTAAAGTTACCAAACATCGCTTTGGGAGTGTTTTAGCAAAAGTGCTGCATATAATTTACTAATTATCCTTAATGAGTTCAATTTTATGATAACTTCAAAGGAATACTAAAGTTCATATCGAATTTAATCTACAAAAGACGAGGTGAAGAAATATTGAAAAAATTAATCTATTTATGCTTTGCAATTGTTTGTTTATCAGGTTGTTTTGCTGAAAATTATAGTGTTGGACACCCTATTACTAAATTAGAAGTAAATAAGTCAAAATATAATTTACAGCCCTCTCAAATAGGATGGAATACACAGGGAGATACGACTTCTTTGAAAGAAAATGATATTGAATCGCTATTAAGCAAATCTGAAAAAATTGTTGTAAGTAGTGGACAAATTTTAAAAATTACATTTGAAGATAGCATTGAAGATGAAGGGCAATATACTGATATTAAAATCAAAATTTCAGGAACTAAAAATGGTGATAAACAATTATTATATGAAAGTGAAATAGAATCCAGTATGTTAGAAGAAATACATTCTTTTGCTGTCCCTACTGAAAAGGGTGAATACATTCTTGAAGTCGAATTTACTTCAAATGGCAACTTTGCAGAATATATAGGAGATTTACACGTTGAATAAACTATTCATTTTATTATAACGTTCCAAAATAAAAGTTCGGGGACAGTTTAAAAAGGCACGAAACGTTGATTTAACAACGTTTCGTGCCTTTTCTTGGGAACATTTTTATACCCTGTTTTGTACAGATGGAAAAACAACAATAAAATTTAACAGAGCCATTAGAAAAAAGAATTACTTCACCAGTAGCTTTACTAACCTTATAAAGGGAATTTGCGATATAAGAAAACAGGCGCCTTGCGATAGCATAGCGCCAATACAAATGCTACGATGTTCATGTACAATCGCACTCACTTAAAGATGTACACTTTTGCCTCACTTTCTAGCATACTAATCATGAGGTGATTAGTATGTACATAACGCTAGATGTTCAAACGAATTTTGAAATTAATAGTCTTTCAGACTTACCAAAATTCAAACAGTTAATGGAGAATTTAAAAATGAAAATTAACAAAAGCCAGTTGGCTAGAGAAATGGGTGTGGATCGACGTACAGTTGATAAGTACCTAAATGGATTTACACCAAAAGAAACAAAAGAAAAGGCATCTATTTTAGATGATTATTATGAGGTAATCGCTGCACTACTGTCGGAGGATTCAAAGCAGGTGTTTTATTACCGCCGTATACTTTGGCAATATTTAAAAGACAATCACGGTTTAGAATGTGGTGCTTCTACATTCCGTCGCTATATCGCAAAGACACCCGAATTCGCAGCTTATTTTACAGATCAAATGCGTATTCCCTCACCGAAAGGTACGACAAGATTTGAAACACCACCAGGTCAACAGGCACAGTTTGATTGGAAGGAAAGCATTCCTTTTGAGACAAGTGATGGTGAAAAAGTAGAGGTAAACGTAGGTGCGCTGGTTCTAGGGTATTCAAGATTCCGTATATTTACTCTGACATTGAGTAAAACACAAGATGTTTTGTTCTCATTTTTAACCGAAGCATTCGAAAAAATTGGGGGTGTTCCAAAAGAGATCGTAACTGATAACCCAAAAACAATTATGGATGTGGCACGAACAGAACAGTGTTCAGGAAAAATAAATAGCAGGTTCGCCGCTTTTGCGAAGGATTTTGACTTTAAGGTACGACCATGTATAGCACGGCGTCCTCGTACAAAAGGTAAAGTAGAAACACAGATGAAATTTATTGATGAAATCCATGCATATCAAGGTCAATTGACCTTAGAAGAGCTCTATCATTTCATTGAAAAGTTAATGAATCGATTGAATCAATCTTTCCATCAAGGGTCAGGCAAAATACCCGTATTTGCTTTAGAAAAAGAAAAGAGCTCCCTACTTCCGCTACCCGCAGAAAAGATAAGGAACTCTTACCGTATCAAGCATCAGCTTGTACAAGTAAACACATCAAGTATGGTCTCCTACAAAGCCAACCAGTATTCAGTCCCCACTAAGTACATTGGCCAAAAAGTTGGGATACAAATACATGATGATCAATTATGGATTTATTATAACATGGAGTGTATTGCACAGCATCTTATATCGAATCGAAAATTAAATATTCGTCCTTCAGATTATAAAGAAACCTTGCAAATTTCTGCACCTCGTTATCCAGACATTGATACTTTAGCGAAAAACAATCTAAAAGCTATTGGAGAGGTGTATGACACATGATACAGCAAACAAATTATCAGCAACTTTTGAAGAACTTAGAGTATTTAAAATTAAAACAAATGGTTACACATTTAGATGAAGTCGTGGACTTCGGCATCCACAATCAAATGTCATTTATCGATACGTTGATTAAATTAACAAATTATGAAATTGATTTACGTGAACACAATATGATTCATGCGATGGTAAAAGTGGGTGCCTTCCCAAATCTAAAAGAGATAAAGGACTATGATTTCGACTTCCAACCGTCAATCAACCCGCAACAGATTCATGATTTTCTTACATTACGTTTTATTGAGAGTAATGAAAACATCGTATTTTTAGGCCCTAGTGGTGTGGGTAAGACCCATTTAGCCTCCGCTATCGGGATTGCGGCTGCAAAAAAACGTACAAGTACGTATTTTATAAAATGTCATGATTTGATTCAGAACTTAAAAAGGGCTCGCCTAGAGAATCGTCTAGAGAGCCGCTTGAAGCATTACACAAAATATAGGTTACTTATTATCGATGAAATTGGTTATTTACCCATTGATCCGGAGGATGCAAAACTCTTCTTCCAGTTAATCGATATGCGTTATGAAAAACGAAGCACAATCTTTACAACAAACGCTAACTTTAAATCTTGGGACGAAGTGTTTCAGGAGCCTAAGTTAGCCAATGCGATTTTAGATCGCATTTTACATCACGCAACGGTTGTAACAATCATCGGTAATTCTTATCGTTTGAAAAACCATTTAGCTCCAGAAAGTGAGTAATTTTATACACAGTTAAGTGAGCGTTTTTGTACATAGATTAATTGACATTTGTACGCCAATCCGTCTTTAAAAAATTTTTAAGAGATACACCTTGTATTGGCTGGCCTTACACACAGCACAAAGAACATTTGCAAAGACTCTGCATAGAGGCTTTGTGAATGTGTGCTGCGCCAGCCAAATGACTAACCCCAATCTCGCTTTATTAGAAAAAAGAATTACTTCACCAGTAGCTTTACTAACCTTATAAAAGGAATTCTCCATATAAAAAGACAGGCGCCTTGCGATAGCACAGCGCCTTCCTGATTTAAAAAGGTATGAAAAGATACACTTAATATGGGCGGCCTTACACAAAGCACGAAGAAAAGTCGCTTAGATTCGTGCAACGGATCTAGGTGACTTTGTGCTTAGCCGCTCAAACGATACACCCAAAAGAATTACTTAGACAGTAGCTTCATATAAAAGGAATTCGCAATATAAGAAAACAGGCGCCTTGCGATAGCATAGCGCCAATCTGTCTTTAAAAAAGTTTTAAAGAGATACACCTTGTATTGGCTGGCCCTTACACACAGCACAAAGAACATTTGCAAAGACTCTGCATAGAGGCTTTGTGAATGTGTGCTGCGCCAGCAAATGACAATCCCCAATCCCGCTTTATTAGAAAAAGAATTACTGCACCAGTAGCTTTACTAACCTTATAAAAGGAATTCTCCATATAAAAAGACAGGCGCCTTGCGATAGCATAGCGCCAATCCGTCTTTAAAAAAGTTTTAAAGAGATACACCTTGTATTGGCTGGCCTTACACACAGCACAAAGAACATTTGCAAAGACTCTGCATTGAGGCTTTGTGAATGTGTGCTGCGCCAGCCAAATGACTAACCCCAATCCCGCTTTATTAGAAAAAAGAATTACTTCACCAGTAGCTTTACTAACCTTATAAAAGGAATCCCCCATATAAAAGGACAGGCGCCTTGGTGCTTAGCCGCCCAACTGGTACACCGTATCCCACTATATTAGAAGAAAGACAAGTGCAACAAAAAAATCCCATCTAATTTTACAAATGTAAAATAGATAGGATTTAATGAATCGTTAATTCGCTGTAAATTTCTGTACTAAATCTGAACGTACCCAAACATACTCGCTAGGTGGGTTGGCGTCTGATAATAGCTTGTACCAAACATAGCCATCTGAGCCTGTTGTTTCTTCAGTAATTACGACAGGATAACCGAATGAATTCGTTTCTCCAACATTTTTAGCTTTGTACGTAAATACTTTTTCAGAGTTTGTTGTAGCTTCTGCACGCGTATTGACTAAGTCACCGTTATTTACGACGAACGCTAAGTTAGCTTGGTTGTAATCCTTTTTACCAAAGCGGTTGTCTAGACGGTACATATGACCCGCAATTTTACTACCCCAGAAAGGATCGGATGCATAGTGAACATTCAGACCAGATGTTTTATTACCTGGAGCAGCGCCTTTTGCATATCCTCCTGATTGAGGTACATAGTTAAGGTTCACATATTGGTTTAAGAATGCCATAACACTATCATCACGTGAAGCAAAGGATGTACCTAGTGCTGTGTTGGCATCATAAACTTTAATACCGAAAATATTGTTTTTCTGCATTGAGTTTGTACTAATGCCGTAGTCACTTTCATGCATAGCCGCAGCTAATATGAAGAGCGCATTCACATGATGGCTAGCTTCTACTTGTTTCAGTAAGGTACCCATACCGATTAAACGAGAATCAATTGGAGCATTTTTATAATTACCGCCCAATTGCTGGCGTTCCTCAAGCATTGTTGTAATGATGTGATCTAATTCTTCAGCTGTATAGTTTGATGGCTGACGAACCGATGCGAATTGGAAGTACGAATAATTGGTGCCGACTTTATTTGTTAATAGGAAGTCGCTATAGAAGTTCACACCATCTTGACTGTAATAGTTGACTCCGGGTTTCATAAAGGCTGGTGCCGCACTAACGACATATTCGCCAATATATTTTTCTGTTATATGGTTATAGAGTTTATGTGTTAAATAACCACCAGCAACATAATAATAGTTTTCCCCTTTGAGTAAACTTGAAGGAGTTAATGTCACTTCATCGATTTTTGCATAGCCTTTCGTATCGGCTAAGCGAACGATGGCGTACTTATCGTTACTAGAATAGTATTTAAATTCATTGCCCTCAGCAGCGTATGTTAAAGCTGTTTTGAAGCTAGAGTCAGCGTAAATCGTTGTCGTATTTGCTGTTGTATCAGCAGCAGATGCTAAACCTGCTGGCATTTGAATAATTTTATCGCCTTTAAATATAAGGTTTAGTGAAGCTGCTTTTTGTGCAGCCGCTGCTTGCTCATAATTATAGTAGATAGTTGGATTTTTTGTTACGACACCATTTGAAATTTTACCGATGTAATAATTTGACGGATTTGATACTGGTGGTGTAACAGGTGTTTCATTATTTTGTTCTGCATTATATTTATCGATTGTTGTGTCCATTCGATATAAAAATGCAGCGGCTTGTGCGATTGTTGCAGAGCTTTTTGGTTCAAAATAAATACCCTTTGCTGTTAAGGATCCCGCAATAATATTGTAATAAACATTTGTCGCAACAGCAGATTTAAATTCACTACGAATTTTATCATTGTCTTTAAATGTTAGTGGGGCACCGTTTAGAGGAATCTTAGAATATACAAGTGCACGCTGTAATAATGCAGCCATTTGTTCGCGTGTAATTTTATCATTTGGACGGAAAGTACCATCTGGATAACCGCTTAAAATGCTTGCCCCAGCAGCTGCTTGAATTTCGTTTGTACGCTCTTCATCAGCTTTTAAATCTTTAAATGTCATCGAATTCGATGCTGGTAAATCAAATGCTCGAGATAAATAAGAAGCAAATTCTCCACGAGTTACTGCACGATTCGGATTGTAATTGCCCTTTGCATCTGGACGAATTACATTTAAATCGGCCCAGTATGTAAGCCCTTCAGCCAAAGGATGGCCCTTTATATCATTGGCATGAGACGTTGTTTGCGTTGTGATGGACATCGTTACGAGCATAGCAATTGCAAAAACGACTATTTTTTTTATCAAAATTTCACACTCCCTTCATTCTCTTGTTATTTTAGCAATTTTTTAACAATAATAATAGGTACAATAATAATAGACTTGCAAACTATTATTAGTAATAGTTGATATTAAACAAATTGGTCATATGAAAAATAAAAATAAATATTACTCTATAGTAATATAATCAAACTACCAAAAATAAGGTAAAATGTTATTTTTATGACAGAAACCTTTATTTTGAGAAAAAATTAATATATAATGAGTGTGAAATAATTGGTAATTACAGAGTACTAAACATCTAAAATAGAGATAGGGTGGAGAAGTATGGCAAGAGGACGTCGAGTAAATTCAAGTGGAGAAAAGAGTAAAAAGTTATTATTAGAAAAGGCAGTTGAATTGTTTTCAATTCACGGATTTCATCAAACGAAAATTAGTGATATCGTAAAATCAGCAGATTTAACACAACCAACATTCTATTTGTACTTCCAGAGTAAAGAAACGTTATATAATGATTTGAATGAAAAGTTCCAAAATGAATTGATTGAAATTTTTGCAAAATCAAAAAATGAACAATCTAGTGAACCAAAAGCAAAAGAAGCCATCCAGGAAAATTTAAATCAAATTTTTGAATACTTTGTAGAAAATCCAAACTTAACAAAAATCGGTTTTTATGAATCGAGTCAATCTTCTGTAGTGAAACAATTGCTTGTTTCCAAAATAGAAAATGTGATTTCGAATGATTTGAAAGACTATCCAATCGTGCAACGTGTTGATAAAAATGTGCTTGCCGAGAGTTTAGTTGGTTCGATGGAACGTTTAACGTTAACGAAGCTATTAACGAAAAAAACAGCTCCACAACAATTAGCAAAAGAAATTAGTATGATTTATTTTGCTGAAGAACGCAATTTAGTTCATCAATAAAATCCATAGCTTGTGAACATGAAAAGACTAGAAACGGGTCAGATGATATGACCTATTTCTAGTCTTTTTTATTAGTTCATTATATTTATTGAGGCGAGAGTCATAGCTAATCATCATCTAATAAGGATTCTAATAAAGGGTATCGTGTTTTGGTGGGCGCAGCACATGAGCAGCACAGCTTTGTTGCACAAATCTGCACGACTCATCTTTGTGCTACATGTTAGGCCCACCAATCAAAACGTAGTCCATCAAACCTTCTTTCATAAGGTGCGGCGCTAAAAAAGGCGCCGATTTCTAATAAAGTGCACCCATTAAATATAATGATGCAAAGGGATTGTCAAAGCTAACCATCATCTAATAAGGATTCTAATAAAGGGTATCGTGTTTTGTTGGGCGCAGCACATGAGCAGCACAGCTTTGTTGCACAAATCTGTACGACTCATCTTTGTGCTACGTGTTAGGCCCACCAATCAAAGCGTAGTCCATCAAACCTTCTCTCAAAAGGTGCGGCGCTAAAAAAGGCGCCGATTTCTAATAAAGGGCACCGATGAATATATTGATGGAAAGGTAATGCATAGCTAAACTTCTTCTAATAAGGATTCTATTAAAGTGTATTGGGTTATGGCGGGCTGGGCGCCCAGAGTCCCAAAGCCATGTTGCACATGTCTATGCGACTCTTCTTTGCGCCTTGGGCTATGCCCACCATATCAAAGCACAGTCCACTAAATTTTCTCTAATAAGGTGCGGTGCTTGCAGTGGCAGGCACCGATTTCTAATAAAGTGCACCGATTGAATATTTTAGGATAAGCAATCATCACGGTTTTGCTTTTTATGAATGGATGGCTAGCTATTTATTCTAGCCACTCTTTTTAAGGTATTTGCAATATATTTTTATGATTGATCATGTTAATTTTAAATAGAAACACCCGTACGAATAGCTTTCCCACCCTTATAAGAAAGATTCTCCAAATACGAAAAAGGGCGCCTACCACTGTAAGCGCCCCACGTGAATACGAGTAAGTATAGTGGATTACACGTTTGTATTGGCGGGCCTTAACCAAGCACGAAGAAAATTCGCAGAGACACTGCAAAGTGGCTTTGTGAATTTGTGCTTTGCCCGCCAAAACGGTACACCTGAATAACTACTTTAATAAAGAGCTAATTTACTGTGACTTTGCCTAGTTTATAAGAAAGATTCTCCGAATACGAAAAAGGGCGCCTACCACTGTAAGCGCCCCACGTGAATACGAGTAAGTATAGTGGATTACACGTTGTATTGGCGAGCATTACACAAAGCACGAAGAAAATTCGCAGAGACACTGCAAAGTGACTTTGTGAATTTGTGCTTTGCCCGCCAAAATGGTACACCTGAATAACCACTTTAATAAAGAGCTAATTTACTATGACTTTACCTATTTTATAAAAAGATTCTCCAAATACGAAAAAGGGCGCCTACCACTGTAAGCGCCCCACGTGAATACGAGTAAATGTAGTGGAATATGCCTTTGTATTGGCGGGTCTTTCACGTAGCACAAAGGCGAGTCGTACAGACATGTGCAACATGGCTGTGCGGCTTGCGTGCGAAGAACCCTCCATATGATTATCCTTGAATAGCCTCTAAATTAGAAGACCCATTCTCTTTTTTAACTTTATTTCGAAACAGTAGTGATGTGCAAGTATGCACCTTGTTTTAATGATTTACCCGTACTATTTTTAATACGAGGTTGAATAACAAGCATATATTCTTTTCCAGCTGTTAACGTATCTTTAGGTGTAACCAGTAGCTTTTGCCCATCTTGTTTCACCGTAGCTTCCACTGCATTACTTCCAAGTTCAATTAATTGAACAGAATGTGGGTCGATACTTGCAGCGAGCTGTTTTGAAAAGGTAATTGTAAAAGTTTTAGTTAAAGCGACATTTTTCAAACTAGCTAGCTCTTTTGAATTTGAAAGTCCTGCTGCAATCGCATCAAAATGTGCTTGATATAAAGGGTTTGCTGTTGTTTTTACATTAGGATTTACACCGATATGGTTAATTTCTGTACCATTCGGACCGTAAAAATGACCGACTGTTAATTTTAAATAGCTTCCATCTTCCAGTTCATAAAATGCTTGCATCGCACCTTTACCATACGTCGTTTGTCCGTATAAGGTTGCCGCCTTTTGATCTAGTAACGCCGCAGCAGTCATTTCAGAGGCACTTGCGCTTGATTTGTTAACTAATACCTTCGTATTTTCAGGGAAGGTTGTCGATTGCTTTAAGGCATGAACGATTGTTGTGCCAGTAGCTTCTTTTAATTTGTAAGCATTTTTAGCATTGGGGAACATGCCGATAATTTGCTCAGAAGCGGTTACATAACCACCACCGTTATTTTGTAAATCTAAAATAAACGAAGTCGCTCCTTGATTTTTCAATTGTTGAACGGCTTTTGACAGTAAGCTAGTTGCATCATTTGAAAAAGAGCTAAGTGAAATGTAACCTACATTTCCGTAAAGTAATTTCGAAGAGCTATTCGGTAAAGAAAAAGCTTTACGTGTTAACGTTTTCGTTAAGATAGAACCATCTTCGTGTAAAATGGTTAATGTCACAGACGTGTTTTCTTTCCCTGTAATACGAGAAGAAGCTTGATCGAGTGTTAAAGCGGTTGTAGATGTACCATCCACCGCTGTAATAATATCGCCCGTTTTCAAACCACCATTTTTTGCGCTACCTCCGTCGATTAAGTCCGTAATTTTAATGCCACTGTCCACTTTTTCAATGACAATCCCAATGCCTACTGAAGTTAAGTCGACTGCATTTAAAAAGGAATTAAATTCGTCTGCTGTAAAATAGGTTGAGTACGGATCGAGCATATTCATTAGCTCAGGAATAGTCGTTGCGTTATTGATCGTCCCCTCAACATCACCAACATAATTTTCCTTTACGATCTGCTTCGCCTCATCTAATGGCGATGCAAATACGCTAAAAGGAAGTGCTAAGCATAAAATGAAAAAAAGCATCGTAGCTAGCTGTTTTTTTATCATGAGTTCACCTCTTCGAATTTGTAAGTAATAAAGTAGTAAATGAATTTTGTTGATTAGGTCATGTATGTAAGTTTATAAAATCCACTTGGAAATGTCCATTTTTTGTCATGATTTCTAAAATAATTATTATATTC